>DATKMS010000242.1:0-42977 GCA_035541735.1 Candidatus Margulisiibacteriota bacterium
CGAGACGATCGACGTCGGAATGGCGATGGCGGCGATCAGCGTCGCACGCAAGTTGGCGATGAACAGCATCACCGTCAGGCTTACCAGCACCGCCGCCAGCACGAGATGGAACTCCACCTCGTGAATCGACTTCGTGATGAAACGGGAATGGTCACGCACCACTTCCAGCGTGATGTCGGGCGGCAAGACGCTGTGCAGCTCGGCCAGCCGCGCTTTGACGTGGTCAATGACGTCGACCGTGTTGGTCCCCGACTGCTTGCGGATGAGCAACGACACCGCCGGGTTGCCGTCGAGCCGCGCCAGGTTGCGCGGTTCGACGAAGCTGTCGGTAACGGTGGCAACGTCGCCTATGGTGAGCGGCCGGCCGCGCACGTTGCCGACGATGAGCTGCTTGAAATCCTCGACCCTGTCGAGGCGGCCCATCGTGCGCAGCACCAACTCCTTGGGTCCCTGGTCGACGTGGCCGCTGGGAATCTCGAGATTCTGCGCTCGCAGCGCCGCCTTCACTTGCTGGATCGAAATGTTGTAGGCCGCCAGCTTGTCCGTGTCGACACTGACGTTGATGGCGCGTTCCAAGCCGCCGAGCAACGTCACCGAACCGACACCGCGCAACGTTTCGAGGTCTTCTTTGACCTGCTTGCGGGCGATCTCGGTGACCTCGCGCAGGTTGCGCTTGCCGGCCACGGCGATACTGATGATGGGGGACGACTCGACATCGAACTTGTCGACGATCGGGGCGTCAGTGCCTTCCGGGAGCTGCGAGGTAATCGCGGCGACCTTGTCGCGCACGTCCTGCGCGGCAGCTTCGCGGTTCCGTTCGAGCACGAACATCACGATCACGTTCGACAGGCCTTCCTTGGTGACCGAGCGCAGCTCGTCGATACCTTCGATGGTGTTCACGGCCTCCTCGATCGGCTTGGTGACCCCGCTCTCCATCTCCTCGACGCTGGCGCCCTTGAGGGTCGTGGTCACCGTCACGATCGGAAAGTCGATGTTGGGAAACAGATCCACCGCCAGCTTGCGGTAGGAGAACACGCCGAGCGCCACCAGGAAGGCGATCAACATGGTGGCGAACACCGGGCGGCGGATGCAGAGATCAACGAGCTTCATGCGAGCAACGGTCCTTTACACTGAGTCTCGCCCTTCGAGACGCCGCCAGAAGCAGGCGGCTCCTCAGGACGAACGCTTGGTTCATCAGGTGCACATAGAAGTTCGGCTCTCGGGCTGAGGAGGCCCCGTCTTTTCCGGGACCGTCTCGAAGCCCGCGTTCGCGTTTCGTCGACACGCTCACGACCGCGGCTCGGGGTTGGGTGGGGCGGATTCGCGCACGGTGACCGTGACGCCGTTCCCCAGCTTGGTCAGGCCCGACGTCGCGACCACCTCGTCGGGCTGCACGCCTTCGACAATCTCGACCAACCCGCCGCTGCCGCGCGTGCCGGTCTGCACTTGCCGTTCCTGAGCCGCGCCGGCGTTGATGACGAAGAGCTTGGTGACGCCGGCGAAGGTGACCAGCGCCTCTTGTGGCACCATCAAGGCGCGATCGTCCGTCCGGGTGACCACGGCGGCGTTGGCAAAGAATCCGGGTTTGAGCTTGCGGTCGTGGTTGTCGACCAGCGCTTCGACGGCCACCGAGCGGTTCTCCGGATTGGAGGCCGGGCTGATGCGTGCCAGGCGTCCGGCGAAGACGGCATCGGGATACGCATCGACCTTGACGTGCACGGCTTGCCCGACCTGCAGCTCGTGCGCGAAACGTTCGGGCACATCACCCCGCAGCTTGAGCGGATCCTCAGCCACCAGGCTGAAGAGCTGGCTGCCGGCGCGCACGTACTCCCCCGCCGACACGAAGCGCTTCGCCACGGCGCCGGTGATCGGCGACTCGACGCGCGTGTGCCGCAACGTCACGGTCAGTGCGTCGCGCTGGGCTTGCACGACCTGGGCTTGCGTCTTCATCGTCTCGTACTCTTGCGGCGAGATGACGTTGCGCTCGCGCAGTTGGCGGCCGCGCGCCTCGTCGGCCTGCGCTTTGGCCAACGTCGCTTCCGCCTCGCGCTGGCGGGCACGCCATTGGTCATCGTCGATCTCGGCGAGCACCTGCCCGGCGTGCACCGGATCGCCCAGGTCGACGGCGAGCGCTTTGATCTGGCCTTCGACCTGGCTGGAGAGCGTGACCTCGTCTTTGCCGTACAACGTACCGACGAAGTTGACGACGCGGCTGCTTGGTTGGACGCGCACGCGCGCGACCGTCACCGGCACCGCGACCGCAGCGGCTTCGGCTGCCACCGCCTGCGGAGGGGCGGCAGGCTCGCAGCCTGACCACACGACCGCGAGGAACGCGCACATCGCAAACACACGACGCAACGTCATGAGCCGCGTGTTCCTCCGTGAACAACCTGCAGAGGGCGAGCGCGGCCCTGAACGCGACGACCGTCACCGCCGACGCCACCCAAAAAGATGGCGGTGACCAACCGCGTCAGCTCCTCTGGGCGGTCGCTCTCCGCCCGATACACGCACACGCCGCGAATCATCCCGAACAGCACCTCGACGGCAAGGCGTGCGTTGACCCGACCGATTTCACCGCGCGCCGCGGCACGCTCGATCACCCGCCGGACCATGCCCACGACGTCGTCGCGACGTTTGCGCCAGTCGGCGCGCTCGCGGGCCTTCAGCTTCGGTTCCAGGCGCTGCATCAGCACAAAGAAGTCGCGCCGCCGCCAGAAGTAGTTCACCATGGTGCGCACCACCGCCTCGACCGTCGTCTCGAGCGGCGCGTCTTGCTGCAGCACCGCGGTGACCGCGGCGTGCAAGCCGTTCAAATCCTCACCGATGGCCGCGAGATACAGCTCCTCCTTCGAACCGAAGTACCGGTAGATGGTGCCCTTGCCGATGCCCAGGCGTTGCGCGATATCGTCCGTCAGCACCTCGTGGAACTCGCGCTCGGAGAAGATGTCGGAGGCGCAGCCGATGATCGCCAGCCGCGTCTCATTAGTCTTTTTTCTGCCGCGCATTGATCGCTCGAATAACGGAACTGACCAGTCCGTCCCACAATAAACCGCCGGCATACCCGAGTCAACGGAGGATCCGCGCGTGCCGGCCAACCCAATTGCAGCGCCGCCCCTCGCATGGCAGTGTGAACCCCGCGGCGCGGTCGCCGCGGAGGTGCCGGATGAGCAAAGACACGCTGTCGATCGTCGACAACCGGACGGGCAAGGCCTACGAAATCGCGGTGAAGGACGGCGCCATCAACGCCATCGACCTGCGGCAGGTCAAGACGTCCGCAGAGGACTTCGGATTGATGAGCTACGACCCGGCGTTCGCCAACACCGCCTCGTGCAAGAGCGCCATCACGTTCATCGACGGTGACCAGGGGATCTTGCGCTACCGTGGCTACCCCATCGAGCAACTCGCCGAGCAGAGTTCGTTTCTGGAGGTGGCGTACCTGATCGTCAAAGGCGAATTGCCGGCGCGCTCACACCTCGACGCGTTCATCCGCAATATCATCCACCACACCATTCTGCATGAGAACATCAAGCAGTTCATCGACGGCTTTCACTACGACGCCCACCCCATGGGCATCCTCGTCAGCACGGTGGCGGCGCTCTCGACGTTCTATCCAGAGGCCAAGAAGATCTTTGATGTCGAGTCGCGCAAGATCCAGACGCACCGGTTGATCGCCAAGATGCCGACGTTGGCGGCGTTCGCCTACCGGCACTCCGTGGGCATGCCGTACGCCTATCCGGACAACGACCTCAGCTACACGGGCAACTTCCTCAACATGCTGTTCAAGAAGACGGAGCTCAAGTACCGGCCCAATCCGGTGCTGGAGCGCGCGCTCGACGTGTTGTTCATCCTGCACGCCGACCACGAGCAGAACTGCAGCGCCAACGCCATGCGCAGTGTCGGCAGCTCACAGGTCGATCCCTTCTCCGCCGTGGCGGCGGCGACGGCGGCCCTCTACGGCCCGTTGCACGGTGGCGCCAACGAGCAAGCCATCCGCATGCTCACGGCGATCGGCAGCCTGCAGAACGTTCCGGCCTACATCAAGCGGGTGAAGGCGGGTGAGATCCGGCTGCAGGGCTTCGGCCACCGGGTGTACAAGAACTACGACCCGCGCGCCAAGATCATCAAGCGCATCGCCGACCAGGTGTTCGAGGTCACCGGCAAGAATCTGCTCATCGACATCGCCCTCGAGCTGGAGCGCATCGCGCTGGCCGACGACTACTTCATCTCCCACCGGCTGTATCCCAACGTCGATTTCTACTCGGGCATCATTTACCAAGCGATGGGCTTTCCGCTCGACATGTTTCCGGTGCTGTTCGCGATCGGCCGCACGCCAGGCTGGATTGCCCAGTGGCAGGAGATGCTCCTCGATTCGGAGACACGCATTGCGCGCCCCCGCCAGATCTATAACGGCGCGGACCGTCGTGACTACGTGCCGGTGGAGCAGCGCACGGAGTAAGCCCCGGCAGGCGGCGCAGAGACACCGCTGCAGGGCCGCACCATCGGCAGCTGGGCCGACGGGGGGGCCGGCTCAGAAACTCAAGCTTCGCTTACGAGCACGCAGGCCGCGGCGGCTGCCCTTGTTCTTGAAGGGCCGCCCGCCACCGCCATCAAAGCCGCCACCCCAGGGGGGCGGACTGGCATACGCAGATGGATCTACCGTCTCACTCGGCCGACCGGGCCGCGACATTCCAAAGCGCGCAGCATCTGACCGACGCGGCCGATCCTCCGCGGTATTGACGCGCAGCTTGCGGCCATCGACCTCCTGGCCGTCGAAGCGCTTGATCGCCTCGGCAGCTCCCGCTTCGTTGGAGAACTCGACGAAGGCAAAGCCGCGGGAGCGACCGGTTTCCCGATCCGTGCCGATGTGGATGTGCGTGATCTCTCCAGCCGCCGACAGCGCAGCGGCCAGCTGCTGCTCAGTTGTACGGAAATTGAGATTCCCAACAAAAACCTTCGTCGAAATGGCTCGACTCCTTTCTGTTCCAGGGCTGGTCCAATTGCACCCTGTGACCAACCAGGGCTGTCTTGTAGCATCTTCGGCCGCACCGCACCATAGGCCCAGGGACATCGTGCAGAACGACCCTGCCGCTGGCTACCGCCGACTCATCAGGTCGAAGTGGACCGTGCGTTCCGTGAACCGCCACCCGTCTGCCGTCTTGGTGAGCTGATCCTCATAGCGGCCGGCGATGGTGACCGCCAACTGCTCGCCGCCGCGCACCACCACGACATAGCTCTGCGCTGTCGCCCGGTTGCCGTTTACCGCAACGATGCTGTTCATCACACAGTGCTTCATCAGCGGCACGCCGTCGGTGAGCGGTAGACGCTCGAGAAACGTCTGTAAGCTCGCGCGCCCGGCGAACCGCCCCATTTTCCCCAGATCGAACGCACCGTCCGGGGTGAAGAGCTCCAGCCACGCCTCGAACTCGCCATTGTCGAAGTGGAAGCAGTAACGCGCCATCAGCTCCCGGATGGCATCTTTCTCCTCGAGGACGCTCACCATCGGCTCCTTCCGCTGGCCTTCCTACCGCGTGACGCCCCCGACGTGCAACCGGTCCGCGCACATTCACACGCGAACGAAGTGTGCTACTGAACGCGCAGCCGTGTCAGAACCGATCATCCATCTCAAGCAGGGCAAGGAGCGACCGGTCTTGCTCGGGCACCCTTGGATCTTCTCCGGGGCGATCCGCGAGCTCGACCCGGCACTGCCGGCGGGGACGTTGGTGCGCATCGACAGCGCGGCGGGGGAGTTCCTCGGGCGTGGGTATGCCAACCCACGCTGCGCCATCGCCGTGCGTGTGCTCACCCGCCGAGACGAGCCCATCGATGCGCGTTTCTTCCACCGTCGGGTGGCCGACGCGCTGGCGCTGCGGCACGCCATTCTCCCTGCGGATACGGAGGCATATCGGCTGATCAACGGCGAAGGCGACCGCCTGCCCGGGTTTGTCGCCGACGTCTATGGTCCCGTTGTCGTGCTTCAGTGCCTCACTGCCGGCGCCGCGCAGCTGAAACGTGACTTGGTCACCGCCTTGCAGGGAGCGCTAGGCCCCAGCGGAATCTACGAGCGCAGCACCGGAAGCGTGCGGCGCGAAGAGGGCCTCGAGCCAGCACACGGCGTCATCGCCGGCGCGGTGCCGGCCGACCCATTCTGGGTCCGGGAGGCAGGGCATGGCTTTCTCGTCGACGTGCACGGCGGTCAGAAGACCGGCTTCTTTCTCGACCAGCGCGACAACCGCGCCCTGGCTGCGCAGTTCGCGCCGGGCCGCATGGTACTCAATGCCTTCGCCTACACGGGTGCGTTTTCCGTCTACGCCGGCGCCGCAGGTGCACGACACGTGGTATCGGTGGAAAGCTCCGCCCGCGCCCTCGATCTGGCGCGTCACAACTGGACCGGCAACCGGCTCCCTTCATCGACCGCCGAGTTCGTCGAGGCCGATGTGTTCGAATACCTGCGCGACACCAACCTTGCCTGGGACCTCTTGATCCTCGACCCTCCTGCACTGGTGAAGCGGCGGCACGAGGTCGAGCGTGGCGCACGAGCGTACAAGGACCTCCATCTCTGGGCCTTTCGCCGCGCCAGCACAGGTGCGTACGTGCTCACCTTCAGCTGCTCGCAACATGTCCCGGCAGACCTCTTCTGGAAGATCGTCCACGGCGCTGCGGTCGATGCGCGTCGCGAGGTCCAGGCGCTGCGGCATCTGGGCCCCGGTGCAGACCACCCCACCAGCCTGGCGCACCCCGGCGGTGAGTACTTGAAGGGACTACTGTTGCGCGTTGCGGCGTGAAGGAGCTCTGCGAAAGCCTCACGCGACAACAGCCAAGAAGACTACAGACAACAGATACAGGGCTGGACGCCGATGAAAGCTGCGGTCTGTTGTCTGTGATCCGTTGTCCGTCCTCCGGATCGGCTCTTATCCCTTGCCCGGCTGGCCCAGCGCGCGCTGCTTGACGGAGCGCGCCGCCCGCTCGAAGGAGTCGCGCGTGGCACTCATGAGCACACCGATTGGGACATTCTGCGGCGCGCCCTTCTCCTTCACGAAGTAGACCGAAATGATGTAGCTGCGCTTGCCGTCGGGTGACGCGATGACCTCGTAGCTGCCGTCGTTGTAGTTGGCATCGCTCTGCTGCGTCTCGAACTCGATCTTGCGGTCCTCGGGATGGAGGGTCCACTTGACGCGCGCGCGGCTCTGCCGCCCGATGACGGACTGCGTGATTTGCGTCACCTTGGTGTTGCCTTCAGTACTCACCAGCGCCGCTTCGCTCACCCCCTCGACGAAGTCGGCGTAGTGCTCCGGGTCGGCGAGCGCACGGTACACCTCTGGCGCCGGTGCATCCACGAGCGAGTGAAATTCCATACGCGCTCCCTCATTCGTCTTCTCGCTCTTCTCGACGGCGAAGAAGTTCTCCTGCGCAGACCAGTTGACCGACGGCCCTTTCGAGCACGACGCGCACAGCCACAGGGCAACAGCGACTACCAGACAACCTGCAAAACGCGGTCGGCACATACCTGCCTCCCTTCCGTTGTCACGACAGACGCGGGGTCTTTGTGGTGCTCCTTACGTGCAGCGCTTCCCGGCTGTCAAGAGCGGCCTCCGACCGGCCTCCGACCGGCGCAGACGCCAACTCTACGGAGTAGACTATGGTGAGGTGCATGAGCTATAAGTGTGCACATGCCATCATCACTATCGATAAAAAGTTGGCCGGTGGACGACCGGCCGCGGGAGAAGCTCTTGGCGCGCGGGCCCGCGGTGCTCTCCGACGCCGAACTGCTGGCCATTCTGCTGCGCAGCGGCCAGAAAGGCGCCAGCGCGCTCGACCAGGGCCGCGCGTTGATCGAGCAGTTCGGTGACTTCCGCCGCCTCGCCGGCGCCGGCGTCGGCGATCTGTGCAAGGTCAGAGGCCTGGGGCCGGCCAAGGCGGCACAGATCCTCGCCGCCTTGGAGATCGCCAAGCGCTACGGCGAGCGCGCCTTCCGCGCCGGCGAGCCGTTCCGTGGCAGCGGCGACGTGTACGCGCACTTCCGCGAGCGTTTGGCGAGCGAGAAGCGCGAACACTTCTACGCCGTGCTGCTGGACAACAAACACCGCAAGATCAAAGACGTCGCGGTCTCCCAGGGCTCCCTCACGGCGAGCATCGTGCATCCGCGCGACGTCTTCGCGCCGGTGGTGCGCGAGGCCGCGGCCGCCGTGGTCTTCGTACACAACCATCCCAGCGGCGATCCCACGCCCAGCAAGGAGGACATCGAGATCACCCGCCGCCTGCGCGAGGTGGGCGACATCATGGGCGTGCGGGTGCTCGACCACATCGTGGTCGGGGACGGTCGTTATGTGAGCTTCGTCGATGACGGCTACTGGTAGATCAACCGGCCAACCCGCTGAGAAACGGGCGCACCGCCGCCACGAATGCCGTCGGATTATCGCCCATTACCGAGTGCCCCGCGCCGGGCACCACGGCGAGACGGCTGCCCGGAATCGCCGCCTGCAGCTTCGTCGCGCTCTCGGAGGAGAGAATGTCACTCTCCCCACCCTTGATGATGAGCGTCGGACAACGGATGGCGCGTACGTCGTCCCACAGGTTCTGCAGCGCACTGGCCTGGAAGCTGCGCTCGCCCGAACGCAGGGCTTTGTCGTACTTCCACGTCCACTTGCCGTTCGGCAGTTGTTTGAGGTTGTGCGTCAATCGGCTGCGGATGTTCGCCAACGAGCGGCGCGGGTTGAACTGATGCGCACGCTCGACGAACGCTTCGAAGCTGTCCAGCTCGTCCGGCGCCTGGATGAAGGTGCGGATGTTCTCGACGCCCTTCACCTGGATCTCCGGGCTGACGTCGACGATGATCAACGCCCGAACCTTGTGCAGGTGGCGCGCAGTGAAGGTGATCGAGTTGATGCCGCCCATAGACATCCCGGCGAGAACGAACTGTCGCAGATCGAGGGCGTCGGTGATGGCATTGAGGTCGGCGGCCTGCGTCTGACGGGTGTAGTCGCCGTCCGGTGCCCAGTCGCTGTCGCCGTGGCCGCGCTGGTCGAAGCACAGCACCCGATGGTCGCTGGCCAGGTCCGCTGCGACTTCATCCCAGCTGTGTGCCGTCTGCGTGATCCCGTGCAGGCACAAGAGCGGCGGCTGCCGTGCACTCCCCCATTCGACGTAGTGGAAACTCAGTCCGCGGGCGCTGACGCGGCGATCCTGTGCTGTGGCCATGGTCCCTCCGCGACTCGACGGTCCGCTGCCTAACATGGAGGTCAGCAATGGACAAGGAGACGGCGTTGCAGGCGGTGATGCTCTCCGAGCTGCCGCACGTCGGCGACAAGGGCGCGGTGCGCATCCTCGCCCTCAACCAGGAGCGGGCGCACAGCTTGGCCACGTTCCTCCGCCTGCCATCTGCAGTCCTCCGCGATGCCTACAAGCTGCACCCGGAGGCAGTCGCGCGCTTGTGCGAGGACCGCAACGCGCACGAGAGCCGCTGCCAATGGCTGCTCGACCAGCTGGCCGCCGCCGGCGGGCTGGTGTGGCTGTGCGGCGATGCCACATATCCGGCGCGGGTGCGCGAACGGCTCATGCCGCCGCCGGTGGTGCTCTACGGCTACGGCGCCACCGCGCTGCTGGCCACCCCGCTGCTGGCGGTGCTCAACTCGCGAACCATCAGCGAGCACTCGGTTGCCGCCAGCCTGGCCGTGGTGCAAGCCGCGGCGGCGCAGGGCTGCACGCTCGTCACCGGGGGCATGAAGACCGGCTACCGCATCGCTGCCGTCGCCGGCCGTGCCGCTGCGGCGCCGCGCGTGGTGGTGCTCGACCGCGGCATCCTGGCAACCTTCGGCGCGCGCATGGACCGCGATCCCTTCGGCTTCGGGCCGGGCCGCAGTGCGCTCGACGCGCAGCGCACCCTGGTGTTGTCGCCGTTCCGGTTGATGGACCACGCCGTCGCCCGCAATGGTCGCCGCCGTGACGAGCTGGTCGCGGCGCTCGCCGACGTGATCGTCGCCGTGCACGCGCGTGCCGGAGGGGTCATCGAGCGCGTCTGCCTCGCGGCGCTGGATCGCGGCCAGTGCGTGCTTTCGTGGTACGGCGAAAACGGCGGTCTGGTCGCCGCCGGCGCCACCGCCATCGAGGAAGCAGACCTGGCCGGACTCAAGCGTTTCATTCCCCGCTGAATTCATTCGCAGCACGCGTGACGTCGTCGACCGCGTTGATCGTCGTTGCGCACCCTGCGAAGGAGCCGACGCAGATTTCCGCGTTGGTGAGCGCGCAGCAGCCGACGCGAGCGGGGGTCGGGGTGTTGGCCGGTGGAGGAATCGACGTGCGCGTCGGGGTCGGCGAGGCCGTCGGGGTGAACGTTCGTGCCGGCGGCACCGCGCCGCCCGGTCACGCCACCAGCCGCAGATGCCCGCGGGCGCCCACCTCAGCAAGAGCGGTGCTGCCCTCACGGATCGCACGGATGCCTGGCGCGCGAGTTTTGAGGCATCCTCTTCACGCCCCCGGTGGTGATCGTGGCGCGACCCCCCCCATGAACGACGTTGACGTGGCCTACAGCACCGTCCCCCTCGCATTGCCGCCCTGCGGCTGACATGGTACTTCGACCGGACGATGAGTCGCGCAGTCACCATGGAAAAAGTCGTGAACCTCGCCAAGCGGCGCGGGTTCGCCTTTCAATCGAGTGAGATCTACGGCGGGTTGGCGAGCTGTTGGGACTACGGACCGGTGGGCATCGAGCTGAAGCGCAACGTCAAAGACGCGTGGTGGCGCGACATGGTGCTGACGCGGTCGGATATCGTCGGCATCGACTGCGCCATCTTGATGCATCCACGGGTGTGGGAAGCGTCGGGGCACGTCGCCGGCTTCACCGACCCGCTGGTCGACTGCAAGAAGTGCAAGGAACGCTTCCGCGCCGACAAGCTGATGGACGCGCGCTGCCCGGAAAAGCCGTCGCAGCACCCCGGCGAATGCGGCGGCGAGCTGACCGAGGCACGGCAGTTCAATCTGATGTTCAAGACCTTCATGGGGCCGGTGGAAGACACCGCCAACGTCGTCTTCATGCGCCCAGAGACCGCGCAGGGCATCTTCGTCAACTTCCTCAATGTCCTGAACGCCTCGCGCCACAAGATCCCGTTCGGCATCGCACAGATCGGCAAGTCGTTCCGCAATGAGATCACCCCCGGCAACTTCCTCTTCCGCACGCGCGAGTTCGAGCAGATGGAGATGGAGTTCTTCGTCAAGCCCGGCGACGACGAGCGTTGGTACGACTACTGGAAGGAAACGCGGCTGCAGTGGTACCGCCGATATGGTATTCGCGCCGAACACCTTCGCTTGCGCCCGCATGCCAAGGACGAACTGGCACACTACGCAAAGGCCTGCGTGGACGTCGAGTACGAGTTTCCCTTCGGCTGGCAGGAGCTCGAAGGCATCGCCAACCGCACCGACTTCGATCTCAAGCAGCACGCCGCGTACAGCGGCAAGGACCTCAGCTACTTCAACGAGGAGACGCGCGAGCGCTTCGTGCCGTACGTCATCGAACCCGCGGCGGGCGCGGACCGCGCGACCTTGGCGTTCCTGGTCGATGCATACGATGAAGACGAAGCAGAGGGCGAGACACGCGCAGTGCTGCGCTTCCACCCGCGGCTCGCACCGGTGAAGGCGGCGGTGTTTCCGCTGTTGCGCAAGGACGGGCAGCCCGAGAAAGCACAGCAGGTGCGCGACATCCTCGCGGCACACTTCCCGGTGCAGTACGACCAGGCCGGATCGATCGGGCGGCGGTATCGCCGCCAAGACGAGATCGGCACGCCGTTCGGCATCACCGTCGATCATCAAACCATGCAGGACGACACGGTCACGGTGCGCGACCGCGACTCGATGCAACAGGCGCGCATTCCCATCGAGCGCCTCCCCGACGAGCTGCGGCGCCGCATCGACGTCTGACGTCTGACCATCATCAGCCACGACAAAGGAAACCGCCGGTCATGAAACGCACAGCCAAGACAGCCTCACGGACTTCCAAGCGGCGCGCGGTCGCCAAGCCCAGACGCGCCAAACGCGCGCTATCGCCGCGGCGGCCTGCCCTCCCCAAGTTCGTCTTCGCGTTCGGCGGCGGACGCGCTGACGGCAATGCGGGGATGAAGGAGTTGCTTGGCGGCAAGGGGGCAAACCTCCACGAGATGGCCGGGCTGGGGTTGCCGGTGCCGCCCGGGTTCACCATCTCGACCGATGTGTGCACCCACTTCTACCAGAACGGACGCCGCTATCCGGCCGGGCTCCGCGCGGCGGTCGCGCAGCACCTGCAGCGCGTCGAGCAGGTGCTGGGACGCAAGTTCGGCGATCCGTCCAATCCGTTGCTGGTGTCGGTGCGCTCGGGGGCTCGAGCCTCCATGCCGGGGATGATGGACACCGTCCTGAACCTCGGGCTCAACGACCGGACCGTCCAAGGCGTGATCGCCCTTTCTGGCAACGCGCGCTTCGCGTACGACTCCTACCGGCGCTTCGTCGCGATGTACGGTGACGTCGTGCTTGATTTGAAGCCGGAAAAAAAGGAGGACATCGATCCCTTCGAAGAAATTCTCGAGCGCAAGAAGCACGCGCGCGGCGTCACGCTGGACACCGAACTGACGGCCGACGACTTGCGTGAGCTGGTCGCCGAGTTCAAGGCGGCGATTCGCGAGCGCAAGGGCATCGAGTTTCCCGAAGACCCGCAGGAGCAACTGTGGGGCGCCATCGGTGCCGTCTTCGGTTCGTGGATGAACGCGCGGGCGATCGCCTACCGCAAGCTGAACAATATTCCGGAGAGCTGGGGGACGGCGGTCAATGTCCAGTCGATGGTTTTCGGCAACCTCGGCAACGACTCGGGCACGGGCGTCGCGTTCACGCGCGACCCGGCCAGCGGCGAGAACGTCTTCTACGGCGAGTTCCTGATGAACGCGCAGGGCGAGGACGTCGTTGCGGGTACGCGGACGCCGCTGCCGATCAACGCGCTCGAGAAAGAGAACGCCAAGGTCTATGCGCAGCTGGTGAAGATTCGCCGCACGCTGGAGCGGCACTACCGCGACGTCATGGACATCGAGTTCACCATCGAGCAGGGGCGGCTCTACATGTTGCAGTGCCGCGTCGGCAAGCGCACCGGCGCGGCGGCGATCCGCATCGCCGTCGACATGGTGAAGGAGCGCTTGATCAATCCGACCGAGGCGTTGCTGCGCGTCGAGCCCGAGCAGCTCAATCAGCTGCTGCGGCCGACCTTCCGGGTCGCCGACAAGGAGCAGGCGGTGCGCGAGCAGCGTCTGCTGACACGGGGTCTGAATGCCGGCCCGGGTGCCGCCACCGGCAAGATCATGTTCCACGCCGAGGACGCCGAGGCCGCAGCGGCCCGCGGCGAGCACGTCATCCTGGTGCGCATTGAGACCTCCCCAGAAGATATCCGCGGCATGGCCGCGGCCGAGGGCATCCTCACCGCACGCGGCGGCATGACGAGTCACGCCGCCTTGGTAGCGCGGCAAATGGGGAAGGTCTGTGTCGCCGGCTGCGAGGCGTTGAACATCGATTACGGCAGGGGCGAGATGCGCGTCGCCGGGGCGGACCGGGTGCTCAAACAGGGCGACGATCTGTCGATCGACGGCACGACGGGTGAGGTCTTCCTCGGCCGCATGGCGACCGAACCGAGCGAGGTGGTGCGCGTGCTCATTGACCGCAGCGTGCACCCCCAGCAGGCGCCGGTCTACCAGCAATACGCACAGCTCATGCAGTGGGCGGACCGCACGCGCCGGCTGGCGGTGCGGACCAACGCCGACTTGCCGGACCAGTGCGCCAACGCGATTGCCTTCGGCGCGGAAGGTGTGGGGCTGTGCCGCACCGAGCACATGTTTTTCGGCGAGGGCAAGATCGGCCCGATGCGCGAGATGATCCTGGCGGAGACCGTCGACGAGCGGCGCGCAGCGCTGGCGAAGCTGTTGCCGCTGCAGCGCGCCGACTTCGAGGGTATCTTCCGTGTCATGCAGGGGCGGCCGGTCACCATTCGCACGATCGATCCGCCGTTGCATGAGTTTCTCCCCCACGACGACGCCGGGCAGCAGGCGCTGGCGCAGGAGATGGGCATTGCAGCAGCCCGCATTCGCGAGCGCGTCGAGGCACTCCACGAGTTCAACCCGATGCTCGGCTTCCGCGGCTGCCGTCTGGGCATCATCTATCCGGAGATCACCGAGATGCAGGCGCGCGCCATCTTCGAAGCGGCGGCCAGCGTCGTCGCGTCGGGCACCAAGGCGCACCCCGAGGTCATGATCCCGCTGGTCGGGGACGTCAAAGAACTGCGGCTACAGGCGGACATCGTGCGCCGGGTGGGTGAGGAGGTGAAGCGCGAGAAAGGGGTGCGCTTGAGCTACGCCGTCGGCACGATGATCGAGGTCCCACGCGGCGCATTGACAGCCGATGCGATCGCCGGCGTCGCCGAGTTCTTCTCCTTCGGGACCAATGACCTGACGCAGACGACGCTGGGTGTGTCGCGCGACGATGCCGCCCGCTTCCTGGTGCCGTACGTGCGCGACTTCGAGATCTACGCGAAGGACCCGTTCGAATCGCTGGACCAGGTCGGTGTCGGCGCGTTGATCCGCATTGCCGTCGAGAAGGGTCGGGCGACGCGGCCGCCGCTCAAGATCGGCATCTGCGGCGAGCACGGCGGTGATCCAGATTCGGTCATGTTCTGCCACCGCGTCGGACTGGACTACGTCTCCTGTTCTCCGTTCCGCGTGCCGATTGCGCGGCTCGCAGCGGCGCGGGCGGTGTTGCTGGCCGGGCCGGCTCTCGGCGCAACCGAATAGCGCCGGCCGCACTCGCTTGTTCATGCAGATCTCGGGGCGCACACAGGTCGTCGGTATCATCGGCGATCCGGTGGCGCACTCGCTGTCGCCCGCGATGCACAACGCTGCATTCCGCGCGCTCAAACTCGACTACGCGTACGTGGCTTTCCCGGTGCTTGCCGCGCAAGTCCGGCAGGCGATGGACGGTATCCGCGCGCTCGGCATCGCCGGCGTGAACGTCACCGTGCCGCACAAGGAGCGTGTCATCAAGTGGCTCGACACGGTCAGCCCGACGGCGCGGCGTGCGGGGGCGGTGAACACCATCGTGAACCGGGACGGTCGCCTGCACGGCGAGAACACGGATGTCACGGGGTTTCTGCGGGCACTGCAAGATGTGCAGTTTTCGCTCCGTGACAGTCGTGCGCTGGTCATTGGTGCGGGTGGGGTGGCACGCGCCGTTCTGACGGCGTTGGCGGAAGGCAAGGCGGCAGGGGTGACGGTCGCGAACCGCACCATCGCACGCGCCCGACGCTTGGTACGCACCTTCAAGGCTGCGACCCTGCAGACGACGGCCGCACCGTTGGCGGTGCTGCGGGATCACGAACTCCTCGGTGGAATCGATCTCGTGGTGAACGCCACTTCCCTCGGGTTACACGGCGAACGTTTCTTTCCGCTGCACTACGGCGCCACATCCCCGTCGTGCTTGTTCGTCGACCTCATCTACGGACGGCGCACGGACTTCTTGGCGCATGCGGCACGCAGTCGGCGGCGCACCCTAGATGGAAGCGGCATGCTCGTGCATCAAGGAGCTGCGGCCTTCACCCTCTGGACTGGGCGTGCCGCCCCAGTGGCCGCGATGCGCGCAGCCCTGCGGACTGCTTCCCCGGAGAAGCCGCGGGGGCGCCGCACGAATCTGAAAATTGACAAGGGGCCAACGCCTGAGTAGCGTATCAGGCGAATGGCACGGGTGAACACTCCATGAGCACGCGGCTGGGCGAGCTGCTGGTACGCCGCGGGTTGCTCACGACCCCGCAACTGACGAAGGCAACCGAAGAGCAGGAGGCCGGCACCACCGCGCTCAGTGCCGTGTTGGTCAAGCTCGGGTTCCTCGGCGAAGCCGACCTGGCGGGCTGTCTGCAGAAGGAGTACCATCTCTCGCTCGTCGATCCATCGGCGATGAACATCCCGAACGAAGTGCTGCGCTTGATTCCCAGCACCCTGGTCCAACGCCACCACCTCGTACCCATCAATCTGAGTGGGTCGTCCTTGACGGTGGCGATGTCGGACCCGTCGAACATCGTCGCCATCAACGAGGTGAAGTTTCTCACCGGCTACGACGTGAAGGTGGCCGTGGCGTGCGTGTCGTCGATCACCGCGGCGATCGAGCAGTTCTACGAGCAGGGGAGCGGCGAGTACGATGACGTCTTGACCGAAATCGAAGGCGAGGACGTCGAACTCGTCGACAACAGCGAGGAGATCGATCTCAAGGAACTGGAACGCGCCACGGAAGACGCCCCCGTGGTGCGGCTGGTGAATGCCATTCTCACAAGCGCCATCAAGCGCCGCGCCAGCGACGTGCACTTGGAACCGTTCGAGCGCATGTTCCGGGTGCGCTTCCGGGTCGATGGGGTGCTGGAAGAGATCATGCGCCCCCCCCTCAAGTTGAAGAATGCCATCACCTCGCGCGTGAAGGTCATGGCGGCGCTCGACATCGCCGAACGTCGCCTCCCGCAGGACGGCCGCATCAAGCTGAAGCTCGGGCGCGGGCAAGAGATGGACTTCCGCGTCTCGGTGCTGCCGACGATCTTCGGCGAAAAGATCGTGTTGCGGCTGCTCGACAAGTCGAACCTGCAGCTCGACATGACCAAGCTCGGGTTCGAAGAATCGGCCCTCAAAGACTTCAAGGAGGCGATCTACAAGCCGTACGGTATGGTTCTGGTCACCGGCCCCACCGGCAGCGGCAAGACAACCACCCTGTACTCGGCGCTCTCGGAGCTCAACAAGATCGGCTCGAACATTTCCACGGCGGAAGACCCCGTGGAGTTCAATCTCGTCGGTATCAATCAGGTGCAGATCCACGAGGACATCGGACTGAACTTCGCCAGCGCGCTGCGTTCGTTCCTGCGGCAAGACCCGGACATCATCATGGTCGGCGAGGTGCGTGACTTCGAGACCGCCGAGATCGCCATCAAGGCGGCGCTCACGGGGCACTTGGTGCTGAGCACGCTGCATACGAACGACGCACCGTCGACCATCAATCGGCTCCTGAATATGGGGGTTGAGCCCTTTCTGGTGGCATCGTCGGTGAACCTGATTCTCGCGCAACGCCTGGCGCGGCTCGTCTGCAGCAACTGCCGGGCCCCCGTGGAACTGCCACCGCAGGCGCTCCTCGACATCGGCGTGGCGAAAGAAGACATCGGGACCTTCAGCTGTTTTCAGGGGACGGGGTGTGCGCAGTGCAACGGCAGTGGGTTCCGCGGGCGCATCGCGCTGTACGAGGTCATGCCCATCAGCGAGGAAGTGCGCGACCTGGTGTTGAACGGCGCCTCCGCCACCGAGATCAAGCGCTGCGCCGTCGGACTGGGCATGAAGACGCTCCGACAGAGTGGCGTTGGCAAACTGAAGGAGGGCGCGACGACCGTCGGCGAAGTCGTCCGCGTCACCATGCCAGACTGACGCAGCGAGATAGGGACGATACCTTGATTGTAGGAGCGCAGCACTGAGTGGCGATGACCGATGATTTTGATGCTCCGGCGTTCGACGAGCAGCCGATTGCGTCATTGAGCATTCAGACCTTCCTGGAGTTGGTTGTCGAACGCGGCGCGACGGATCTGCACATTTCGGCCGAAAGTCCCCCGCTGATGCGTATCGACGGCGAGTTGGCGGCAATGCCTTTTCCTCCGCTCTCGGCCAACGAGACCAAGAATCTGTGCTACAGCCTGCTCACCGACAGCCAGCGGCATCGTTTCGAAGAGGAGAGCGAGCTGGATTTTTCGTTCGGCATTCGCGGCCTCAGCCGGTTTCGCGGCAACCTGTTCGTGCAGAAGGGCACGGTGGGGGGCGCGTTCCGGCTCATTCCGTACGAGGTGCGCGGACTCGCTGAACTCGGGCTCCCGCCGGTGGCCGCGGAGTTGACGAAATTGCCGCGCGGATTGGTTCTCGTCACCGGTCCGACGGGGAGCGGCAAGTCGACGACCCTGGCCTCGATGCTCGACAAGATCAACCGTGAACGCCGCGAGCATATCGTCACCATCGAAGATCCCATCGAGTTTGTGCATGAGCATCGCAAGTGTTTGGTGAACCAGCGCGAGGTGTTCGCGGACACCCACGAATTCTCCCAGGCGCTGCGCCACGTGTTGCGCCAGGATCCTGACGTCGTGCTCATCGGCGAAATGCGTGACCTCGAGACGGTTGCCTCCGCCTTGACGGTGGCCGAGACGGGCCACCTGGTGCTGTCGAGTCTGCACACCAACTCGGCGGTGCAGACCATCAACCGGATCATCGACATTTTCCCTTCCAACCAGCAACCGCAAGTGCGCGCGCAATTGTCACTCGTCTTGCAGGGAGTGGTCTCGCAGCAGTTGATTCCACGCATGGATGGGCGTGGGCGAGTGTTGGCGGTCGAGGTCATGATCCCCAACCCGGCTATCCGCAACCTCATTCGCGAGGAGAAGATCCATCAAATCTACTCGCAGTTGCAGGTGGGGCAGCTGAAGTTCGGGATGCAGACGATGTCACAGTCGTTGGTTGACCTCTACCAGCGGCGGCTGATCTCGTACGACGAGGCAATGGGCCACGCAACAGAGCCCGCCGAAGTGCGGTCCATGCTGGGCCCAGCGCCAGGTCTGACGCACCGTTGATAGCATCTGGCACGTGACGTGCTTCACCTCTGAGCACAGAGGGTGAGCGGTGCGGAGATCCAGCGGATTTTCCGGCATCTCCACCGAAGGAGTGAGGTGAAAAAATGGCGGTTTTCCGTTGGCAAGGCGTTTCTCCCCGTGGCGAGGTGCTCGCCGGGGAAATGGAAGCGCCGACGCGCGATGCGGTGCTGGTGCGGCTGCGCTCGCAACGCATTCAGCCCATTCCCGCGAAAATCAAAGAAAAAGGCCGCGGGCTGGATCGCGAGCTCACGATCCCGGGCTTCGGTGAATCGATCAAGCAGCGCGACGTTGTGATCTTCACACGACAATTGGCCACCATGATCGACGCCGGGTTGCCGATCGTGCAATGCTTGGACGTACTCGCGACGCAGTCGCCCAACAAGAAGCTGCGGGGGGTGGTGCGGCAGCTCAAAGATGAGGTGGAGGCCGGATCGACGTTCACCGATGCACTGCGCAAACACCCCAAATTGTTCGATGATCTGTTCGTGAACATGGTCGCCGCCGGCGAAGTCGGCGGTATTCTGGACAGCATCCTCCACCGCCTCGCCGGCTACATGGAAAAGGCCATGAAGCTCAAGAGCAAGATCAAGGGGGCGATGATCTACCCGGCCACGATCGTCACCGTCGCCGTCGGCGTGACTGCGATCTTGCTGATCTTCGTGATCCCAGTGTTTGCGGAGCTCTTCGGCAGCTTCGGTCAGGCATTGCCGGCCCCCACACAGTTCGTCATCAATCTCAGCAACTTCACCATCGCCTACTTCCACTACATGTTCGGTGTCCTGATCGCCGTCGGCATCGCTAGTCGGCAGTTCTATCGCACCGAGGCGGGGCGGCTGACGTTCGATCAGATGTTCCTGCAGCTTCCGGTCTTCGGCGACCTCATCCGCAAATCTGCGGTCGCACGATTCACGCGGACCTTGAGCACGCTGGTGTCCTCCGGCGTTCCCATTCTCGACGCCTTGGCGATCACCGCTCGAACGGCCGGCAACAAGGTAGTTGAGCGCGCCGTGCTGGCGACGCGCGTCAGCATCAGTGAGGGGCGCACGATTGCCGAGCCGCTGGCGCAGAGCAAAGTGTTTCCGCCGATGGTGTGTCAAATGATCTCAGTGGGCGAAACCACCGGTGCCCTCGATGCGATGCTGCAGAAGATCGCCGACTTCTATGAGGAAGAGGTCGACAATGCAGTTGCCAACCTCACGGCGCTGATGGAACCGCTCGTCATCCTGTTCCTCGGTGTGGTGATCGGCGGTCTGGTGATCTCCATGTACCTGCCGATCTTCAAGCTCGGATCGGTGATCGGCTGACCCGTGGCCGACCTCGCTGACGAACGCGCGGAGCGGCTCCGCAACCGGCTGAAGTGGTTTCTCTTCTTCCGCGTCCTGATCGTCTCCGTCTTTCTTGGGGCGCTCGCACTCGTCTACCTCGGCGAGCCCAACCAGCGGTATGCAGTGTCGGTGAGCATCCTGTTGATGGCCATCGCCACCACCTATGCACTGACCATCGTCTCCGCGGTCCTTTTGTTGCGGCTCCGACAGCTCAACCGATTTGCCTCCGTTCAACTGCTCTTTGACATCCTGCTGACCACCGGCGTCATCTTCGTCACCGGCGGCGCCGACAGCCCCTTCGGCTCGCTCTACAGCCTGGTGGTCATCAACGCCGCGGTCCTCATGTCGACGCCCGGCGCGATCGGTGCGGCAGCCGGCTCGTCGATCTGCTACGCCGCCCTGGTGGCGGTGCTCGGCAGCGGTCTGGTCGCGCGACCGGACTACCCGTTTCCGCCGGCGGCGCCCGACCTGCACTTCGCTCTGCGCTTCGCTACCACAAATGCCACGTTTTTTCTGATCGCACTGCTGGCCAGTTCGCTGGTGCGCCGGCTGCATCATACGGAGCGTCTGTTGGAGGAACGGGAAGCGGAGCGCGATCGCCTGGCTTCGTTGCAAGAGGCGGTCGCACGCAACATCGGCAGCGCTCTGATCACCACCGACGTTGCCGGCTGCGTCACATCGGCCAATGCCACCGCGGAAGAAGTGGCCGGGATGCCGGCGGCGGAACTGATGGGACGGGAGATGGGCTCGATCTTTGCGCCGCTGCGACATACGGTGTCGGGCCGCCAGCAGTTCCTGCAATCCTCCAGCACGATTCAGCCAACCGAGTTCATCCATCGCCTCGGCGACAGCTCAGAGCTGAACCTGCGATGTTCTACCGCGCCGTTGCGCGACACCTACGGGAATCCGATCGGGGCGCTGTACATCTTGCAGGATGTGAGCGCGCTGCGCCGTCTCGAGGAACGCTTGTGCACGGAAGCAGAGCCAGGCACCGGAAACGAGTCGCTCGTGCCCGACGACGACGACGGAGCTGCAACCGATGGGCTCATCGGCAGCAGCCCAGCGATCCGCCAGGTGCGCGACCTGATCGAGCGGGCAGCGCGGACTGACGCCACGTTACTGATCACCGGCGAGAGCGGTACAGGAAAGGAACTGGTCGCGCGTGCGGTGCACGCACGCAGCGCCCGGCAAGACCGCCCGTTCGTCGCGGTCAATTGCGGGGCGATCCCTGACACATTGATCGAAAGCGAGCTCTTCGGTCACGTCAAAGGCGCGTTCACCGGGGCGGTGGCCGCGCGTGCCGGGCTTTTTCGGATGGCCGATGGGGGCACGATCTTTCTCGACGAGATCGGCGACCTCCCTCTGGCGCTACAGGTCAAGCTCTTGCGGGTGCTCCAGGAACGCAGCTTCACGCCGATTGGTGCGGACGCGAACGTCACGGTCGATGTGCGCGTTGTTGCGGCCACCAACCGCCATCTGGGAGACGAAGTGAATGCCGGCCGGTTTCGCACTGATCTGTTCTATCGTCTCAACGTCTTGACCATCGAGTTGCCCCCGTTACGCCAACGCCGGCAGGACATCGCACAGTTGACAAGGAAGTTTCTACGGCAGTTCTCCGATCTGCACGGCAAGCACGTCCAGCGCCTCTCGGTCGCCGCAGCGCGCCGACTGCAGGAGTACGCCTATCCGGGGAATGTGCGTGAATTGGAGAACATCATCGAGCACGCCGTCGCCCTGTCGGACGGTGAAACGGTGCATGAACCGCATCTTCCCGAGTATGTTCTGAAATCCACACCCGTCGCGGCCACGCAGCCGCCACCGCCTAATGGCAAGCCAACTTTCTTGCCAGCGGCCGTGACGACGGCGATACCGATCCTGCCGACGGCACCAGCACCAACCGCCCCCGGGGAGAACCTCGATGACAACCTCGCCGCCTACGAAAAGAGCATCTTGCAGCGTGCACTCACCGAAGCCGGAGGGGTGAAGAAGCGCGCCGCCGAGCTGCTCGGTATCAACTACCGTTCATTCCGTCACCGACTACAAAAGTACGGGCTCAACGATTCGTCGCCGGAATAGTCCATCCGTGTATTGCGGCACTCGAAGGGAGTTGTGCCCTGCCCTGGATTCGCCCTTCGCAGCCCGCGCGCTCATGTCATTTTCTGGTAGAGAGCGCCTCTCCCGTCAAAAAAATCGCGCCCAAACCTGTCACTCTCCTGCCGAACGACTCAATTTGTCATTCCCACAGCTGTCTTGTTCACGCCTCGATTCTGAACCCGCCTGCTGCCCGGTAAATGGTACGGGCATTGCAAGGTTGCGGATGCCGCTGGGAGGTGATCGATGAAACAAACACACGGTCCACCCTGATCTTTCGGGAGCCCAGAAAAGCAATTGCGCACTCATAAAGCGCGGAAGAACAACGTACTCAGGACATAAGGAAGAAATGGAGGATACAATGAAGGCTCTGAAGAACAATGAAGGTTTCACTCTGATTGAACTACTCGTGGTCGTTGCCATCATCGGCATCTTGGCCGCCATCGCCATTCCGCAGTTTGCACTCTATCGGCAGAGAGGCTTCGACGCGCGGGCTCAGTCTGATCTGCGCAACGCCGCGACCGCCGAGGAAGCAACTTTCGCGAATGGAAACGCGTACGTTGCCTGCACGCAGGCTGACTGCGACAGCAAGATCAACTTCAAGGTGTCGTCGGGCGTGAAGCTCTCGATGGTACTGATCGGCACGAACGGCTTCTCCGGGACGTCCAAGCACGACAACGGTGCGGTGACGTGGACCTACGACAGCACGGCCGGCGGTATCACGAACTAAGCAATCTCGTCTGACCTTTGAGCAGGGACGGGTGCATCGCCCGTCCCTGTCCCTTTTTCTGCTTCCCCCGCTCTCTACGCTTGACACGATGGTGCTGCACAGTTGATTCGATGGCGATGGGCGGCTCACAGGCTTGCGATTTTCCGCGGCACCTGCCATGGCGCAGCCATCGTATGAGCCGACCGCTGAAGACCGCCGCTGGGCTGCTCATCGGAGTGACGTTGGCTGCAGCGACGTACTGGTTGAGTGCGGCGCTCGACCGCGATCTCAGCACCCACACTGAACTGGCGGAACTGGTCTACCTCCCGCCGACGCGTTTCTTGCGCGCCGTGTCGCTCGGCTACGAACAGGTGTTGGCGAATGTCCTTTGGTTCCGCACCATCAGTTACTTCGGACGGCACTACCAAAGCGACCGCATCTATCCGTGGCTCGCATCTATGTGCGATGTCGTCACCGATCTCGATCCGCGCGCCGAGCATGTCTACCGCTTCGGCGGTGTGATTCTCCCCTGGGAAGCCGATCGCGTCGACGACGGCATCGCGCTGCTCGAAAAGGGCGTCCGCAACGTACCCGATTCGTGGCAGTTGCAGTACATGCTGGGCTTCAGTTACTACTTCTTCAGCGATGATCTCAGCGCGGCGAGTCGCGTGTTGCGGACGGCGAGCGTGCTACCCGGCGCCGCTGATTTCGTCAGCCGACTAGCGGCAAGTGTCGACGCAGCCTCCCGCGGACCGCGCAGCGCCGTTGATTTTCTCACCGAAGTCCAGCGCAATGACACGCAGGAGGAGATGCGCGAGGTGATTCGGCAACGCATCAATGAGCTAGCGCTCTCAGCCGACCTCGACTCATTGGAGGCCGCCGTGCGCACCTTCCGGGACCGCACCGGTCGCACACCGGCGAATCTCGGCGAGCTCGTCTCGGCCGGCGTGCTCGCCGCTATACCCGAAGAGCCGTTTGGCGGGCGGTATGTGCTCGACCCTGCCTCTGGACGCGTTGTCGGCACCTCGGGCCACCAGCCATGGCGATTGGGCAGCAGCCGCGTGCGCGAGGCGTTCCTGAAGGCACGCGCGCCCGCTGCGCGCGCCGCGAAGTAACCATGGACCAACCCATTGCTGAGCTCGTTGGAATCACCAAGTGCTTTCGGAGCAATTGGACGTTCCGTCCGGCTCGGGCCATTGACGATCTGTCATTCGCCATCAACGAAAAAGAAGTCTTTGGGCTGATCGGTCACAACGGAGCGGGCAAGACCACCACATTCAAGCTGCTGGTCGGACTGCTGCGCCCCACGCGCGGAACGCTGCTCTGGGAGGGCAGCCCGCTCGAATGGCATCACCCACGTGAGCACATCGGCTTCTCACCCGAGCAGCCGTATTTCTATGATTACTTGACAGTGGCCGAAACGTTGAACTTCTACGGCCAACTCTACGGCATAGATAGCCGCACACGCCGGGCGCGGATCGCCGCGCTCGCCGACCAATTTCGCATCACCCACAAGCTGCACGCGCCGATGCGCACGTTGTCGAAGGGCACCCTGCAACGAGTCGCAGTGGCCCAGGCCATCATGCACCGCCCGCGGTTGGTCATTCTCGACGAACCGATGTCGGGCCTCGATCCGGTCGGCCGCAAGGAGATGCGCGACCTGATCGCCGGGCTCAAACACGATGGCACTACCGTCTTGTTTTCTTCACACATCCTCGGTGACGCCGAGGCGCTGTGCAACCGCGTCGCAATCCTCGGACAGGGCCGGCTGCAGGAAATCATCAGCTTGGAGAGCGGCGCGGCACCTGCCGAGGCATACACATTGACCGTCATCGGCACGTCGTGTCGTGCCCTCGCCCGGCTCGCCCACCTGGCGGGCAAAAGGCCAGCGGGCGGCCCCGAGCGGTGGACGGTCACGATCAAGGAGCGGGCAACGGTAAACGCTCTGTTGGCCGAATTGCCAGGCAGCGGTCTCGAGGTCGAGGCCATTCTGCCAGAACGTCCGTCCCTCGAACGACGCTTTCTGCGCCATGCAACCAACGGCCCCGCTGCCGACTAGGTCCACAGCGAGCCGGCGCGTCATTGCACTGCTCGCCGTACTCAGCGTGCTGCCTTACTTGAATGCGCTGACCGCAGGATTCACGCTCGATGACCTGCCGAACGTGCGCGAGAACGCGGCAGTGATCAAGGGCGTCGACGTGACGGAGATCTTTTCGACCCCGATGCCGTTGCTCGCCTACCTCTATCGTCCATTCACGGTGCTCAGCTTTGCCGTCAATGAAGCGTGCACACCCGGTAACGCGGCTGCCTTTCATCTCGTCAATGTGCTGCTCCACGCCGGGGTGAGCATTCTCGTCTTCTGGCTGGCCCGCAAGCTCTTCAATAGACGAGTCGCCGTGATCGCGGCGGCTCTGTTCGCCGTCCACCCCCTGCACACCGAGGCGGTGACCAGCATCGTGGGCAGAGCAGAGTTGCTCGCTGCGTTCTTCGGGCTACTCGCGGTCCTGAGTGCCGGGGCCATCGACACGGCCGCGCAGCGGTGGTCGAGAAACGTATGGCTCGGGTTGTCTGTGCTGTGCTTCGCGATCGCCGTGTTCAGCAAGGAGAGCGCCGTGACCGTTCTGCTGCTCGTCATGCTGTACCGGGTCACCTGCCGGGGCGAACCACTGTTGGCCGGCGCCTGGAGGGAGGTGCGGAGCCTCGATTGGCTGCCATACGCGCTCTGCGTCGGCGTCTTCCTATGGTTCCGGTTTCTGGTGGTGGGAACACTGGGCGGGATTCCAGCGGACAAGTTGACGCCGCTCGACAACGCGCTCGCGTTCGTCCCATGGACCGTACGCCTGCGGTCGGCGCTCGGCGTCCTGTGGGATTATTTTGGTCTGCTCAATGTGCCGCTGGTGCTATCTGCGGACTACTCCTACAACCAGGTGCCCATCGTCAACAGCTGGCTTGACGCGCGCTGGCTGGCGGGATGCATGTTGGTATGCGCCGCGGCGTGCGTCGTCGTCCGGGCGCGGTGGCCATCGGTTCGATTCGCGGTTGCCTTCCCGTTTGTCGCGCTGCTGCTGACGGCGAATTTGCTGTTCCCGATCGGCACGATCAAAGCGGAACGCCTGCTGTACTTCCCGTCGGTTGGCTGGGCCCTTTTGATTGCCTTCGGCTGCGACCAACTACTGCATATTCCGCGATACCGCACCGTCGTTGCGGTCGTTGGCGCGACCGTCGTTGTCGTCTTCGCCGCGCGCACGTGGGCCCGCAACGAGGATTGGAAGGACAATCCCGCACTTTTCGCCAGCATGGCACGCAGCGCCCCCCATAGTGCCAAGGCGCTGTACAATTTCGGCACCGCCCTGCAGGCAAGCGGTCAGCACGTTGCCGCCGTGGCGCAATTCCAACGCGCCCTGGCCATTGCCGCATGGACCGAGGGCGCCGCGCTGGGACTCGGCATTGAGTACGAGAAGACCGGACACCCCGACGACGCCATCGAGTGGTACCGCAAGGCGCTGCAGAGCGCGCCTGACTTTCACGACGCCCATACCAATCTGTGCCACGTCCTCGTCGACAACGAACGCTTCGCCGCGGCAGTCACCGCCTGTCGCAACGGCCTGCGCCACCACCCCACTGACGCGAATCTCCTCAAGGGGCTCGGTGCCAGCCTGGTGGCCCTCGGCGAAACCGACAAGGGCGTCGAGGTCCTGCGCCGCTCGCTCGCACTCAACAGCAGCGACCACGAGCTGCAGCTCTACGTGGCGCAGCTCGAACAAACGCCGGGCCGTCCGGCGAGGGTCGAATGAAAGTCCTCGCCATCGCACTCAACACCGGCCGTGAGGCGATCCGCAACAAGGTCTTGTATTCCATTCTCTTGTTCGCTTGCCTGGTGACCGGCATATCCGCCGCTTTTGGATGGGCCTCGATCGGTGACACGATCAAATTCGTCAAGGACTTCAGTCTGTTCAGCATCTCACTCTTCGGCGTTGTGACCACCGTGGTGCTGGGTGTCAGCCTGCTCAGCAAGGAGCTTGGCAAACGCACGATCTACAACATTCTCTCCAAACCAGTGGCACGCTGGCAGTTCCTGGTCGGCAAGTTCCTCGGCCTCCTCGCAACCTTGGCGGTCATGATGGCGCTGATGACGGCGGCGCTGCTCACGGTTCTCTATTTTCTCGAGGGCCGCATCGACTGGGAGAGCGTGCCCGTCGTCGCGGTCATGCTGCTGGAACTCGGAATTCTGTCGGCGGTCGCCATCTTCTTCTCCTCCATCGTCGTCACCCCGACACTTGCGGGCCTGTTCACGGCTGCGACGTTCATCGCTGGCCGCTCGACCTCGATGCTGGGATATCTCATGGCCCCCGACCAGCCGACAGCGCTGCGCTATTTCGCGCGCGGGCTACACACCATCTTGCCGCACTTGAACCAGTTCTACATCGCCGACCGCGTCGCCTACGGCATTACTCTCTCGCCCGTCTACTACGTCGATGCGGTCCTCTACGCCGCCGCATACTCGGCCGTGCTGTTGCTGATCAGCGTCGCCATCTTTCGACGCCGAGAGTTCCTGTGACCCGCAGCGGCGCCGACCCAGAGCCACTGATCGTCGCGGCCGTGCAGGACGATCCGACAGCGCACAACCAGCGGTGGCGCGCCCTCGCCTGCGCGGCGGTGATCGGACTCAGCTGCTTGGTGACCTTTTCACCAACGCTGCGCAACACCTTCCTGCCGCTGGGGTTCGATGACGGACTCATTCTCGACACTCCAGCGATTCAGGCACTCACCTGGGAGAATGTGCGCAGCATGACCACCGAGTTCAACCGCGTGAACTACATTCCGGTCACGATGCTGTCGTTCGCCTTGCAATACGCCGTCTCGGGACTGGAGCCGTTTGGCTATCACCTCGTCAACATCCTGCTGCACGCCAGCGTCGCGATGCTGGTCTATCTCTTTCTCTCGCCCATCGTCGCAGCGCGGCGCACCGCTGTCATCGCGGCCCTGCTGTTTGCAGTCCACCCGGTACAGATGGCAGCAGTATCGTTGGCGGTCGAACGCAAGACGCTACTGTCCGCGGTCTTCTGCTTGCTCACGCTCATCGCCTATCAGCGGTGGAACCGCACCGGCATCCGGCGCTACTACGCGGCCGCGCTCGTCGCATTGCTCCTCGCCGGGCTGTCGAAGGCGATGGCGGTCAGTGTCCCCCTCGTGCTGATCCTCTACGACTACGTGTTCGTGGGCCGTCCGCGGTGGCTCGAGAAGCTGCCGTTCGGTGTGATTGCAGTGGGCGTATCTTGTGCGGCGGTCGCCGGACATGCACACGAAGGGGTGCTCCGCGCCCCACACGGTGGCAATGTGCTTACCCACGCCTTGATCGTCAGCCGCGCCACCCTCGAGTATGTGACGTCGTTGTGCTTGCCGGTCGACCTCGCCCCCGTGTACTACTATCCGCTCACCATGGTGTACGACCCAGTGAACTTCCTCGCGGTGGCGCTGATTGCTTTCGTCTGCCTGTTCGTCACCGTCTACCGGCGGCGCTACCCGTGGTCATTCTTCTGTTTGTGGTGGTTCGTCTTCATGTTGCTTCCCGAATCGAACGTGGTGCCGTTGGCGCAGCTGCGTGCCGACCGCTACCTGTACTTGCCCTCCATGGGATTTGCTCTGTGGGTAGCGGTCGGCCTGGGCCGGCTGCCGGCTGACGTGAGGGGTGCCGGTGGACGGCGCGTGCCGCTCCGCTGGGTCGGTTTCGCTCTCGCGGGAGTGCTGGCAGTGCTCTGCTACGACTCGGCCGGCGTCTGGCACGACGACGTGAGTGCTTGGACGCGAGTGGTCGACCGTCACCCCTGGAGTGCCGTTGCCCTCGGCATGCTCGGCCGGGCATATTACGCCGAGCACGACGACGTCCGCGCCGAGCGCACGCTTCAAGAAGCCCTGCGTTTCGAGAAGCCGCCTCCGGATGCCCACCTCTACCTCGCGAAGCTCTATGCCGCCTATGGCCTCACGGAGCCGGCCACGGCGCACGTGCAGCGCTATCTGGAGCTGGCGCCCAACGATCCCGAGGGCCGCGAGCTGCTCGCGGCCCTCGCAGCGCACGGACACTCCTGAGCGATGCTCTACCTGCTTGCCTTCCTGTTCGGTGCCATCATCGGCAGCTTTCTGAACGTTTGCATCTGGCGGCTGCCGCTGGGTGAGTCTGTCGTCTATCCGCCGTCGCACTGCCCAGCGTGCGGCTCGCGCATTCGTGCGCGCGACAACATTCCGATGCTGGGCTACCTGTTGTTGCGCGGGCGCTGCTATTCCTGCGGGACCCGCATCTCGTTGCGCTACCCCGCCGTCGAAGTCCTCAGCGGCCTGGCAGCGATGGTCTTGCTGCTTCACTTCGGACTGTCAGCACCTCTGGCGAGCTACGGATTGTTCGTCGGCGCCCTGATCGTCATCACGTTCATCGACATCGACCACCAGATCATTCCCGACGTAATCAGTCTGCCCGGAATTCCGCTCGGCTTGCTCTTCTCGGCCCTCGGCTACGGGGTGCCGCTGCTCGACAGCGCGGTTGGTGTTGTGCTGGGCGGCGGCATCCTCTACCTGGTCGCCATCGGTTACCACACGTGGACGGGCCGCGAGGGAATGGGCGGCGGCGATATCAAGCTCCTGGCGATGATCGGGGCCTTCTTGGGCTGGCGCGGGGTGCTCGTCACGCTGCTCCTCGGTTCGTTCACCGGCGCGATCATCGGCATCGTTCTGATCGTCGCCCGCGGCGGCGATTCGCGCTTGCCGATTCCGTTCGGCCCGTTCCTCGCACTCGGCGCGGTGTGCGCGCTGTTCTTCGGCGACGCGCTGATTCGCTGGTACCTGCAGATCGGCTTCGCCGCCTAGCAATTCGTCAAAAGAACCGTCTTGAGCACGGAGTGGGGGCTCGCCTTCGGCACGCCGCGCACTACATGCATTCTCTCGCTGCAAATATTTCTTGCATTACACAATTAATGTATAGTAGTATCCCTGTCGCCACTTGAGGCATTGTGGTCGTTTACGAGAACGGCACCATATGGGAAGGGCAAGCGGGTTGGCGATTTTGGAACTGGTGGTCGCGTTGGCGATCGCCGCGGTGCTCGCCGGCGCCGGCGTACTCGGCCACCAAGCGTTGCGGCCCGGGCTGAACCTCATGACGGCCACCCGGCAGGTCGTGATGAGCCTGCTGGCAACGCGCATGCGCGCCGTGGCGCGCAACACCGACCTGCGCATCGTGTTCGCCAACGGCAGCACCAGCTACCGTGTGCAAGCCCGCAACGGCACCACCTACACCGACGAGAGGGCACCGGTGGCACTCGCCGCAGGCATCACCATCGTCGATTGCACGGCGCAAGCTTCGGCGATCAGCTTCCGCCCACGCGGCAATGCCGGGACCTTCGGAACGGTGACGCTGCAGAACGCGCGCGGCGACGTCCGCCGCGTGGTCGTCGACATCGCCGGCCAGGTACGGGTGCAATAGTGCGACCCCGTCGGACGCTGGCCGGCTTCAGTCTGGTCGAAGTCATGGTGGCCACCCTGCTGCTGTCGGCCATCGCCCTGGCGGTCACGCAGACGCTGGTGCACGCACTGCAAGTGCGGGCACGCAGCGAACGCTGGATGCAGGCCACGCAACTCGCCACGGAGGGCATTGAACAGCTGCGCGCCGGTCACTCCCTGCGGGCACTACCACCCGGCTCCGGCTTCGATCGCTCCGGTACAACAGCCGCCTGGAGCGGACACCCGGGCCTACAGCGCATCGACGTCTCTGTCTCGTGGAACGACGGCGCACCCCACACTCTTCAACTCACCACATTGGCGCGGCAATGAGAGCAGGGTCTTTCCAAAGTGAGTGGGTAAGGACAATCGCCGCCAACGTGGCTGACTCAGGGGCCTCACCCCTGGCGCGTGGATACCGCCCCTGCGGGGCTCATGGTAGCACTGCAGCACTCATGCGGTCCCCAGCCCTGGAGAGGCGGCACGCGTCGGCCCGGGGTGCAGCCCCGGGCGCGCAGGAGCACGGCGCGAGCCTCGTCGAGGTTCTGGTCAGCACGGTCTTCGTGTCCATCCTGACGGCCATCTCATACAGCTTCGCGCGCGCGACCCTGGTGACCACGCGCGTACAGGCAGTCAAGAGCGACGCCCAAGAAACCACGGTCATGGCGCTCGACGTCATGGCACGTGAGCTGCGCATGGCCGGATTCAGCGCCGCCGGCACCTGGCTCCAGCCGCTGCGCGCTGCCGGCTCTGACCGGGTCGAGATCGCCATGGATCTCACCGGAAACGGCGACACCGATGACAGCAATGAACGCATCGCTTACAGCTATGATGCAGCTGCGCGTCAACTTCGACGTGCCACCGGCGGCGCGAGCCCGCAACCCTTCATCGGCAACGTCGCCCCGAACGGGTTCCTGCTGTCGTACTTCGACGCTGCCGGCGTTGAGATCGCAGCCGGATCGGTGGGTATGACGCCCGAACAGTTGCTGCGCGTGCACCGCGTCGACGTGGCCCTGCAGGTGCAGCATCCCAACCCTGATCCCAACGCGACCTCACCTCTAGGCTCGGCCGTGTTCACTAGCGTATGCCTGCGGAACCAATGACGGCGCTGCGCAATCAACGGGGCACCGCATTGGTGGCGGCACTCAGCATTGCAATGATCCTGCTGCCACTGGGGGCACTGGTCGCACTGCAGGCGCGCACCGATTTGAGTATCCAACTCAATCTGCGCAACGAGATCGAGACGTTCTACGTCGCCGACGCCGGCGTGGCGCATGCGGTCGCGGAGATCCCGCCCGGCCAGTCGTTCGAGCAGATGCTCGTCGGCCCCGACCACCTGACGGGGACCAGCGACGATGGAACGTTCCCGTTTGTCGATGGAGCACCGGCTGCCTTCCCGCAGTCGCCGTTCCGGTACGACGTGCAGGTCGTAGCGAGCGGCGACAGCATGCTGCGCATCGTCAGCCGCGCCAGCGGCGCGAATGGCAGCAAAAAAGTAGTCGAAGCCCTGGTGACGCGCTCCCCACTGCCCTTCACGCCGGCCGCTCTCTATACAGAAACTGCCAGTCCGATCCTCACCCTCGGCGCCGGTTTCCGGCTCTCCGGCATCGACCATCAAGCCGTGCTCCCACCTGTCCCACAAGCCCAACCGACCGTGCCGTTGCCCGCCTTGAGCACGGCACACGCGGGTGCCGCCGCGGCTCTGCGCACGGCATTGTCCGGCGCAGCGCCCGAGCAGATGGCAGGAGCAGCCCCGAGCGTCAGCACTATCTCGCCGCTGGACGTGGGAAGCTACGTAAACAGTATCGCCAGCGTTCCCACTGCTACCGCGCGTCCCGCCGTGCCCGCTGACGGCGCCACGTGGGGGACGCACGATGCACCGCAGCTGTCGGTGGTTGCCGGCGACCTCCGTGTCCCCGGTCGGCTCACCGGCAGCGGCGTACTGGTGGTGCGGGGCAGCCTCGACGTTGCCGGCACTCTCGAGTTCTCGGGACTGATCCTGGTACAGGGCGCAATTGTCGTCGAGCCGGCGAGTACCCTCACACTAGCCGGCGCCCTGTGGCAAGCAGCAAACCAGGACGAGCGGTTGCACCTGGATGGCACCGGCATGGTTGCGTACAGCAGCAGTGCACTCGCTGAAGTCGACCGTGCGTTTCCCGGGCTCTTGCCACACGCGGCCGTGCTCGCGGGATGGCAGGAGGATCTGTAATCAGACCGCATCGTTGCCGTGTCGTATGGCCCTTTGCAAAGCCGCCGTACGCCGGATATAACCGGAGCGTGGGGAGTGATCCGGCGCTGCGCTGGAGGGGGAATGCCGAAGCGAATCCTGATTGTGGAAGACGATGTCGACAACCGGCGCATCGTCGCGAAGACGCTTACGGTCGAAGGCTATGAAGTTATCGAAGCGATTGACGGGGTCGAAGCCCTGTCACACGCGCAGACCGACCACCCCGATCTCATCCTCATGGATCTGGCACTGCCGAACATGGATGGGTGGGAAGCAACACGCCGCTTGAAGAGTGATCCGCGCACCCGCGCCATCCCGGTCGTCGCGCTCACCGCCGTCGCCATGCGCGGCGACGAAGAGCAGGCGCGCGCCGCGGGCTGCGACGACTACATTGCGAAGCCCGCTCGCCCGGTGACGATTCGCGAAATGGTTCGGAAGTACACTGGCGGCGTCTGACCTCGACGCCCTTCCCACCCCCCATGGCACAGAGAATCCTGGTCGTCGATGACAACCCCGACAGCGTCGCCATCATGCGCAACATCCTGGAGAGCCGCGGCTACACCGTGTTCGTTGCTGCCGGTGGTGCCGCAGCGTTGCAGATCGTCAGCAAGGAGCCGCTCGACCTCGTCCTCCTCGATGTGATGATGCCCGAGATGAGCGGGATCGAGGTGTTGCAGCAGATCAAGGACAATTCCCAGACCAGCCGTCTACCCGTCATCCTGGTCACCGCCAAGACGCATGACGAGGATGTGATGGTGGGTTATCAATACGGCGCCGACTACTACATCACCAAGCCTTTCACCGCCAAGCAACTGCTCTACGGCATCAGCCTCGTCTTGGGCAAAGGAGAGTCGGTTGGCTGAGCGCGGCTGTCTGATCGCATTTGAGGGCATCGAGGGCGCGGGCAAATCGACACAGCTGCGACTTGCGGCGGCGGCCCTACGGGAGCGTGGTCTCACGGTAGTGGAGACGCGCGAGCCCGGCGGCACCACCATTGGGGTCGAGCTGCGGCACATCGTCATGCATCTGCCCGATGTCGCCCCTGCGCCGCTCACCGAACTGCTGCTCTACCTGGCCGACCGCGCGCAACACCTGGCCGAGGTGATTGTGCCGGCGATCGCCCGCGGGGCCGTTGTGCTCACCGACCGCTTCTCCGCCTCCACCATCGCCTACCAGGGCTTTGCGCGCCAGCTCGACCTCGATACGGTCAGTCGCCTCGACGCCATGGTCCGCGGCGGTGTCGCCCCCGCCTGCACCATCCTCTTGGACTGCCCGGTCGCGGTCGGCCTCCAACGCGCGCGTGGTGCAGACCGCTTTCACCGCGAGTCGTCGGAGTTCCACGAACGCGTGCGGCGCGCGTTCCTGTCGCTCGCCGAGGCGGATGCGGATCGTTACTGCGTTCTCGACTCGACCGCACCAACCGAGCAGATCCATCCGCAGGTGATGGCGGCAATTCTCCGATGCCTGCGGAGCCGCTGAAGGGTTTTGCCGCGATTCGCGGGCACCAGCGCGTCTGCGACTTCTTGCGAGCCGCGGTCGCCAATGATCGCCTTCCCCACGCCCTGTTGTTCGCCGGCGCCGACGGGGTCGGCAAGCGCTGCGTGGCGCTGGCGTTGGCTGCCTGGCGGCTCTGCGAAGGAGACGCCGATGATGATGCATGCGCTCAGTGCGCCGCCTGCCACCAGGTCGCCGCCGGCAGCCACCCCGACCTTCACGTGCTCACCATTGCCAGCGGCAAGAAGGAAATCGGCGTCGACCGCGCCCGCGATGTGAAGCGCTTCACCCAACTGCGCCCGCTCCGCGGCAGCGTCAAAATCGCGGTGATCAATGACGCCCACATGCTGACCGTTGCCGCCCAGAACGCATTGTTGAAAACCCTGGAGGAGCCGCCGGAGCACTCCCTGTTGATCCTGGTCGCCAACAATCCTGATGCGCTCTTGCCGACGGTGCGGTCGCGCTGCCAGCGCGTGCAGTTCACGCCGCTGCCGCCCGACGCGGTGATCGACATCCTGACGCACGACCACAGGCTCGCGCCCGCCGCCGCGCAGCAGCTCGCGGCACTCGCCGAGGGCAGCCCGGGGCGTGCCCTCGCGCTGAGCCGCTGTGTGGCCGGCACGGAGAGCGCGCCGCAGCTTGCCGGTCTCGCGGGCGCTCGCTATGTAGATCTGGTGCGCCTTGCCAATCAGATCGGCCTGCCGGAAGCCGACACCGGCATGAAACTGGAGCTGTTCCTGTCGCAACTGCGCGACGCGGCCGTGCGCGGCCTCGGTGGTGGCACGGATGCCGCGACCGCCGATGCGCGCAGCCTGCGCGGCACCCTGCTGGCCGCCGATCTCGTGCATGACGCGCGCGAGGCCATGCGGCGCGGCAACCCGAATCGCCAGCTCTTGCTTGAAGCGCTGCTGCTGCGACTCGCGCGCACGGAATGAGCGGCCCGGTAGGGTCGCGGATGAAGCTGTGGGCCGGTTCTACGTCACAACGCCGATCTACTACATCAACGCCGAGCCGCACCTCGGTCACACCTACACGACCGTAATCGCCGACACGCTGGCGCGCTTCCGCCGCGCCCGCGGCGACGACACCTTTCTGGTCACCGGCAGCGACGAGCATGGCGATAAGATCGCCGCCGCCGCCGCCGCCGCTGGCCTCAGCCCGCGTGCGTACGCCGACCGCGTCGGCCCGCTCTTCCGCGAGACGTGGAAGGCCTGTGGGTTTCACTACGACCAGTTCGTGCGCACCACCGACGACTACCACGAGCGCGTCGTGCAGGAGTTCCTCAGCCGCGTGCACGCCAACGGCGATATCTACTTCAGCCGCTACGGCGGCCTCTACTGCACCGGTTGCGAACGCTTTCTCACGGAGAAGGAACTGGTCGACGGCAAGTGCCCCGATCACCTCACGGCGCCCACACCGATCGAGGAGGAGAATTACTTCTTCCGCATGAGCAAGTATTTCGACCGCCTCATCGCACACTACGAAGCGTATCCGCAAGCGATCACGCCCGAGCACTACCGCAACGAGGTGCTGGCGATGCTGCGCAGCGGCGGGATCGGTGATCTGTGTATTTCACGGCCGAAGCAGCGGTTGGAGTGGGGAATCGAGTTGCCGTTCGATCGCAACTACGTCACCTACGTGTGGTTCGATGCCCTGATCAGCTACATCAGCGGACTGCGCGTTCACGGCGAAGCGACCTTCGAGTCGATGTGGCCGGTCGCCCATCACGTCATGGCGAAAGACATCCTCAAGCCCCACGCCATCTACTGGCCCACCATGCTCATGGCCCTGGGGCTGCCGCTTTTCCAGCGTCTCCTCATTCACGGCTACTGGGTCCGCGGCACGAGCAAGATGTCGAAGAGTCTGGGGAACGTCATCCGCCCGCTCGATATGAAGGCACGCTATGGCATCGATGCGCTGCGCTACTTCCTTCTGCGGGAGATGGCGTTCGGCCAAGACGCCGTGTTCACCGAAGATGCCTTCGTCACGCGCGTCAACGCAGATCTGGCCAACAACCTCGGCAATCTGGTGAGCCGCACGTTGTCCATGCAGCAGCGTTACTTCCAAGGTACGGTGCAGCCGCTCGGCCCGGCCACGCCTGAGGACCGCAACCTGATCGCGGCGTTCACCGAGGCCTACCGCGACGTGCCGCGGCTCACGGAAGACCTGGCGTTCCATCGTGCACTCGAGGCGTTGTGGCGGGCCATCGATCAGGCCAACAAGTACATCGTGGTGACGGCACCGTTCACGTTGGCCAAGGAGGCCGCCCAACGCCCGCGCGTCGGAACCATCTTGCATCATCTGCTCGAGGCGCTGCGGACCACTGCCTTGCTTCTGACCTGGTCGCTGCCAGAGACCAGCGCGCACATCCTGCGTCTCCTCGGTATCGAGGCAAGTGCGACCTTGCCAGCCGATCTGGCATGGGGAACGCATTTCGGTGCCGGCCACGTCACGCAGCCATCCGTGGTCCTCTTCCCGCGCATCGACGTGCCCGCCGGCACAGCGTGAGATGAGCCCGCCGGAGCAGGTGGCGCTGCCGCTCGGGGCAACGCTGATCGATTCCCACTGCCACCTCGATGAGGAGCGCTTCGCGGCGGACCGCGAGGCCGTCATCACGCGCGCGCTGGCGGCCGGCGTCACACGCATGGTCACCATCGGTGCGAGCGGCGGGATGCAGGCCAATCACGCTGCCGTTGCCCTGGCCCAACAGCACGCTGCAATCTTCGCGACCGTCGGCATCCACCCGCACGAGGCGAGCACCGTGACCCCGGCGGTGATCGACGAGATCAACCGCTTGGCGCGCTCTCCGAAGGTCGTCGGCGTCGGCGAGACCGGCCTGGACTACTACTACGACAACTCCCCACGCGCGGCGCAGCAGGATGGCTTCCGTCAGTTCGTGGCGCTCGCGCGGCAACTCCGCCTGCCGCTCGTGGTGCACCTGCGCGATGCATACGATGACGCCGTCGCCATTCTCCGTCACGAGCATGCCGCGGACGTCGGTGGCGTCATCCACTGCTTCAGCGGCGACCGTCAAGCCGCGCGCGCCCTCCTCGATCTCGGATTCTACCTGTCGTTCAGCGGCATCGTCACGTTCAAGACCGCCGACGAGTTACGTGCAGTCGCGCGCATGGTGCCGGCTGAGCGTGTGCTGGTCGAGACGGACGCCCCGTTTCTCGCACCGGTCCCCTACCGGGGCAAACGCAACGAACCGGCGTACGTCGTGCACACCGCTGCGGCGATCGCCACGCAGCGCGGGCGACCGCTCGACGACATCGCCGAGCTCACGCGTACCAACACGGAACGTCTGTTTCGGCTCCCATTGTAGAGCTCCCTGGAACCGCGTCTCGCGGGCGGCGCGGCGGGCGCATGGCGTTTGGCGTTACGCCGCGGCGCGGGTGTCGCGCAGCAAGCGGAGGGCCTCGCGAATCTGGGCGAGGGTGCACGGCTTGCTCAGGGTCGGTTGGGGGGGGAGCTTCTCGCGCAAACCACGGCTTTCCATTCGCCACAGGCCGCCGGTGACGAAGATCACACGGCCTGCAGCGTCCGGGTGCTCTGCCGCCAGGCGGGCATAGACCTCCCGGCCCGAGATGTCCGGCAAACGAACGTCCAAGAAAATGGCGTCGAAGTTGCCGCGCGCCACCGCCGCTAGCGCCTCTTGGCCGGTCGCCACACACTGCACGCGTAGACCCTCGCGTGCCAACATACTGGCGAGCGTTTCAGCAACCGCGGGATCGTCGTCGACGAGCAGTACCGTACGTGGCGCGCCGCCTTCCGCAACGGCGGCCGCTGGCAAGCGGACGACGAAAATCGTGCCTGCACCGAGCGTGCTCCGCACGGTCATCTCACCACCATGCGCCTGGACAATCGTGTAGCTGACACTGAGCCCGAGCCCGTTCCCGTGCTCCTTCGTGGAGAAGAATGGGTCGAAGATGCGCGGGAGATCATCCGCGGGGATGCCGATGCCGGTGTCCTGTACCTCCATGCGCACTTCATCAGGGCCCGGCTCGATGTTGACGGCGAGGGTTCCACCGCCCTGCGCCTCCATCGCCTGCGCCGCGTTGGTGAACAGATTGACGAGCACCTGCTGGATCTGCTTGGGGTCGGCCAACACCGGTGGCAGGTCCGGGGCAAAACGCGTCTCACTGCGAATGTGGTTGCGGCCCAGATCGTGCGCCATCAGCAGCAACGTGTCGCGCACCAGGTCGCGCAGATCGACCGCGCCGCGCTGTAGCGGCTGCGGGCGCGCGAAACCGAGGAGACCCTGGACTATCTCGGCGATGCGGTGGCCTTGGGTTTCGACGCGCGACAGCGCCGCGCGCAGCGCCTCGGCATCGGCGGGCCCGCGGGCCAACTCCGCCTGGCCGAGAATCCCGACGAGTGCGTTGTTGACTTCGTGTGCCAGCCCGGCCGCCAACTCGCCCGCCGCCGCCAGTCGATCGGCGCGATGCAGCTGCTCCTGCAGCTTCCGCTGTGCCGCAATGTCTTGCATGATGACCACGGCACCCTGCACCTCGGTGTCCTCCGCGCGGATCAAGCTGGTGTTGAAAGCGACGGGGAAGAGGGTGCCGTCTTTGCGCCGCGCGCTGGCTTCACCGCGCCAGCTCGTCTCCGCCACCGTGCGCTCGACATCGCGCACCCATTCTTCCGACACGTCACCACCCAGCGTCAGCGCGTCACGACCAAGCACCTCCGCACGCGTAAAGCCGAACAACTGGAGGAAGGCCTCGTTTGCAAAGACGATGCGCCGGTGCCGGTCGGTGATCAATACCGCCTCGGTCGTGCTCTCCACGGCGAGCACCAAGCGCCGGCTCTCTTCGACGAGACGGGCGCGCTCCAACGCCACCGCGGTCTGCCCGGCTACGCCGTCGGCGATGGTCAGATCGCGTTGGGTGAAGGTGTGCTGTCCGCTGCGCCGGGCGAATTGCACCACACCATAGAAACGCCCGCCGCTGAGCAGCGGCGCAGTCAGCAGCGTAGGGGTGTCCGGGACGCCGATGCGTGCCATGCCGCGCGGCGCGATGACGGCGCAGTGACCAAGGGTGCGCACCCACTCGAGGTCGGGCACCTCCGCGGGGTTCAACTTCAATCCGGTGAGCCGGCGTGCCATGGCCGGCTCCACCCCGGAGACGGCGGCGCCGCGGTAGGTCGCGCTCTCGTCATTCCACAGCAAGATGGCGCAGTAGTCCACAGACAACACGCGCGGCGCGACGTCGACCACCTTGTTGAGGATCTCGTCGATGCGGGTCAATCGGCTGATCGCCTCGCTCACCGCCAGCAAGGCACCGGTGACGATGGCGCTGGCGTGCTCGCGTTGCGCCGCATCACGCGCCCGCCGGGCTTCCGCCCCGGCCTCGTTTTCCTTCGCTGCCACTTGCCGAAAGACCCAGGTGGCGCCGATGAGAATGGCACCCAACACACCGACCCGGAAGGCGAAGTCGAGCCGCTGCTCGACCAGAGCCGGCACGACATCAATGGGCACGATGCTCCACCACCCGCCCAAGTGCCCGCCAATGAGCACCACCGTGCTGGCGATGATCGTGAGGATGGCCAGGGTTCCGGTGTATGGACCGTACACGATGCCGTAGCCTGCCACCTTGATCAAACACACCAGCACCACCGGGCTGTTCACGCCCCCGGTCCAACCGCTGAGGAATGTCATCGTGCCGAGGTTGATCGCCAGATCAGCAAGCACCGTCGCGCCGCTCAGGCGCCCGGCCCGATAGCGCAGGCAGAAGAACGAGTTGACGACGAAATACGCCAGGAAGACGCCGTGGATGAGCCACGGTAGGGTGAATTCCGTCAGAAACGCTTCATTGAAGAGCACCCACACCGCCAGCCCGTCGAGCACCCGAAACCCCAACATGGGCAGGGCGGTCTGTTGGATCAGATCGCGCTTCAGACCAAGTGCGAACGGCGCAAAACGCCTGTCGGCCAGGGCTCCCACACATCCACTGTAATGCCCAGGCGCCTGCCTGCGCAAGCCGCGGCGACCGTGCGGTGGGTCGGGGCGCCGACCGGCACAACCGGAAACCGCCGCGCCGACGAAGGCTCTTAGGGCTTCGCAGGCTTGTGCTTCTTTGGCTCAGGCTTCGCCGCCGGACACGGCTTGTAGCCGTCGGGCAGCAAAAACATCGCGTAGAATTCCTTGTTGTCCTTCGGTGAATCGACTCGCGTACCGAGGTCGACCACCACCGGCGTGGTGCTCTTGCGTTCGACCGTGGCACCCAGCATCAAGCGATACGTCCCGGCATCCGAGGTCCGGGTGCGGATGTTCCAGCCGTTGGCCATGAATACCTTCACGAAGCGATCCTTGATCGGCTGGCCCTGGGCGTCGACCAGTTTACCGACGAGGTGAAGGTCGTAGGCGTAGGCCAGCCGTGCCCCGTAGTTCTCGGTGATCATGCACTTCCCGCAGGCCCGCCCGTTCAAGTACCCCTCCTCCACCCCGGTGCGACAGTTCTTGGCGCCGGCAGTTGCCTTCGCGCAGTTGTTGCACTGCACGAGGACCGCCAACGTTTGACCCTCCGAGCTCTTGATCGGTATCACATCCTTCGCATCCTCTGCACGGACGGCCGCTCCCACGGTTGGTAGAGCGAGTAATACCGCCATCATCAACCACTTCTGCATGATCCCTCCTGAATTGCCCGCCGAATCGGCACCACGGACAACGTTGCAATCTGCGCCGCCCTTCCTATACTGCGGGCCGACATCGGGTCAACCGATCGCACCCATGCCAGCAGACAACACGTCGTTGGAAATCGAACGCGCCGCAGAGATTGTGGTGCGCGCACGCCACGTGGTGGCACTCACAGGCGCCGGCATGTCCGTGGAGAGCGGGATCCCGCCGTTCCGCGGACCAGGCGGGTTGTGGACCAAGCATGGCGAGCCGCCGATGAATGGTTACCAGCGCTTCCTGGCCGACCCGGCGAAGGCGTGGCGTGACCGGCTCTCCCCCAGCGGTCCGCTGCGCGAGCTTTGGGAAACACTGCGGAAGGCGCGGCCCAACGCCGGACACCACGCCCTGGTGCGGCTGGAGGATCTCGGCATCCTGCGCTGCGTGATCACCCAGAACGTCGACAACCTGCACCGCGCTGCCGGCAGTCGCGCGCTCGCCGAGATCCACGGCAACCACACGCTCATCCGCTGCGTCGAGTGCACCAGCCGCTTCGAGTTGGAGGCGGTGCCGCTGGAGGAGCTGCCGCCGCACTGCCCCCGCTGCGGTGGAATCCTCAAGAGCGACACCGTCTCGTTCGGCGAGCCGATCCCCAGCGACGTGCTGGCACGCTGCTACGAGGTCACCGAGGCGTGTGACTGCATGCTGGTCGCCGGCACGTCGGCGACCGTGTATCCCGCCGCACAGTTCCCGCTCGACGTCCGCGAACGCGGCGGCGACTTGATCGAGATCAATCTGTACGAAAGCGAGCTGACACCGTACTGCACGGTCAGCCTGCGCGGCCCGTCCGCCACCATCCTCCCAGAGCTTGTCGAGGGCGTTGCACAACGGCAGCGCCTCTAGGGCCCGCCACGTCCGCATCTGAAGGCCGACCGGCGCCCGGTGTTGGGGCGCGTGTGGGGTTGCGCTAACGCTTGCCCGGAGGTTATCGTCTGCTCGCACAGCCGGTGGCCCTGATGTCACAGTACATCGCCAACAAGGACGCGCAGGTTCCGATTGAGCGTTATGACCAGCTCGTCGCGTACTTCGAGAACGCCTGCAAGCCGCGCGCACAGTGGCGCATCGGCACGGAGTACGAGAAGGTCGCGGTGCGCGCCGCAGACGGGCAGGCCGTGCCCTTCACCGAGGGCATCGAGGAGGTACTCCGGCGGCTGGCCGAGCGCTACGAGTGGACCCCGATCCTCGAAGCCGGTCGCATCGTCGCGCTCCAAGGCACCGGCGCCGCGGTGACCCTCGAGCCGGGCGGCCAGCTCGAGCTCAGCGGCCAGCAGTGCGAGAGCGTGCACTGCGCGCGCGCGGAGTTCACCCAGCACGTCAAGGAGATCGTCACCGTCGGTGCCGAGCTGGGCATCGTCTTCCTCGGCCTCGGCATGCAGCCGGTCAGCAGGCTGGAGGAGATCGAGTGGGTGCCGAAACGGCGCTACGCCATCATGGGACCGTACATGCTGCGTGTCGGCACGCTCGGCCAACGCATGATGAAGCAGACCGCCACAGTGCAAGTGAACATCGACTATGCCAGTGAACGCGACGCCATGACCAAGATGCGCGTTGGCATGGGCATCGCCCCACTGCTGACCGCGATGTTTGCCAACTCACCGATCAGCGACGGCCGCCTCAACGGCTACCTCAGTTTTCGCGGCCACATCTGGACCGACACCGATCCGGCGCGTTGCGGCCTGTTGCCGTTCGTCTTCAACGACCGCTGCGGTTTCGCCGACTACGTCGAGTACGCCCTCGACGTCCCGATGTACTTCCTGGTGCGTGACGGACGCTGGACAGATATGACGGCGCTGACCTTCCGCCGTTTCTGGACGGAGGGCTACCAGGGCGAGCGTGCGACCGTGGCGGATTGGGATGCGCACCTCACAACGCTGTTCCCGGAGTTCCGGATGAAGCGCTACATCGAGGCGCGCTCGATCGACAGCCAACCGCCCGAGCTGATGCTCGCGGCGCCGGCGATCGTCAAGGGCATCTTCTACACCGACGACTGCCTGTTGGCTGCCTGGGACGTGGTGAAGCGTTGGCGCTGGGAGGAGCGGCAGGCGCTCTACCACGCCGTGCACCGCCAGGCACTGCGCGCCCGCATCGGCGGCATCGAGGTGCGCGAGTTGGCCAGCGAACTGGTGGACATCGCGGAGGTCGGCTTGCACCAGCAAGCCCAGCTCAACGCCGCCGGAGACAGCGAGGCACTCTACCTCGAGCAGTTGCGCGATCAGGTGCGCCGTGGGCGGTGCCCCGCCGATTTCGTGATCGACCGCTGGAACGGCAACTGGGACCACGACGTCACACGCCTGGTTGCCGGCAGCGCCTATCGGCTAGCGGCGTGA
>DATKMS010000243.1:0-27325 GCA_035541735.1 Candidatus Margulisiibacteriota bacterium
AGCATATGGGCGTGCCGTAGTCGCTCGGACAGATATACGTGCATGCGGTGTTCGCGACCAAGAACCGAGAGCCGTTGATCGTCAAGCCGGAACCGCCTCAGTTGCACGGTGGGTCGTTCCGAGCTGGAGAGGGTCAAGGGCTACATCCACCGTCAGCGGGAACACCACCGCGAGCACAGCTTCGAACAAGAGCTAGGTGACCTGTTGCGGCCACGACCCGGCTGATGCCACAGCACTCGAAGAGTTCCTCGGCCAAAAGCCCCGGAGGGGCGGCCCTCCCTAGCCAGGGGTACAGCCCCGGGCGCTGCGTCGGCACGTGGCAATTCCCCTGCGGGAAATCCACCCACTCGCTTTGGAGAGTAATGCCATCTTGAAGGGGGCGTTGTCCTTCATCTGCGAGCCGCCGAATCCCTTCTCTTCCCTGTGCCTCCGCGTCTCTGTGGTGAGTCCCTTTTGTCATGCCCGGATCACGATTCGGCACTGTCAGGGTAACCGTATCGCCGGCCATAGTAGTAGTAGTGGGAGAGGCTCTCTGTCGCACCGTTGAACACGATGCCCAGGATCCGGTCGGGTCCCAGCGCCTCGACGGCTTTCAGGACGGCGGCCCGCGGCGTCACGCCGGCACGAACCACGAGCAGGACGTGATCCATGTACCGTGCGACAACCAGCGGATCTGCCGTCAGCAGAATGGGCGGAGTATCGAAAACGATATGATGGTAGGGAAGCTCGGCCTTGATCTCGGCGGTCAGCGCGTGCATGCGCTCCGATCCAAGCAGCTCGCACGCCATGCTCGTTTGGCGGCCGGCAGGAAGGACGCGCAGCCCGTAGTGTTTTGTAGCGACCAAACAGTCACGCCACTGGGCGTCGCCCATCAGGCAGTCGGCGAGGCCCGGTCCCTCCGTAAGCCCAAAGTACGCAGCCACCGACGAGTGCCGCAGATCCGCGTCAACAAGAATAACGCCCGGTCCGATGCGCCTTGAGAGCGCGATCGCCAGATTGGTCGCGCACAGACTCTTGCCCTCTTGGTCCAACGCGCTGGTGATCATGATCGTGCCGGGTTTCTCGATCTCGATCCGCGTTCGCAACACGCGAAACTGCTCCCCGATCAAACCTCCGTCAGCCGACGCGACCGCTGCCCGCCCGTCACCCGAGCCGTTGCGGTTGCCGTGCAACCAGGGAAGCCAGCTACGCCATTGCCGCGCGCGAACTCGCTCACGTCGCGCACCATTTCGCGCTGGAAGGCCTGGGGCTGCCTCGGCACCATTGCTCGGCCCGCTGTCACTCGCACTTGGCTGTGCTGGAGACTCGTCCCCCGCGGCGCGCCGATCGTCGATCTCGCGCTGTGCTTTCACCAGGGCGTCGAAGATGTCACTCATCGTTCTGCATTCCCGATGCGTCCGACAGCTCTTGTAGCCCTGACGCGACAAAGGGAATCTCACCACAGAGGCACAGAGACACGGAGAAGACAGGGAGTTTGAAAGTCGAAGAGGCGCTACAAGACCTTTTTCGGTGTTGGACACGCAGATTTCTCCGTGTCTCTGTGCTCTCTGTGGTGAGTCTCCTTCTTCTCCCCGAGGTTAGGTTCATCATCGCTACTCAGAAGAGGTACCGCGCGTAGAACGAGACCGTTCCAAGCCCGACGATCAACGCCAGCCCGGTGAGACCCAGGACGCGCACGCGATAGCGGCGCCGGCGCCGTAAAACTTCGGGCGTCGGCATCTGGGGTATGACGGCCAGCACCGGCGCTGCGCATGCCACCAGCTCGTCGGCGACATGAAAGGACGTATCCAGCTGCCCCAACAGAATCGGCAAGCCGAGCGCCGCCAACAAGCTGCCCCCGAGGCCCGCAATCGTCAGGGAGGACCGATTCGGCCGCACGGGAGATTGAGGAAAACTCGCCGGGTCCAGGACGCGGAAGCGCTCGCCTTTCTGCCGGCGCTCGAGGCTTTGTGACAGCTGCGCATCGAGCTTCTTGTCGAGCATCGACTGGTACTGCTTCTGGGTCGACCCATAGTCCCGCGTCAGATCGAGCAGCTCCTGCTCACGCACGAAGGTGTTGTCCACACGCTGTTGATAAGCGGTTATGGCCTTCTCGATGTTTTCCTTCTGCGCCGTCAGGCGAGTGATCTCCAACGCGGTCTCTTGCAGCGCGTGCGCCAGCTCGGGCGGCACGAGCGGATCGAGCGCCCCCCCTTCGCCAGCGGGAGCCGTCTGCAGCTCGGTGCTGATCTCGTCGATCTGACGTTGCAACCTGATCACGTCCGGATGCTCGGCCGTGTAGCGAGCGCGTAGGGACGCTAGTTGAACCTCCAGGTCGCGCAGCTGCAGGCGCGGATTGGCTGCAGGCTGACCACTCTGCCCCGGCTTCGTCGAGCGCACGGCACGCATCTCATCGGCTTGCTTGTCGAGCATGAGCTTGCGCTCCTTCGCTGAGGAGATCGCCATGGTGATCGTCTGCTGCTGCACTCGCAAGCCTTCCAGGGCGCGGATATTCGCCTCACGCTGCTCCGGCAACTCCCCCATGTGTTCCTGCTTGAACTTCTGAATCTGGGCGTCGGCCGTTTCGATCTGGTGCTTTGCCTTCTCGAGCTCATTCTGCAGGAACTCGGTGGTACCGCTCACGTGTTCCTCGCGGATTTTGAGGTTCTCGTCGATGTACAGGCCCGCGAGCCGCGCCGTGACGCGCTGGACAATGCTTGGGTCGTGATCCTCATAGGAAATGCGAAACGCGTTGTCCGAAGAGTACACCTCGGTTTTGATGTGCGACCGCATGCTTTCGACGACTACCTCCATCGGTGTGCCATGCTGGCGCAGGTCGTGAAACAGATCGAAGTCGTTGATGATAGCTTCGAGGCGCGTACGGCTGAGGACCTCCTGATTCAGTGCGTTCAGGCGGGCCTCCAGGCGCGTGGTGACGGTGCTCCTCACGAACGCATCGGGCACGTCCTGAGGCTCGACCATGATGAGGGTGGTCGAACGGTAGACGTCGGGGAGCGCGCGCACAGTCCAAACGGTGAGGATGATCCCGACGCTGAACGCGCAGACCGCGACCAGGCGGTAGCGGTAGATGGCATTGAGGTAGTCGAGAATGGGGTTCTTGGATTCCATTTGGCGCGTGCTTCGTTTCTTACCGAAGGCGAAACGTGCTGACCACGTCGTAGCTACGGCACGACAATCGTGTCGTTCGGCTCCAAGCGGATGTCGGCGGCTTCACCACGGATGATGGTATTGTAGTCTGGCCGCACGGGAGGTGCACTGCCGTTTTGCCGAATGATGCGCACAGCTCCCCGATCGGCGAACTCTGTGAATCCCCCGGCCACCGAGAGCGCTTGCAGGAACGTCTGGTCGGCCCGCAAGTCATACGCCCCTGGCGCGCGCACGTTGCCGACGATGAAATATCGGCGGCTGCCCGTGGCTCCAACTCGAACAACGACGTTCGGGTTGTCAATGAAGCGGGACAACCCTGTACGTAGGTTCTCCGCCAGAGTTTCCGGAGTCAGTCCCGACGCGGGCACGTCCCCGATCAGTGCCACCGTGATCATGCCATCGGGTCGCACTTGCACGGGACCGGAGACTTTGTCCTCATTCCAGACGATGATTTCGAGCGTGTCGCCCGCACCGATCTGATAGGGCGCTGCAGGGGGTGGCGGGTCGGGAGCGGACACCGGTCGTGTGCTTGCACAACTGGTAAGCACCAGCAGCACGGCTGCGGATATAGCTCCGCCCCTCCCCCTCCGCCGGCTCACCCACCACCGGCGCGGTTGCTCCATGAAAACCTCCTTAGCTACGGGCCTCAGAGCAGGCCCAAACAGCCTTCCCCGGATACAGGAAGGGCTGACTATCGTCTGCTAACAACGCACGGAATCAGGATAGCCTTTGGTACAGAAAGAACGAACACAATCTCTGAGGTTTTCCTGTGACAGCTGCGTGCCTCGGCGGTTCGTTCTTCGGCTCATGTCTTGCCGCGCTCATCGACTCCCCCAACCGAAGAGGATGATCTTCACGGTGCGGAAGACGATGAAGAGGTCCATGAGCACTGAGAAATTCTTCAAGTAGTACAAGTCGTACTCGAGCTTCTCGCGCGCATCGTCCACCGTAGCTGTGTAGGGAAGGTTCACCTGCGCCCACCCGGTTATTCCAGGCCGCACCGTCGAGCGGTATTCGTAAAAGGGGATCTGTCGACGCAGGATTTCCACGAACTCGGGGCGTTCCGGACGCGGCCCGACAAACGACATATCACCTCGCAGGACGTTCCAGCCCTGCGGAATCTCGTCGATGCGCAAGTGGCGAATCCAACGCCCGATGCGTGTGATCCGCGGGTCATTGGCGACGGCCCATTTGGCTCCGGTTTCGGCTTCCGCATCAGTTCTCATGGAACGGAATTTCCACAACGTGAACAGTTTCCCTTGTGAACCGACGCGGACTTGGCCGAAGAACACCGGACCTCGATCTTCGAGCTTGATGGCCAAGGCAACCAACAGGCAGACCGGCAGCGTTACCAAGAGCAAGCCCGTTGCAGAAACCAGGTCCAGAATTCGCTTCCCAATACGGGCCCCCGCCGAGCGCACAAATCCATTGGAGAAGACCAACCACTCGGGGCGGAGCCGGTCCATGAAGATCCGCCCGAGGAGCCGCTCGTAGAAGGTGTGTCCATCCTCGACAGGAAATCCTTCGGCCTTGCAGCGCAGCAACTCCTCGACCGGCAAGGTACCACCCAGATCAGCGGTGGCAACCAAAATCTGCTTGATGCGCGCCTCGCGCGCCCGTTGCAGCAGCGTGGCGGCGGAAATGACCGGGATGGTGGATACACCAGGGTTGGGCGTGTGCAGCTCGATGCTAGCGGTCTGCGCGTCGGTGGATACGAACCAGGTGAGCCGGTGGCCGTTTTCCGGCCGCTTCAAGATCTCCACGGCAAGGGCGCGCGCCTCCGGGCCGGTGCCGACGATCGCCGTGCGTGTAAAGACACCGTAGCGGGTCAGAATGCCGTCGATGCGCGTGCGCACGAGGACGATGAAAGCCGTCGTCAGAATGAGGTGCACCAAGACGGTCGACGAGCGGATCTCGAGCCACTGCGTGAACAGAAAGAGTACGCCGAACAGCAACGCCAGCGTGCTGAATGCACGCACAGCAGCAGCAACAATCTCACGACGCAGTTTCAGCTCCGAGAAGTTGTACAGGTCAGCGTAGTAGAAGGCACTCAGGTACAGCACTGCCGCAAAACCCACTTGCAGGGCAAGCTCGTCGGGATAGACATCGGCGTGCTGCAGCCACAGATCGAGCCCCACCGCCACTACCAGGCTGACGACCAACCAGGTCATCTCGGTGACGACGATGCTGATGCTGCGCGATGAGTAGTGGCGATTGGTCACTTCGATAGCCCCAGCGAACGCAGCGCAACCTTGCTCGTGCGCACCTTCTCCCCAGCGTCGGTTCTGTCGAAGAGGGTCCGCAGTCGGTCCCGCAACGACGCACGGCTGAGCGGCGGCAACTTGAGGTCGCGCGCCGCGGCCCGCACGAATCGGCCGTCGATCTGCGTCTGGTCCCGCGCATACCCTGATACCAGGGCGCTATCGCAGAGGATGTTGATCAAGCGCGGCACGCCACCGCTGAACCTGTACAAGACGAAACAGGCCCGCCGGGTGAAGATGTCCTGCATGCCTCCGGCGGCTGCCAGGCGGGTGCGCACGTACGCGACGGTTTCAACAAACGACAGTGGCAGCAGGTCGAATCGGAAGGCGAGGCGCTGCCGGAGTTGGCGGAGATCAGGCTGCTCCAGCCGCGCGATCAGCTCGGGCTGCCCGACCAAAAGCACCTGCATGAGCTTTGCCTGTGCCGTCTCGAAGTTCGACAGCAGTCGAACTTCCTCCAGGATCTCGTCTGACAGGCCGTGCGCTTCGTCGATCACGACGACCACCCGACCGCCCTCCCGAAACTGTGCAAGCAAGAACTCCTGCAGAATCCGCGTATGTTCAACGATCGAGTGACCGAGCGGCAGGCGAAATTCAGCGAGCAGGTGGCGGTAGAGGTCGCGGCGCGACAGCTTGGGGTTGAGAACCAACGCACTGCGGACGCGGTCGCCGAGTTGAGTCAAAACACAATGCACGAGCGTGGTCTTGCCCGTGCCCACCTCGCCCGTCAGCAGGGCGAAGCCCTTCGCGTCGGATACCGCGTACATCAGGCCCGCGAACGCCTCACGATGCCGCTGGGTCAAGAACAGAAATTCCGGATCAGGACTGACGCGGAAGGGCGCCGCCCGGAAACCGTAGAAAGCGTTGTACACCGCCATAGGCTTCGTCGCGCGTGGCTTCGCAGCAGTTGCACACACCGCTCAGCCCACACGCATCATAACCCTGCGCGGCGCGTGGAGTCAGGAAAATCGGAACCGAGAGCCCCTAGCCCGACGGTGCTTATGCACCAAATCGATGACCTTGCCGCCAGCGTCCTCGTCCGAGAGGCTGCTAGCAGCCCGTTGAAAAACTGGTCGCCATCGTCACCCCCGCGAAAACGGGGGTCCAGAAGCATGCGGAAGATCTAGATTCCCGCGTTCGCGGGAATGACGGTCCAGGGCATCGGCGGCCTTTTTCAACAGGCTGCTAGACGGCCGCAGCCGCGACTTGATCGCGTCGCGCAGCGCGCCGCGCCGTGGTGACGTTGGTCGGGAAGGGACCGGTGTCGCCGACTTGTACCGAACGTGACACCGCCGAGAGAGTCCTCAGCTTGCCCGCTCGTGTTGCCGTCCGCTGATCCGCGCCCGACAGGATGTAGCGCCCATTCTGCTTGTAGAAGAGGCCCGCCTTTGCCAGCTCCTTCAGGTGCTTGCTCACCATTGGCCGCGACGCACCCACCAGTTCCCCAAAATCCTCGTGTGAGAGCCGCAGAGGGATGAGCTTGCCCCGCGGGTCGGCGATCCCGAATGTCTCGGCAACTTCGGTAATTGCATACGCCAGGCGACTGCGTACGTCCATCATCAAAAACGCCAGGAACCGGCTGCAGAAACGCGCCCAGTCGCGGTTCACACGCTGAACGAGCGTCAGGATTTCGTGGGCAGCCAGATCCCGGACGGCAGCGGCAGCCCGCGCCTTGGTAATGATGGCTAGCTTGCAGCGCGACAAGGCCTGCGCCGAAAACATCTGCGCCGGCTCGCTTTCATGACTTGCAGCCAAATCCAGGTCCATCGAACCCAGAAGTTCGCCGCGGCGGCAAATTGCCACGAGCAACCGCTCCCCCTCGGCGTCGCCGTAGTACAGCTTAACCTCGCCACTAACTATGACGTAGAGCAGGTCGGCGGGCTCGCCAGCGTGAAAGATCGGCGCGCCCTTCTCGAACGTTACCAGATGGGCGCTACGCGCCAGGTCGAAGGCAACTCCGCCCGGCCATCCGAGACTCTCCAGTGCATCATGGAGCGAAGCCTGTGATTCGTGCATGTCGATCCCCTTGTTCCCCACAGGTTTTCCAACCCCGCTCCCCCTCTGCCACTCAACTCGATCGCCATATATCGCGTTAAGTCACCGGCAAAGGTCTACACGTACCCCTACCTGGTGCTGGTGTCAACCGCTGCCCCGGTTCATTGCGTTGCGGCTGAAACCATAAAGCCTCCTTGTTCGGCACTCGGCGTCTTCCCAGTTGACAGAACTCGCCGAGGGTTCTCCCCCAAGCAGGATTGGCGGTTTTCCGCTTGTCAGCGTTGGCTTGAACGCGGTCGCGACTTAACTCCAACGCTATATCGTCGGTTAAGACCAAACCCATCCTTCAGTACGTACCTCCCAGGAGCCAAATGCAAGTAAAAAAAGTGTTACAGGCAGCGGCCCGCTTCCGGACGTTTACCCCCAGGCAAAGTCGCCCCCATCACGACACGAAACCCCAGTAAGGTCCGCTAAGGTTTCCCGAGCGGCAGGTGGGAATTGTCAAGAGTGAACGAATATTCTGGCACTGGTTGCCTATTTCTTCCTGTGCTTTTCCCAAGAACGCGGTACTGAGAGAGCTGGAGATAGTCTAGCTGGACGCCGTCTCATGCCCATCGTTGCCGACTTCAGTGCCCTCGTTTGCGCCATAGGCGCCGGTCTCGCGTGCCTCTTGTCCATACGACCCGGAGACCGCTCGCAGGCGCCGGTCGCGGCTGCCCTTGTGTGCCTTGCTGGCTGGGCATGCATTGCCGCCCTCTACGTGCGTGATCCCTTCTCCTCCTGGCGCGTCCATGCCCTGCTCACAGGGCTCTGTCTTGCCCCTGCTCCGTGGCTCGCGGCAGGATTGTCCTTGCGCGGCTACCGCTTAGAGGGCGCATGGGAGCGCTGGCGCGGTTGCCTGCTGGGCCAGGCCCTGGGTTCTGTTGCCGCTGCCGTTCTGATGCAAACCTCCGGCGTGGATTGGATCACCGGGATTGGCCCCGAGCCTGCCGTAGTGCTCACCCGATGGGGACTCGCCGCTCTCAGTGTCGGCCTGCTCCCCAGTTGTGCGGCGTTCGTGGTGATTGCCGCCGGGCTGGCTGACGGGATGGCAACCGCGCCAGCACTGCTCGTGGGCGCACTCGGTGCCGCAGGCAGTCTGCTCTGGGTAGGCACCGCAATACTCTGGGGCGGTTACCTGAGCCTAACACCGGTCGTATCGGGCACGGCGATCGGGACAGTGGCGGTTGTGGTATGGGCCATCGACGCAGGGCGTGAGGCTCGACCTGGCCGGACCTTGGGGCCGTCACGCCGACTGGTCTATGGAGCCACCGCTGCGGGGCTCGTTGCCGCCTACCTCGTCGCCGCCCGGGTCGCCGTCACCTGGGCTACTCAACTGGCGCACGCAGCCATGCCCGCAGTAGCACCAGCGCTTGTCTTCGGCGCGCTTGCCGGTTTGGTGGTCATCGGCGGTTCCAAACGGTGGCGGCACCGCTTGTGGGTCGCGGTTGGCCGGCACGTGTTCCGCAGCAAGCATGATTACGGAGACGTCTGGATCCGTCTCACCGAGCTGGTCGCCACCGCACACAGCGTACCGGAACTCCTGCAACGTGCCACGGCACTCTGCCGCGACGTACTCGGAGGCCCTGATGTCACCGTCTGGCTCACCGATGCGAACGGCGGGCTGCGGCGCACGATGGCGACGACGGCCGCGTCAACCGACGCTATGAGCAGCAACGATGATTCCCAGCTGGCGTTCTTCGATCAGCAGGGCGATGAGCGGACAAAGCGCTCGCAGAAGGCACGGGAGGCGGCACTGACGCGCCTTACGCGGTCGTCGTTCGCGTGTCCGCTGCGCCTCAACGGACGCGTGCTCGGTGCGCTCGCCATAGACACCGGGCAATCCGGATTACCTCTGGATGACGAGGATCGGCGGCTGGTCCGGTACATTGCTGCGCAAGTCGCCAGTGCCCTGGGACTGTTTCGCCTCGGCGAAGAAGTGGCGGATTCGCGAGAGGTGGGATCCTTCCACCGGCTCTCCGGCTTTGTGGTTCACGATCTCAAAAACCTCGTCGCCCAACAGTCCATGGTGCTCGAAAACGCCACCAAGTTTCGGAATGATCCTGCGTTTGTCCAAGATGCACTCGCCGCCATCGAAGACTCCACGGGACGCATGCGCTCGCTCATCGCGCGGCTGCGGTCGCGCGAAACCAGCACCGCCTCGAATCCGGAGCCGTGCGACCTGCTCGAAGTGCTGCGAGAACTCATCGCCGTGCCGCACGCCGCACAGCGAAACGGGTCAAAAATCGACCTGCTGACACCGCCAAGCACACCGCGCTGCCTGATCTCTCTGGATCGATCTGCCGCGGCGCAGGTGTTCAGCAACCTGCTGGTGAACGCCATCGAAAGCTTGCCGGCCGAGGCGGGCGAGATCACCGTCTCGATCAGCCCGGCGGCAAACAGTTGGCGCGTAGCGGTGCGTGACAATGGCAGCGGCATGCCGACCGCGTTCCTGCGTGAACAAGCCTTCCGGCCATTCCAGACAACGAAGGAGCACGGCTTGGGAATCGGGCTCTTTCAGTGCAAGTCGATCGTCGAGGCGGCGGGGGGAACGATCACCATCAGCAGCGCGCCCGGCGCAGGAACACTCGTCCAGGTGACCCTACCCGCTCTGACGCTGGCCGACCGTGACGAAGACACCCAACCCGGAGATGCAGCATGAATAAGCCGACGCTGTTGGTCGTGGATGACCACGAGCATATCCTGAAGCAATTGAAGTGGGCGCTCGCCGAAGATTTCGAAGTGCATACTGCCGTGTCGCAGCCCGAGGCGCTGGAAACCCTCCGGAAGGTGCGCCCCCCACTGATGACTGTGGATCTTGCCCTGGCCCCGGGCGTACAGAACCGCCACGCCGGCTTCGAGGTCCTGCAGGCCGCCTTGCGCGAGGATCCGATGGTCAAAGCCATTGTCATCACCAGTGACCAGGAGGAAGCGACCGCGATGCAGGCGCTCCGGATCGGCGCCTTCGACTACTTCGTGAAACCGCTGCCGCTCGACGAACTGCGCGCCGCGCTCAAACGCGCCGCCTACTTGGCTGACCTGGAACACCGTTCCAGCAACGTGACGGATGACCCCGGCAACGACAGCGGCATCGTCGGTGAATCGCCGGCCATCGTGGCGCTGCGCCAGCGGGTGCGACGGGTCGCCGAGACCGACTTCACGGCACTCATCTTGGGCGAGAGCGGGGTCGGAAAAGAACTCGTCGCGCAAGCGGTTGCACGCCTCAGTGCGCGTCGCGACCGCCCGTTTGTGGTGGTGAACTGCGCGGCGATTCCCGAGAACTTGCTGGAGAGTGAGCTCTTCGGGCACGAGAAAGGCTCCTTCACGGGAGCACACATGCAAAAGAAGGGAAAGTTCGAGCTGGCCGACTCCGGGACACTGTTCCTCGACGAGATCGGCGAGCTCAGCCAAGGCCTGCAGGCCAAGCTGCTGCGTTTCCTGCAGGAACGCACCATCGAACGCGTCGGCGGTACGCGCCTGATCCAGCTCGAGGTCCGGGTCATTGCTGCCACCAATCGCGATCTGGAACGCGACGTCAAGGAGAAGCTCTTCCGCGAAGATCTCTACTACCGCCTGAAGGTGCTGCCCATCCGGGTGCCTCCATTGCGGGAACGCGGCGACGACGTGCTCGTCCTTGCCAACTACTTTCTCGCCCGTCTGGCCAGCGAGCTGGGCACACCATGCAAGCGCCTGAACGCCGCCGCCGAGTCGATGTTGAAGCGCCACGACTGGCCCGGGAACGTGCGCGAGCTGCAGAACGTCATCAACGCCGCCTCAGTGACGAGCACGCGCACGCTGATCACTCCCGAAGCGCTCGATTTGGTTCCGTCGGACGCCCCACGCGATCTGCGGGCGGCGCGTGACGAACTCGAACGTGCACTCATTGAGCGCGCCCTCTGGCGCAACAACGGCGTGATCAGCCGGGCGGCCCGTGAGCTGTCCATCAGCCGCGTCACGCTCTACGACCTGCTCGACAAACACGGCCTGCGGTCTCTCGGGGTTCCACTGAGGGACTAGCGCTCCAGCTCGCAGATTCCGCCGGCAAAGGCGGCTGCACACACTGTCTGCGGGGACGCAAATCCCCGCTCACTGCTTTGGCTGCCCCCATTGTTTCAACGGCCGCGACTCCTCAAGTGATCTTGGCGTTGACTTCCGCAGGTCACCTGTGGTCGGAATGAATGTGTCTTGAGGATCGCCGTGCTGACACGCGCTCAACGTTCGCTCGCCCCGCTCGCCGGAGCACTTCTCTGCCTGTTTACTACCGGCTGCGGCGGAGACGTTGCGGTCACACCGCCCCCCCCAACTCAGCCGGAATCGATCCCCTGTGCGCAGCACAACCCACTGCGCAACGTCTATTTCGGCGACCTGCATGTGCACACGCGCAACTCGTTCGATGCCTATCTCTGGGACACGCGCACCACACCTGAGCAGGCATACCGTTTCGCACGCGGCGAGCCACTGGCCCTCCCTCCCCTTGATGCGAACGGTAACGGCACGCGCACGGTGCGTCTCGAACGACCGCTCGACTTCACTGCAGTGACCGACCATTCCGAATTTCTCGGCGAGGTAACGTCCTGCTTGACCCCGGGTTCGGCGAGCTACGATTCACCGAGTTGCCAACAGTTCCGCACCGACCCGGGGAACGCTTTTGGCAATTTCGGGGCGCGCATGACGTCACCGAAGCCGCTTCGACTCCGTGATGTGTGCGGCAGTGACAACGCCATCTGTCTGCAGGCGGCGGGCGACGTGTGGGAGCGCGTGCAGGCCGCCGCAGCGGACGCCTATGAACCTTGTACGTTCACGACGTTCGTCGCCTACGAGTACTCTCGCAGCCCCGGCGGCAGCACTATGCATCGCAACGTGATCTTTCGTAACGAGCACGTGCCCTTCCCCATCTCCGCCTTTGAGCAAGCGACCCCGCAAGGGCTGTGGCGCGCGCTCAAGACCGCATGCCTGGATGCAGGTACGGGCTGCGATGTCCTCGCCATCCCGCACAATTCGAATGAGAGCAACGGCCGCACGTTTTTCGTTGAGTATCCCGGCGCGCAGACGCTCGACGACCAGCGGGTCCAGGCACAATTCCGTGCCGCCATGGAACCACTCGTCGAAGTCTATCAGCATAAGGCAAGCTCTGAATGCATGAACGGCCTCTCCGGCGTCCTCGGTGCTCCGGATGAGCAGTGCGCGTTCGAACAACGGCGCCGCGGCACGTTCACCGACTGCGGTGACGGCACTGGACAGCAGGGCGCCGTCGACCGCGGCTGCGTGTCGCGACTCGATTTCGTCCGCGGCGCGCTGCTAGCCGGCTTGCAAGAGCAGGACCGGATCGGCATCAACCCGTACCGCCTCGGCTTCGTTGGTAGCACCGATACACACAACGGCACTCCGGGCTTCACCGACGAGTGGGCTTGGGGTGGCCACCAGGGCAACAACGACGCGACTCCCGAGTCCCTGCTGGGCGACAGCGGCGTGGGTGGTGGTGGCGTCGTCTTCAGCCCGGGCGCACTCGCGGGCGTCTGGGCAGAGGAAAACTCACGTTCCAGTATCTTCGATGCACTGCGCCGCAAGGAAACCTTTGCGACCAGCGGCACCAGGTTGAGCGTGCGCGTCTTTGGCGGCTGGGATCTCCCGGGCGGGCTGTGCGCGAATGCAAACTTCACCCAGGTCGGCTACCAACGTGGCGTACCCATGGGTGGCGTGCTCGCGGCTCGACCTGCGAATGCAACCGCCCCCACGTTTGCCATCACGGCATTGCGCGATCCGGGGACCTCAGATCACCCCGGCACCCAGCTGCAGCGTTTGCAGGTTGTGAAGGGATGGATCGAGGACGGGGCAGCGCACCAGCAGGTCTATGACGTCGCCGGCGACGCCAACAACGGCGCCAGCGTTGACCTCGCGTCGTGCACCCCGCAGGGTGCGGGTGCCAACGCGCTGTGTACCGTCTGGACGGACCCGAGCTTCGATCCCTCACAGCTGGCGTTCTACTACGTGCGCGCCCTGGAAAACCCCTCCTGCCGCTGGAACACATGGGTGTGCAATCGACTGCCGCCCGAGAGCCGGCCTCCGGCCTGTGATGATCCTGCGGTGCCGAAGACGATCCAGGAGCGGGCCTGGACCTCACCGATCTGGTACCAGCCGGAAGGTTGAGCCACTCAATCTTCAGAGTGGCCACGCGTGGCAGGCGGCCCATCAATGGTGGGTGCCAGGTCGCTCTCCGCACGTCGATCGTTTGACCAGATTCGCCGGCCGCGCTTGCCCCATGTCGTCGTAGCTCTGGGCTGCAAGGTCGATCAGGTCGTTCTCGAGGTGCAAGCGGAAGTCCTCCAACCCGGGAGTGCTGCAGGCGCTATCGGGCACGAAGTACGGCCCGCGCAGATAGTAACGAATCACGTTGAACGGTAGCGGCACCGCCATACGGTCCCATGTCGGCAGGCGCAGGCAGCGCTTGTACCACGTCCGCGCCAACACGATCGGCTTGCCGCACTCGCGGGCAATGATGATACCGCCGGTCTTCATCCGATACGGCGGCCCTTTGGAGCCATCGACGGTCAAGCCGTAGATCACCTGGTCATGTGTCCGCATGTGCGCGATCATCTCTTCGAGCGCACCTTCTCGGCGGCGTGAACGTCCCGTCGTCGAGCCGCCGCGGAAGACCACGAAGCCGCACAGGGCCAGCATGCGCGCAATCACCTCGCCCGACTCACCGACGCTCGCCAGCGTGTGCGGGCGAAAGCCGAGGTAGTAGTAGCCGAAGGCGACGGTCATGACCTCTTCGTGCCAAAGCAGGCCCACGGCACCGTTGTGCTCGGCAATGATCCCCTTGAGCCGCACGAAGTCGCGGCCCTCAATCCGACTGGTCGCCCAGACCAGTTGCATGTACAGCATGTAGAGCCGCGGCACCACCGCCGCGGCGAACGACGAGAGCCGGCGGGAAAAGAGGGGCCGTACGTTCCTGCGCAGGAAGCGCGCGAGCGGGCCGCGCTGACGGGAATGGTGAACAACGCGCGGGGGCGACGCCGCTCGTTTCTCGCCGGGGTCGTTCGCAACGGGCTCTTTCTTTGTCGTGGACTCCATTGCGGTGCCCGTGGATGTGCCGAGGAAGGCCTTCTATACCGGATTCGCCATTCTCTGTCACATGCGACCGTGTCGGACGCCAACGCCACCCTGTACAGCGACCTCTGCGCCTGTAACTTTGTTGCCGTTGCACGCTTTTCTTGTCGCCGGTTTGCGGTAGTCTCGTCGTCGCGCGCCGCACGAACGTGCGACTGCAGCGAAAAGCGGGAGGGATATGTCAAACATTTCGGGGCGTTCAGGGGAAGCGTGGAATCGCCGTGTGGAGACCCTGCTGGCAATCGCCGTTGCCCTGTTCATCGTGCCGGCTGCGCCAGCGAGTGCCGACGAGGTCACATCCAAGGGCACGGTGCTGCACGGGAAGGTCAGTGCCTTGACGAGCGCAGGCATCACCTTCGCCCCCGAGTATGGCACCGGCAGCCTGGTGATCAAGTGGAAGGACATCGAGAACATCAAAACCGACGCTCCGGTCCAGATTCTGTATGGCGACAATCTGGAAGCAGATGCGCCGCTGCAAGGATTCAGTGATGGCAAGCTCCAGGCTGGCACGCAGACGGTCGACGTCAGCACGATCGCCTCCGGCAAACCGCTGGGCGCGGGCGGTCTGTCGTTCACTGATCGGATGCGCTCCGCCTGGCGCTACTGGGACGGCAACTTCGATGTCGGGCTCAACGTCCAACAGGCCACCACGGATACCACCGGGTTCCTGATCGGACTGCAAACGGTGCGCACCAAGGATCCGACGAAGTTCACCCTGGGCGCCAGCTATCGCTACAGCACCGAGAAGAAGAGCGGCGAATCAAGCAGCGTCATTCAGGATCAGGCCACCGGACTCATTCGCGGCGACTACAGCTTTACACCGCGCTTCTATGGCTTCGCCTCCGGCGACGCGATGTACGATGCCATTCAGAAATTGAGCATCCGCGCCGTCCCCAAGGCCGGGCTCGGTTACGTCTTCTGGGAAGAACAGCTCGCTGAGGACAAGCGCAACTACCTGCAGGGCGAAGTCGGCCCCTCATACGTGTACGAGCGCTACTTCACCAGCGCCAGGCCGCCGACCGATCGAGACTATTTCGCAGTCGCCTTCGGCTTACTCGCCGGATACTACTTGCCTTACGGCGCGCACGCAGACTGGCGGCTGGACTACTTGCCCGCTGTCAACGATTTCACCGGTCAGTATCTGCTGCGCAATGCTTTCGGCCTCACCGTGCCGCTCATCGATCCGATCAGTGCGAAGTTCTCGCTGCTCGACGAGTACAACAATCGCCCGGCCACGGACGCGAATCACAACAGTTTGTATCTGACCTTCGGGCTGTCGATCGTCTGGTAGCAAGGGCAGTCAGCGTCAGACGCCGACAAAATGGACCGGTGCCTTCCCTTCGATCATTGATGGCGTCACCACGTAGTTGCCCCCGACCGACGCGTTCCATATGGACGCCGTCGGCTCGGGGCGTCCGAGAGTGGCAACGTAGCTCACGCCACTGACGGCGGCGCCGCCCGCGGCAAATAGTGCCTTCGTCGGGAAGTAGACGACATTGGCCAAAACCGTTCCGGCGTAGGTCATCGCTCCGTGATGCTCCTCACGGCTCTCCTGCGTAGAGACGGCTGCGCCGGCGGCACCGCCGCTGGCGGCTCCGGCAATCAACAGAGCGCACGCCGATGTCTGCACTGCGACAGCGACCAGAAGAGCGACTATCGCAAACCGTAGTCCTTTCATCGCGCACACCTCCTCGTGTCGTTCCAAAGCGGAAGCCTGGTGCGCAAGTCATGCCACGCTCCCGCAGCTGCACGTCCGCGGTCAATGCGTTCGCGCCCCAGACGTCGCATCACAATCCGGCTACCCCATTTTTTCAACGCGAGTGTAAAGGCTTCCACAGGCTCCATTCAGGGTTGAGATATTGACCGTTGCTGGTTGCAGCGAAGAACCGGCCTCGGGTGGCACGTGGGTTGCCGGCTCGAGGCTGAAAGCAGCGCAGGAGGATTGCGTTTCATGTCGAAGGCGCACATCAGCCGCCAGCAATGGAATCCGTGGAAGCTCGCCACGCTCGGTTTGTCAGTCGTTTTCGTCACCGCCCTCGTCACCGGAATGGTGGTCGCCAGCTACGTCGGCCGGAAGAATTCCGAACCTTCCGAGGTCCAACCGGAACAAACCTCGCCCAGTCCGTCGCAACCTGCCTACTCCCAGCCTGCGCCACCACCACCGCCGCCAGCGCGTGCAGCGGCGGAACAGCACGCCATGCCGCGACCGGCGGCATCCGACATCGAAGCGTGCAACCGCTACGCCAGCACGGCCACGCGCGATAAGACCACGGGCACAATCACCGACGCGCTGATCGGCGGCGCGCTCGGCGCGGGCTTGGGTGCGGCGGGGGGCGCGATTGCCGGGGGCGGCGGCGGCGCGGGCAAGGGGGCCGGCATCGGTGGCCTCGTCGGCGCAACCGCGGGAACGCTCTACGGCCTCAATCAGGGGAACCAGAACGACGCCAGAGCAACCGCCGCCTACCGATCCTGCATGCGACGGCGTGGCTACGCGGATTGACGAAATGCAGCGAACTGCCCCGCGGCCGATTCTGCTCGTCGAGAGCAACCCAGAAGTTCGCCATGCCATGATGGACTGGCTGAGCCGAACGGGTTACGCAGTGTTGACCGCAATCGACGGCGCGGACGCCATCGCCAAGCTCCGCGCCGGATCAAAGCCGTGCCTGATTCTCCTCGACCTGCAATCCCCCCAGAGCCTTGAATTCAGAAGGGCGCAGATGCAGGACCCGCAAACTACCGGCGTTCCCGTGGCCGTTTACTCGGGTCTGTACGATCCGCGTCTTGCCCGGGCGCAACTCCGAGCCTCCGCTTACTTCTATGCGCCTTTCGACATGACGGCGTTGCAGAAGGTGATTGACGCGCATTGCCGAAAGTACCCGCGACGGCACGTGAAGCGGCCTCGCGACGTGAAGAATGGCAACCGATAGTCTGGTCAGGTTTACAAGATCAGCGCAACCGCAGGAACCGAAGGCGGACGTTGCCTGTCATTCGTGTGTAGTCTCCGCGCGGGCACGGCACTTGCCTCACCACATACCCCAGGGCCCGGCAACGGGCGGAAGGAGGAATTCAGATGTGCCGAATGATCAGTCGATGTCTGCGTGCGTTGGTGACGATTCTCCTCGTGTCCATCGTGGCACTACCGCTAGTCGCGGAAGCACGCGCGTCCACGCCGACCGGAGCGGGCAGGCACGTCCTCAGCGGCGAGCTCGTGGTCACCGATGCGGCCAAGAACCGCTTCCGCATCGTCGGGCACGGCGGCTCGTTCACCGCGCCGGCCGGCACGCCGGTGGCGGCGCTGGACGGCAAACCGGTGGCGGTCGAGTTCACAGGCGGCGGGCGCGTGCTACAGATCAGCGAGTTGCCGATCCATTTCGAGCCGATCACGCGCAGCTACGAAATCATATCGGGTCAGTTGGTCTTGAACGACGCGGCAATGCGGACGTTCGCGATTGCGGGCGACAGCCGCGTCTATCGCGCGCCGGCAGGCACCGACATTGCGCCATACGCCGGTCGCAGGGTCGAGGTGCGTGTCGACGAGCAGGGACGCGTGATGGACGTTAGCCCGACCGCGCGCACCGCGGGCTCCCCGTCGGCAAGTACCTGCTCGTATGACGGACAGGGCTACTCTGATGGTGCGTCACTTTGCCAGTCGGGAACGCAGTACCGCTGCGCGCGGGGAACATGGCGCAGTCTAGGCTCGGCCTGCGTGGCCGACGGTGCCACACTGTCTCGGTGGCTGCGCACGTGCCAGCTCGGCGACGCCACGGTCGCCAGCGGCTCGCTCGTCTGCCGGAGCGGCACAACCTTCCGCTGTGCGGACGGCGAATGGCTGAATGTCGGAACCGCGTGCAGCTAACCGATGACGGCGCACATCACTTTCGCCGGCGGCGGGCTCCTGCTCCCGGCTCGCACGCCGTATGACCTGCAGCTGCTCAGAGAGCACGTGCTGGACCGCGCACGACACGTGAAGGGACTTCAAGTCACAGTCGCTCGGAAAACCTGGCTGGTGGAACGCCCTGACAACCAGCAGCCGTTCGTCTGCGGCCTCTGCAAGCGTGATCTCACCGTGGCCGCGCTGCATGCGCCGGCGCAGGCGGAGGTGTACTGCGTCGCCTGCGCGCTGTGCTAACGCCCGCGGCCCGACCATCCACGCAGTGCCGGCAGGAATTGCAATGGACGACCTTCGTACCGATGAGTTCGAATTGGGAATCGACGGACCGCGCTTCTGGACGCAGGATACCCTGCGCCGCGTCGTGGAGCGCGTCCTTGGGTACCGGCAGTTCGTCGTGGTATCGAATCGGGAGCCCTATATCCATCGGCTCGAAGGCGAAGAGATCATCTGCGAACGTCCGGTGAGCGGCATGGTGACCGCCCTCGAACCGGTGATGCGCGTGTGTGGCGGTTCGTGGGTAGCACGTTGCTCAACGCCCCCGACTACGCCAGGCGCCTCGGCGAGAACGGCCGCGAACACGTCCGCACCAACTTCCTGCTCACCCACCGCATGCGCGATTACCTCCTGCTCTTTCTGTTTCTGCAGCACCAGGATCAGCGCGTCGTACGACTCGGCAATTGAAAGTCTTACAGCGCATCTTGAAGAAATGGGTGTGCTGTCCGCGGCGCGGATCGCGCAATCCACGGGTCCTGGGACTCCGATCGGTGGCACGGCGGTTGCCGGAGGTCCGAGTGAATTGGTGATGATGTCACACGTCCTCCCGCCATTGCCCTACGACTTCAGGGCGCTGCAGCCATGGATCGACGAGCCGAGCCTGCGGCTCCATTACGACTACCATCGCACCCGGGTTGACGCCTTGAACGCTGCTGAGGCGCAACTCGCAGCTCAGGCGACCACCGCCGACTTTGCCTGGCTGCGCTATCTGCAGCGCGTCGCGGCCATGCGCGCATCCGAGCACGTCATGCACTGCCTGTTCTGGGAAATGATGGGGCCCAACCCGAGCGGCGCGGGGAGTGACGCCCTCGTAGATCAGATCCGCGAGGACTTCGGATCGCTGGCGACCTTCAAATCGCAGTTCTGCGGCGCCGCGGTCGCCCTGGAAGCCGAGGAGTGGCTGGCGCTGGTGTGGCAGCCGGCGAGTGCACGCCTCATCATCCGCCCGGTGGATTACGCTCAGCTGCCGTGCGACTGGGCCGTGGCCATCCTGCTGGTACTCGACGTCGGCGAGCACGCCTACTACCTGCAGTACCAAAACCGCCGCATGGAATACGTCCACAATTGGTGGAACATCGTGAACTGGCTGCAGGTTGCCAAGCGCTTCACCGCAGCGACGCAGCCCTGGCCACGCGCTGCCGGCTCCCGCACCGGCCAAACACGGCGTCGACAGCGGAAGCACCGCAGTGCACTCCCGCTATGCGTCGAGGGCGCGTCGCAGCCTCCTCGCTGACGCATTCCCCAGCCGCCCGATGGAGCTGCACGTTCCGTAACGGCGCAGCTCCACCCGACCTCCGGCGGCGTCCCTCATCCCCCCAAAACGGACGCCGCCGGAGTCCCCGCCTGCCAGCCGGGTTGGCGCCCTCGCCTCTCAAATCACTCTGCGCGGCTCGTTCCGTGTATCGGACTTGCAACCCCGCAGCGACCGGCGGGAGCGGGTCATAGATATACGCCGGCCGCAGGCCCTACTGCCCGTACGCCTTGAGGCGGTTGTACAGCGTCTTCAGACTGACGCCGAGCACTTCGGCGGCCTTGCGCTTGTCCCCGGCGCACTCGTTGAGCGTCGCAAGGATCAACCGGCGCTCCGTTTCCTCGAGCGAGATACCTACTTTGATGTGCAGGCTGGGCCCGGTTTGCGGCCCCTCCCCACCCAAGTCCGGCGGCAGACACTCGATGCCAATGTCGTCGTCGGCGAGAATGAAGATCTGGTGCACAAAGTTCTTCATCTCCCGCACGTTCCCTGGCCAGCTGTGCGCCCGCAGCCGCTGCAGCACGGCGCGCGTGAACTTCTTGGTCGTGCCCTCTGCGGCGTTGAGGAGCCCGAGAAAGTGCTCGGCAAGCAACTCGACGTCATCGCCGCGCTCGCGCAGCGGCGGCAGATGGACGGGAAAGACTTTGAGACGATAGAGGAGGTCCTCACGCAGTCTTCCCTGTGCCACCATCTCTTCCGGCTGCCGGTTCGTGGCGGCAATGACGCGCACGTCCACCGGCAACGGACGTTCTCCGCCGATGCGGATCACCGCTGCCGTCTCCAGGACTCGCAGCAGCTTCACCTGCAGTTCGAAGGGCATCTCGGTAATCTCGTCGAGAAAGAGCGTGCCGCCGGCGGCACGCTCGAAGTAGCCGCGGTGCGTACGATCGGCGCCGGTGAAGCTGCCGCGTTCATGGCCAAACAGTTCGCTCTCGATCAGGTTGGCGGAAATGGCCCCGCAATTGACCGGCAGAAACGGGGCGGTACGCCGCCGGCTGAGGGCGTGCACCGACTCGGCAACCAGCTCTTTGCCCGTACCGCTCTCCCCGGTGACCAGCACGGTCGCCTCCGTGGGTGCCACGCGACTGATGAGGTCGTAGACCTTCTGCATCGCCGGCGAGGCGCCAACCAGAGATCCAAACCGGCCGAGTTTGCGCAGCTCGGCGCGCAGCGTGCCGACCTCTTCACGCAACGCATGGGCGCGCGCCACGTTCGCCAGCACCGTCTTCAGGCGCGGAATGTCCAACGGCTTGACGAGGTAGTCGGTCGCTCCCTTGCGCAGCGCCTCCACTGCCGTATCGACGGTGGCATGGCCCGTCACGAGGACCACCTGAGTGGGCGTCGCGCTGTCCAGGTCTTCCAGCAAATCGATGCCTTTGCCGTCGGGCAGAAACAGATCGGTCAGCACCAGGTCCGGCGGTTTGCTGTGGATGAGTGCGCGCGCATCTTTGAGCGAACTGGCGACACTCGTTGAGAATCCCTCCCGCTCGACCAGCTCGGCGAGCGGCAGGAGAAAGTTGGCATCGTCGTCGACGACCAGGGCGTGTGGCATCCGCTCAACTATGCCTGAGCCACACCACGTGGCAACGTCACGGTGAAGCATGTGCCTGCCCCCGGTTGGCTGTCGACCTGAATGCTGCCGCCGTGTGTTTCCACGACGGAGCGGGCAACGTAGAGGCCGATTCCCGTGCCCCCGTTCTTGGTGGTGAAATACATGCCATAGATCTTCGCCAATGCCTCGGGAGGGATGCCGGGGCCGCTGTCGCGAATTGTAATCGTCACGTGGCCGTTGTCGGCGGCAAGCAACATCCCGAGACGCCCGCCTTCCGGCATCGCCTCCAAGGCGTTGGTGGCAATGTTGAGCAGCGCCTGCTTCAGGCGGTCGCGGTGCCCGGTCAAGCGAATCTCTTTCTCGGGCAGCTGGACGTCGAGCGCCACCCGTTGCTGCTTCGCCTGCGGCGCCAGGAGAGCGCTCAGGTCGTGCAGCAATCGGCAGACGTCGAAGGGCTCCCGCGTTTCTGCCAGCGATGTGGTCTGGTCGAGCACCGCAAGCAGTGAGCGGTTGAGCCGCGCCAGCTCTTCCCGCAGAACATGGGCGTAGCGCTTCTCGCGGTCGTGCACCGCTGGATCCGCACTGGAATCCTTCTCCAGGGCGTCGCTGAGAAGTTGGAGATTGATCTCCATCGCACCCAGCGGAGCCCGGAGCTCGTGCGCCAATGCGCCGTAGGCACGCCCCAGTCCGCGCATCTGCGTCGCCAAGCGGAGATCGGTCTCAAACGCTTCCAGGAGGTCACGATCCTTCACCAGCACGAGGTATCCGCCCTGCTCGATGGGCTCCAACCGGAAGAACTCCAAGCGGAGGCGGCGCACACGTCCATCCACGGGAACCTCGACATCAGCGTGCGCACTCGACACCTCCCGCAGCGCCGGTTCCGGGACCTTGCCGAAGATGTCCCGGAGCGCGTGCCAGTGCTCTTCGAACCGCGAGGGACTTCCGCCGGTGAGCAGCTCACGCGCCGTGGCATTGGCAAACTCCAATGTCCGATCCGGCCCGAGGAGCAGCACGCCGACGTCCAGGAAGTTCGCCAAGGCGTTCATACGGCGCTGCGCTTGCGAGCTGCGCTCGCGCGTCTCGCTCAGCTCCTTACCGACGCGCCCCGCCGCCTCGATCACTTCGGAAAACTCGTCGCGCCGGAAGGGCGCGGGAACCGCCTCACCACGGGCAGTTGCCTCGAGCGTGCGGGCAAGCGCCGCGCCGCGGCGCGACAGCTGGACGTGGAGAACCGCGCCCAGGGCGACGATGCAGGCGAGGCCGATCATCGCGGCCACAAGCACCTCGTGCCGGGCGCGGCGGTACATCGCCGCGATACGCTGGCTGCCGATCGCCAGACGGATGTACCCCACCACCACGTCCTGTCGGACCAGCGGCACGAAGAGATGGTACATGCCACCGGAGAAAGGTGACTGTGAACGCAGAAATTGCGGCCGCGTACTACCCTCAAAGATCACGCCCGGCACCGCCAACTGGCGGCCGGCATCGAGTTCGTCGCTGACCACGACCCGGCCGCTCTCGTCAACAACGGTCATCGAGGCAACTACGTCCGACCGCTGGCGCAGATCTGCGACGATCTCCTCGAACCGCATGCGAGTGGTAGGATCGGCCTGCAGCAGCTGGTCCAAGGCGGGTTCTGACATTGCCGCGGCGATCTCACTGCCCACCAGGCGGGCCGTGTCCTCCATGAGTGAGGTGGCCACCGAGCGCAACTCGTACTCCGTCCACGCAACCAACCCGACCAGGGTGAGCAGGTAGACGGCAATCAGGGTAACCGTGCTCTTGACAGCCAAGCGCATCCGCGTACCGAGTTGGCAGATTGCAAGTGTATATCCGGCTACGCGAAAGGGAAAGATTCGGCAGATCAGCGGCGGCAGGCCACGCCGGTTTCCGCAGCGTCGCGCCACTGCTATAGGCGAATCATGAATGAGAGTGCGAGCGCAGGGTTGTCTCGCCGTCCTGTCGAGGTGCGACGCATCACCGACAGTCGCCAGGTGCGCATCACCTGGGACGACGGCCATGTTAGCGAATACCCGTTCGCCTACCTGCGCGGCTGGTGCCCATGCGCCGGCTGCCAGGGACACGGCAACGAACCGCGCTACGTGCACGCGCAGAACACCGATCTCGTGAAGATCGGTGTCGTCGGCAACTACGCCTTGAGCTGCATCTGGGGTGACGGGCACGACACCGGAATTTATTCTTACCGGTGGCTGCGGCAGCTGTGCGCCTGCTCGATCTGCCGGCCGCAAGCATAGCACCGCCATGCGACAGCGATACGAGGAGGTCGATTTCACACGCGACTGCGACGTCGTGCAAGTGCCGCAGGGACATATCGTGCGCGTCGAAGCCGGCACGACGGCAGTGATCACGCAAGCACTGGGCGACAGCTATACGATCGAGGTTCCAACGTTGGGTGGGCTGTACCGCCTCGGCGCAGGTGATGCCGACGCCATCGGCAAGGAGCCACCGCTGGCAGCCAGCGAGGCGGATGCCGGACCCCTCGACGAAGCCCGCGTGCTGCGTGCACTGAAGAACGTCTACGATCCCGAGATTCCGGTCAACGTTGTCGACCTGGGTCTCATCTACGAGCTGCAGATCCACCCGCTCGCCGCTGGCGGCAGCACGGTCGACGTTCAGATGTCTCTCACCGCACCGGGATGCGGGATGGGACGGATCATTGCTGACGACGTGAAGAGCCGCATTGAGGCGCTGCCTGGTGTTGCGGACGCCCGAGTCGAAGTCGTCTGGGAACCACCGTGGAGCCCGCAACGCATCTCTCCCGCCGGGCGCACTAAGTTGGGGCTGGAGTGAAGGTCCGGACCTGCGGGGATGGTGGCTGCGGCGCGAGCAGTTGCGTAACAGCTAGAGCGTTTCCTCTTGTCATTCAGAACTATCGGCCTTTGATCGGCGCTTGGAACCCTTGAACTCGCCATTTCGCCCGTAGAGGTAGGTGGTGTCACCGGAGCGCCGTGACGAGCCCGTGAAGCGGCCGTTCCGGTCGTAGTGACGCGTGACCCTGTTGGAGGTGCGGGACCATCCCGTCAGCCTTCCGTTGCGATCGTAGTAGTATGTCGTCTGCGCACTACCTGTGCGCGACACATACCCAGAATTTCATGTTGCGCAGGACTGTCTCCAAAAGTAACAACTTTGATCCTTTGATCGACCTTTGCGTGCTTCGTCGCCTTACTCTCGTAGCCGTTCAACAAGACCCCGAATCCACCACACATCCTTGGCCTCGCGCCGTCCCACCCTGCCCGCCGATAGTTCAATGGCGTACGCGAGAAGGAACCGCATTCCCCAGTTGATCGCCAAGCCGAGCGATGCTCTGCGGTTCTCCTCCACCAGAATCGTCGGCCGGTCGGTCACACCGGCGTTAATGAGTGCCTCGTCGAAGAGCGACTTGAATACGGCGGCAGGGCTCCCCAGAGCTAGTCCAACCGCTTCGTCGCCGCGCGACAATTGATCGGATGTAGCCAGAACGTTCTGCAGAGCAGCCTTCCAGTGCCGAATGCTTGTTTCGACCTGAAGCTGTCTGCAAGCCGCCGCCAGCGCTTTGCACACGGCCGGATAGAGCCTTCCCTCAGCGTCAAGTTCTGAGTCAACGACCACCTTGGCGTTTCGAGTGAGCATGGCGTGAACAACCGCGTCTCGGTGAGCGCTCGTCTCGGACATCTGAAAGATGGGGTCGCAACTGCGGAGAACGCTGGCAAACCAGTCGTTAAGCGCGCGGGCCGCTTCATCGGTTCGGGAGTTTGCACGACTCATTCGTCTACAGTTTCCAGACAGTCGATCGGAGCGGGGAATCGGTCAAACACCGCGTCGTGGATGAGTCCTGCCCAACGCGGGCGGTTCGTAACGCCTTCGGTGCGAGAGGCGTACGCCTGTTCTACATGCCGGATCGCCGCCGCGACGCGGTCCGGTGGGAACGAGAGAAACTTGCCGGCCTCGAACTTGGCGAGCACTTCTTCATCAGCTCGGCGCTCGGCTCGACTACGCGGATCCAGGTGTCCCTTCGTGATTGGCATCTACTTGCTCCTCTTCCTGCTCCTGCTTGTCTTCTGGGGGCGTTTCGGCCTTGGAAAATACGCGGTGATCGGCCACACGGCGTCTACATTCTGCTGCCACCTCCAGACCATGACCAGTCCCTTACCTCGGGCGCATCCGACGCTGATAGTGTAGGGTCCGTTCTGCTCGTGGTACTCCTCCTCAAGGTCTTCCCGCTCAGGATCATGCCAGGCATCATCGAAGTCCTGAGCCGACACGCGATGCTTCTTGCCGATGTGCTCCTCCTGCCACTTCCCCCAGATGATGTTCGCCACCCTTGCTCGTTATCGCCGGGGCCAACCGAGATCAAGCGAGCGCGCGAACCGGGGGGCCCAGACGTTTGGCCGTAGTTCTTGGCGGACCACTCGCGCAGAAAGATCATGTTGGCCCGCTCTCCGCCTCTGCCGCTCGAAGCCGCGAGAGCATCCAGCCAGGCAGCGCCATGGCTAGATACACCAAGCGGCCCTGACCACCCTCAGTGCGCATTTCGCTCATCGTGATCACTCGTTTCGGCATGGTGATCAGCGGTTACAGCATCGTGATCGCGCCGAGGGCCGAGCCGCGCTGGACAGCGTTGTTGGTGGCTAGGTTCTGGTCTTCGTTAGTCCTCCCGGTTTTGCTGTGATGAGTCCGCAGGGAATCGGAGCGCAGCGACGTCTTCGTCCTTGAGTCACTCCGCTTGCGCCTCCTTCCGCCGTGACGGTCCCTTTAGCACGAGGCGGTGGGCATTGTGGAGTAGACGATCGCAGATGGCGTCGGCCAGCGTCGGGTCGCCGATGTGGGCGTGCCACTTCGCCACCGGCAATTGGCTGGTGACGATGGTGACCGAGTACCGTGCCGGTCTTCGAGAATTTCCAGGAGGTCTTGTCGTTCCTGCTCGTGGACGGCGGCGAGTGCCCAATCATCAATGATCAACACATCAATCCGCGCCACGCGGTGCAGCACGCGCGCGTAGGTGCCGTCGGCGCGGGCCAGCGTGAGTTCGTCGAACAGGCGTGAGGCCCGCCGGTAGAGCGCGCGGTGGCCGCTGCGACAGGCTTTGTGGGCGAGGGCGCACGCCACGAAGGTCTTCGCGGTGCCGGTGGCGCCGGTGATCAAAATGTTGTGGTGCTCCTGCACCCAGCGGCAGTTAGCCAGCTGACGGATCTGGGCGCGATCGAGTTCGCGGCGGGCCGGGTAATCGATGTCTTCGACAGCTTCACGGGTCCCGCCAGCGGCTTGCTCAGGCTCCGGAATCATCGCAATGTTTGTGCGAACCCGACTATTGGAGATTTCCGTGCGAGGTTTGAGCCGCAGCACCTCCGCCCTGCCGCCCGTGCGCTCCACACTATTCTATGCGAGTCTATCAATAGACAAACTGAAGCATTCACACAACCCTTGGCCGACTGCCGCACCCCTAACCCTGGAATTCGAACTGAATGGGGCGGGTGGTCAATTGCTTTGTCGGGAAATGCGGCTAGACCAGGGCTAGTGGGTGCGACAAGAACATGATTGCGCCGCTACCAAGCGCCGTAGGCGCGGCTCACAAACCAGAACAACCCCAAGCCGCACACGGCCGCTGACCCGTACTCGATCACAGCAGCGCGGACGCGCTCTCGTCCCGGACGCGCGACGAAACGCAGCAACGGCCACATCAAGACCACCGCGCCGAGTTGGCCGATCTCCACACCAACATTGAAGCCGAACAGGGCCTGCACCAGGCGCACGGACGAGAGGTCGGCTTCGAGCAAGACCGCCGCAAACCCAAAGCCGTGCACGAG
>DATKMS010000244.1:0-32769 GCA_035541735.1 Candidatus Margulisiibacteriota bacterium
CCGCCAACAATGACTTCCTGGCGGTCAACCAGTTCACGGTCGCCGAGAACAAGCACACCCGCCGGACGGACGTGGTGCTCTTCGTGAACGGCCTGCCGCTGGTGGTGCTGGAACTCAAGAACGCCGCGGACGAGAACGCCACAGTGTGGACCGCCTTCCAGCAGCTCCAGACCTACAAGGCCGAGGTTCCGGTGATCTTCTCCACGAACGAGCTGCTCGTCATTTCCGATGGAGTTGAAGCGCGCCTCGGCACGCTCACCGCCGGGCGCGAGTGGTTCAAGCCCTGGCGCACCATCGCGGGCGAGCGCCTAGCCGACCCGAACCTGCCCGAGTTGCAGGTGGTGACCGAGGGCGTCTTCGCGCCGCGCCGCTTTCTCAACCTGGTGCGCGACTTCATGGTGTTCGAGGACGACGGGACCGCACGCCTCACGAAGAAGATGGCGGGCTACCACCAATTCCACGCGGTCCAGGTGGCGGTGAGTGAAACGCTGCGAGCAGCGGAGCTGCGCCGTACCACCGAGGTCGTGGTCGACGAGGCGGGCCGGTATGAAGCGCGACGACCGCCCGGCGGCAAGCCGGGTGACCGGCGCATCGGCGTGGTCTGGCACACACAAGGCTCCGGCAAGAGCCTTACGATGGCCTTCTATGCGGGCCGCATCATCCGCGAGCCGGCGATGGAGAACCCAACCATCGTTGTGCTTACTGACCGCAATGATCTCGACGACCAGCTCTTCGGGACCTTCTCGCGCTGCAAGGAGCTGCTACGCCAGCCGCCGGTGCAGGCGGAAAGCCGGGCGCACCTTCGAGAACTACTCAGCGTGGCGGCGGGCGGGGTGGTGTTCACCACCATCCACAAGTTCTTCCCGGAAGAGAAAGGCGACCGCCATCCGACGCTCTCCGAGCGCCGCAACATCGTGGTGATCGCCGACGAGGCGCACCGCAGCCAGTACGACTTCATCGACGGTTTCGCGCGGCACATGCGCGACGCGCTACCGCACGCTTCGTTCATCGGCTTCACGGGTACGCCCATCGAGCTGCAGGACGCGAACACGCGCGCCGTGTTCGGCGACTACATCAGCGTCTACGACATCCAGCGCGCCGTGCAGGACGGCGCGACAGTGCCGATCTACTACGAGAGCAGGCTCGCGAGGCTCGCGCTCGACGAGAACGAGCGGCCGAAGATCGACCCCGGGTTCGAAGAAGCAACCGAAGGCGAAGAGGTCGAGCGCAAGGAGAAGCTCAAGACCAAGTGGGCGCAGCTCGAAGCCGTCGTCGGTGCCGACAAGCGACTCAAGATCGTTGCGCAGGACATCATCGACCACTTCGAGAAGCGGCTCGAAGCGATGGACGGCAAGGCGATGGTCGTCTGCATGAGCCGGCGCATCTGCGTGGAGCTGTACCGCGAGCTGGTCCGGCTGCGACCCGCGTGGGCGCATGATGACGATGACAAGGGCGCGATCAAAGTCGTGATGACCGGATCGGCCTCCGACCCGCCGGACTGGCAGGCCCACATCCGCAACAAGCCGCGGCGCGAGGCGCTCGCCAACCGCTTCCGGGACGCCGCCGACCCGCTGCGGCTCGTGCTGGTGCGCGACATGTGGCTCACCGGCTTCGACGCGCCGAGCCTGCACACGATGTACATCGACAAGCCGATGCGCGGCCACGGGCTCATGCAGGCCGTCGCGCGCGTGAACCGGGTCTTCCGCGACAAGCCAGGCGGGCTCGTGGTGGACTACCTCGGACTCGCGCACGAGTTGAAAGCCGCGCTCGCGACCTATACCGAGAGCGGCGGCACGGGACGCACCGCGCTCGATCAGGACGAAGCTGTCGCCGTGATGCTGGAGAAGTACGAGGTCTGCTGCGGCCTTTTCCACGGCTTCAACTGGTCGCGGTGGACGACCGGCACGCCGCAAGAGCGGTTGGGGCTGTTGCCACCGGCGCAGGAGCACATCTTGAGGCAGGACAACGGGAAGGACCGCTGTGTGCGCGCCGTGCGCGAGCTGTCGCAAGCCTTCGCGCTGGCCGTGCCGCACGACCAGACGCTGCGCATCCGGGACGACGTGGCGTTCTTCCAGGCAGTGCAGGCGGTGCTCGCCAAGCGCGCGCCCGGTGATGCCCGTCCCGAGGAGGAACTCGACCACGCGGTCCGGCAGATCATCTCGCGGGCGGTGGCACCGGAAGGCGTGGTGGACATCTACGCCGCAGCGGGACTGGCCAAGCCCGACATCTCGGTCCTCTCCGACGAGTTTCTAGCGGAGGTGCGCGGCATGCCGCAGCGTAACCTTGCGGTGGAACTGTTGCAGAAGCTGCTCAAGGGGGAACTCAACACTCGCCGACGCAAGAATGTGGTCCAGGCGCGCTCGTTTGCCGAGATGCTGGAGCAGACGATCCGGCGCTATCAGAACCGCGCCATCGAAGCGGCACAGGTGATCGAGGAGCTGATCGCACTCGCAAAGGACATGCGCGCGGCGAACACGCGTGGCGAGCGGCTCGGTCTCTCCGAGGACGAGCTGGCGTTCTACGACGCCTTGGAGACCAACGACAGTGCCGTGAAGGTGTTGGGCGATGAGACCCTCCGCACGATCGCGCGCGAGCTGGTTGCAAGCGTCCGGGCGAACGTCACCATCGACTGGACCCTGCGTGAGAACGTCCGCGCGCAACTGCGCGTGCTCGTGAAGCGGATACTACGCAAGTACGGGTACCCGCCCGACAAGCAGGCGAAGGCGACGGAGACGGTGCTCGAGCAGGCGGAGGTTCTCTCGGAGGTATGGGCAGCCGCCTAAGACCGATGTGCCTGTGCTGGGCACAAGAGGGAACGCGGCAGGGCTCTGGCTCTACGACGAGACCGGGGAGAAGGTCACTTGGGCGCACACCGTGACCGAAGGGCGCAACCGAGAACCCGGTGAGGAGGGAGGCCCGCATGGCTGAAGAGAAGACACCGCCCGCTCCGTGGAAGGTGTGGCGTGGCGACGTGGCGCGCTGGAGGCGGCCCTTCCTGTTCTTCGAGTGGCTGTGCGAGTGGGCCGTCTACAGACTGCAGCGGTGGGCATTCATTGAATTGCTGGGACTTCTGGGGCAGCTCACCATTCTCGTTTCCGCCTTGTCCTTTCTGCGCTTCGCATGGAACTACGACGCCATTCGGGAAAGCCAGCGGAGGGCTGAAGAGAGCCAGCGGAAGGCCAAACACTACCAAGCATGGCAGGTTATCAATGCGGCGTCCGGGAAGGCAGCAAGCGGGGGACGCCAAGACGCGCTTAGGGACCTGGTCGAGGACGGCGTCTCATTGGTGAATATCGACCTGGACGGCGCCAACCTGACAGACGCCAACCTGACGCGCGCCAACCTGGACGGCGCCCACCTGGCGGGCGCCAACCTGACGCGCACCACCCTGACGAACGCCGGCCTTCGGAACGCCAACTTGGAGAAGGCCACCCTGACGTACGCCGACCTGACGAACGCCCTCCTGACGCGCGCCAACCTGGAAGAGGCCGACCTGACGTACGCCGACCTGAAGGGCGCCATGCTGAGGGGCGCTATCCTGCGGAACACCAACCTGAGGGGCGCCAACCTACAGGACGCCACCCTGACGTACGAAAACGGTCCCGCCGCGCCGGCCGCGCGATCGGAGCCCCCAGGAGGGGACGCCGCCGCCCAGGTGACCCGCACGCAGGAAGCCGCCTACCTGGCAGGCGCCAACCTGAGCGGCGCTAACCTGAAGGGCGCCGACCTGGAGGAGGCCTCCCTGGCGGGCGCCAACCTAGAGGAGGCTCTCCTGTCCAACGCCAACCTGGAGAAGGCCGACCTGACGGACGCCACGCTAACGAGCGCCGAGCTGACGCACACCAAACTGACGCGGGCACGGGGGTTGGACTGCACCAGTTTGAAGACGGCCAAGAATTGGGCGAACGCATTCCGGGACGAAGAACTCGCCTGTGGGGCACCAATTCCACCAAAAAGTACGCGCTGGACTGCTAGGGGAAGCTAAATATGGAGACCAGCACGAAGCAAGCGGACGCCAACCGCCGCAACGACCGCCGGAGCAGCATGCCGCGGACGCCGGAGGGGAGGGCCGTGGTTGCCCTGAACGGCGCGCACGCGAGGGAGGACCGACCAATGAAACCAATGCCAATGCTGATACTACTCGTCGCGTTCTGCGCGGCGCCCGCGTTCGCAGGCGCCACGCCGCACGCCACCACGACCCGCGTCGGCGCACCTCTGACACCGACGCAACTGACCCTGACCGACTACACCGGGATGGACGCACCCGCTCCCGGTACGTCGCCGTCGGGCGACCCCGCCTTCGACGTGACCCTGCCAAAACTGGCCTACGACGCTGGCGAACCAGTGATCCTGACCACGCACCTGCGCGGCCACGCCGGCGACATCGACGGCGGGACCGTGACCATCGAAGATGAACACGGTGGTCCTGTTCGCCACGGGAAGCCACAAGGGAACGGCCACCACACGGTGGTGCTCGACGCCTCGCCGGGCGAACACTTCGTCGTGGTGTCCAGCGACGCGGTGGTCGGCGGCAACAGCGTGCACCGCGCAACGTCGTATCACTACGTGGTCGCCAACGGCCACGTGAAGATCGCGGTCGAGGCACCACACGTGAGCGCCGATACACTCCTGGTGCCGCTCACGCTGACCGCGAAGCAGGCGGGGCTGGTGTCGGTGTCAGCGACGCTGGCGACGACCACGACCGCTGTGGCACGGGCCGATGCCTCGGTGCAGCTCGACCGGGGCACGACGACCGTCGATCTCCCGTTTCCACACGCGGACCTGGTGGAGCCGGGACCGTACCGGCTCGTGAATGTGACGGTGCACGACACCGATCCGCGCGAGGGCGAGCAACTCGCGGGCGTCCTCACCGCCAGTGCCCCGTTCAACTCGCCGCTCGCCCCGACGGGCCAGGAGCCACCAGGGCACCATGCCTATCAGCCAGTACCGCTGGTCTTGCCGACGCCGCAGGGCGAAGGCGACGAGCGCGTGAACCCAGGCGTCGACCCGCCTGACGCGCCGTAGGTTAGGTACGTAACGCTTGCAGGGGCGGCGATCGCGCCGCCCCTGCCCGAGCCTGGCGGCTTGTCCAGCAGCCATGCGCGTTCCTCGATCTCACGCGGGGGGAGTACCTCTGCTGCCTGACGGCGACGACGGTCGCTCCCGACGGTCGCTGCTGCCGGCGGTGCGCACAAGCCCCTTGCGGCCCGGATCTCCGTCGTCGCTGCCGAGCATTCCAGTGCGGCTTCGTCGCCTGCGCCTACGTGGCTTCACATTGGGCTTCAAGCCCCACTTCTTGAAGAGTTCGTAGATTGTACGCTTTCGTGAGCGGCCACGTCCTGACCGGTTTGTGGATCCCCCTCGGCCAGCCACACGACGATCTCCGGTACGGTCAGCCCCTCGTCGTGCCGCTGGTGGATCAAACGATGGACTCCTGGCGTTCGCCACACGCGGAACTTGCTGGTCTCACCGGAACGCCAGTGGATCGTCCCATCGATGCCCTCTGCATCCACCTCGATGATGATCTTCCCGATCAAGCACTGCAGCAACAGCTTCCGCTCCTTCTGCGTGACTGCGGCGTCCCGAAATAGTTTCGGGATGTCTGCGACCAACTCGCAGAGTTCGCGGACCTCCTCTTCGGTCCCGTCTATCGGTGGTCGTGGCGGTTCGGACGCGCGCCGGCATTCGAAGTCGATGACGGCCTGCTTGGCCTGTTCGAACTCGATCTCCAACTCTGCTGCAACGAGCCGGTTTCGGGGATCGCATTCACGGTAACGGTCGCGCGCCAGTTGCTCTGTGTATCGCAAGCGTTTGCCATCGGCCTCGATCCGCGCGGTGTACACCTGCTCGGCGGCCCGCGCCTCGGCCAGTGCCTGCTGCAGCAGTTCGACGGGTGGTGCCTTCAGGACAGCGAGGAACAGTCGCTCGACGGCATTGTCGACAGCTTGTCCGGGGAAGTTGACGCATCGCCGTCGGCCGAATGTGGTTTGGTTGCGCTGGCACAGGTAACGAAACGTCGCTTTCCTGGGGTAGTTCACGGACAGCGACACGCCACATCGCGCGCATTTGAGGAGCCCCTGGCACAGCGCGGCGCCGTTCCTTGGGTGGCGGCGTGCTTGGTAGCGGTGGGCCTTCAGGACCTTTTTGAACTCCTCCTGCTCGGCCACCGTATAGTATGCGGGATGGTGGTTCAGCACCTTGATCCAGCGATCCTCGGGTAGCCGGACGCGGCGCGCTTTCTGGTCTCCAAGTGCTGGGATCTCTTCCGTCCGGCCATACACCAGCGTTCCCGCGTACCACGGGTGCGTCAGGAACCGCCGCACTGGCAAGGCGGACGGGGGATCCCGCTTGATCGGGCCACGGGGGCGGGGACGGGACGGCAGCTCTCGACCCCTGCGCACAAGTTCACGCACAGTTGCAAGAACCGTCTCTTTCTCCCGAAATATCTGGACCACCTCGTCGATAGCGGTCTTGACCTCGGGATCGAAGTCATAAGAGCCATCCGGCCGCTTGACCCAGCCGATGGGGATCCTTGACACGAGGTGCCCTTCCTCGCCTTCGCTGCGCGCGCCTCCTTCATGACGGCGGCCTGCTGGCTGTTTTCGTGCTGCGCAAGGAGTGCCTGAACCTGCAACAGGACTGTATCCTGTGGATCACCGGGATCAGCAGGCCGGCCGTCGATCACGAGGACAACACCGTAGAGCTTGGCGAGAATGCGAAGCTCCTCGAAGTCTCTCAATTGACGGTTAAGGCGCGACACCGTCCAGACAAAGACCGCACCGACAGAGCCTGAGGTGATGAGTCGGAGGATCTCGTGCCATCCGCTGCGGTGTTTGGTCGTGGTGGCGGTGCGGCCCAGGTCCTCGTCGATAGTGCGGATGAGGTGATCGGACCAGCCAAACTGCCGTGCGAGTTGATCTTGCTGTCGCTGCACGTCGGTACTACCCCAGTTGTCCCGGACCTGGGGAGCCGACGACTGTCGCAGATAGACGATCGCCAGCTTTAACAGCCGGGCGGGGGTGATGAGAGGATGCATCCGGCGCTCGATCATCTCGTCACCCGCCTTTCTTGCGGTTCAGCAGGATCTTCACCGCCAGTCGTGCCAGCCGCTGCTTGGCAGCCCACATCGCGGTCTCCTGGGGTTTCAGCCCCTGGGGGTCCGTCTCCCCCGTCCCCGTCGCGGGCACGAACTCGCTCTTTGATGCGTCGGACGACAGTTGCGAGGGCTCGCAGTCGTTCGACGGTAAGGAGCGGTTCGGTCCTGGAGTCATCTTTTGAGGCACTATCCTCCACAAACAAGAGAGGGGCGCGAACAGCTCTCGCTGTCCGGCCCCTCGATCTGATTCGCGCTCTCGCGCCTACCGCTCGGCCCGGTCCAGGCCTGACCGAACTGATCAGGCCCTATGTGCCTCCAATATGCCCGAGCATCGGATCGGGCTGCAATCGGGTGTGGCGTGGGCGTAACAAGCTGTGATCGTGGTCCAAATTACCCCCTCGATCGCCGCCGAAGGCGTCCTCTCGTGCGCGCGCGCGCCGCGTAGCAGAACGTGGGCCAGCTCTGTTCTTAGAGGCCACAAGACCTACACCCAGACCATCGAGAAACTCCGAAGCTGGCTCGACACTCGTGACGAGCAAATGCTCTCTTGCCTGTCATTGCAAGCGTTATGCTCTTCCTGATATAGCGCCCGCGGAGACGTCAATGTTATCGGTTCACCGGAGTGTGCTGCCGAAAGCGCGGACGAGTGCCGATTCCTGTGTAAGGGTGCCTGCTCCATTCATCACAGTGGGGTGGGGCGGTGGTCTCGGGCTGGCGTTGTTCCTGCTGTCGCTGGCCTTGAGCCCAGCTGCCCTGGCCTGTGTGGTCGGTAGCGGCACGAGCGCGAGTTGCACCGAGACAGCGCTGAATGCCTGTCTGCCCGGCGGTGGGAGTTTCGACGGGACCGTAACCTTCAGTTGCGGGGGTTCGGCGACGATTACCGTCACCACCACCAAGAGCATCTCCTCCAACACCAACATTGACGGCAGTGGACTGGTTACCATCAGCGGCGGCCCCACCGTGCGCGTGTTCTCGGTAAGCGCGGGCAAAAATTTGAGCCTTCAGAATTTGGCCATCACTAACGGACACGCCACCAGTGGTGCCGGCGCCATCGACACCGGCAGCACCGGCGGCGGCACGTTGACGGTTACCAACTGCACGTTCTCGGGCAATAGCACCGCGATCTCCGGATCGAATGAGACCGTGGTCATCTCTAACAGCACCTTCTCCAACAACAACACCACCGGCACCGGCCCCAACGGTGGGGCCATCAAGGGCGGAAATGGAACTACCATCAGCGTGACTGGCAGTACCTTCTCCGGCAATAGCGCAAGCGGCAACGGCGGCGCCATCAACGTCAACAACGTGCTCACCGTCACCAACAGTACGTTCTCCGGCAATAGCGCCAGCACCAATGGTGGCGCCATCGTCAGCAACGGCTCGGGTCCAGTTACCCTCACCAACGTTACGTTCTCGGGCAATACCGCCGGCAGCGGAGGCGCGGTCTACAATTCAAGCGCCAGCGCGAGCGCAGTGAAGGTGGCGAACAGCATCCTTGCCAACAATACCGGCGGCAACTGCGCCGGGGTAGGCAGCGCGCCGGTTGTGCAGGATGATGGCCACAACATCGACGACGGCACGACGTGTGGTTTCACCGGCGCCAACTGCACCACCACCACCGGCACTTCGTTGTGCAACACGACCCCACTGCTCGCCGCTGCGCCGGGCGATAACGGTGGGCCGACGCAGACAATCGCGCTTCAGATGGGTAGCCCGGCGATCAACGCCGGTGACGAGAGCATCTGCGCAGCAACGCCCGTGAACAATCTCGACCAACGGGGCTTCATCCGGCCGGGGATCGGCGCCACCAACTGCTCGATCGGCGCATATGAGTACAATTCTCCCGGAACCCCAACACCAACTTCAACCTTGACGCCGACACCAACCGACACGCCGACAGGAACGCCGACCGACACCGCGACGTCAACACCGACCGAGACGTCGACTGCCACAGCGACGCCAAGCGCAACGCCGACGTCTACCGACACGCCGACCCCAACGGGTACGAGCACAGGGACGGCCACTCCAACGGTCACGGCCAGTCAAACCGCAACCAGCACACCCACCGCGACAGCAACGCCGACAAGTACGCCTACGGTCACTCTGACGAGCACGCCCACGGCAACGCCGAGCAGCACGGCGACGCGAACGCCGACCTCGACCTCGACAAGCAGCCCGACGCTAACTCCAACTGCGACGGCGACGTCCACACCAACACCGACGGCGACGGTGAGTCCGACACGCACCGCGACCGCCACCCCGACGCAGACGCCGACGGGCACTCAGCCCGCGACCGCGAGCCCCACGGCAACGCCGAGCAGCACGGCGACGCGAACGCCGACCTCGTCGCCGACCGCGACGCCTACGAACACCCCATCTGGTGCGCACGACTTCGGCTCTGTGCCGGTCGGCTCGCAAGCGAGCTTCACGTATCCGTTCAGTAACAACGGTACCGACACGCTTACCGGGAGCGCCTCCGCACCGTGCGCTGGCTTCAGTGTTGCCCCGGCGAGCTTCACTGTCGGAGCGGGCCAGCAGATTCCAATCGTCGTGACCTTTGCGCCTCCACACCCCGGACCTTTCAGTTGCACCCTGACTATCAGTGCCAACGGGAGCAGTGTGAACGTGTCACTCACGGGTGCTGGAGCCACCGCTCCGATACCGCTCGTGGCGTCGCCCATCTCACCTGCAGGTCTTCTCATGATTAGCCTTTTAGCCCTCTCGATGAGCTGGCTGCTGCGAGTTAGGTTGGCCCGGTAAGAAGTTGGTAGGAACGCGCGTCGCCTCTAAAGGACTCCAAGGGAGCGCCAGGAGGCGCGACAAACCGCTTTGGACAGAGTCTCAATAAAGAACGAACGCCGGCACGGCGGCCGGCGCATTCACCCCGAGGAGCCGTGGTCCCGCGGGCGCTGTGAGCCAAGCCGCTTCCGCACCCCGGATTGGAGACCAGTCGCCCTGAGACGGAGAAGCGCCGCGAGATCGTCGTGCGTACTCTCCGCAGCCTTCTGCTGCAACTTTCGGTAACAGACCAGAATCCGCTTGCCCAACCGTGTCAACACGGCGCCGCCTCCGCCTGGGCCACCCTGACTCGTTTCGACGAGCCGCGCACGGAACGCCTGATTCATGGTATCGAGCAGCATCCAGGCCTGGCGGTAGGACATCCGCATGGCCCGCGCTGCGGCGGACAACGAGCCGAGCCGGTCGATGTTCTCCAGCAGTTCGGCCTTTCCGGGACCCAACACGGCATCGCCGCCGAGCTTGATGCGTACGACCAACTGCGACGGGTTCGAGGCCTTTCTCGTGGCCGGGCTCACGGTGTGCTGTCCCTTCCGTTCACGCACCTATAGCACGAGCTGAAGTACTTGTGTTGCGCGGCGCACCGTTGTATCCGAATGAACATAACGGCCCGCAACAAGGACGGAGGAAGCGAAATGAATGATTTTCGCCAATTCTATATCGACGGCAGGTGGGTGAACCCCGAGAGGATGAATGACTTCCCGGTGATCAATCCGGCGACGGAGGAACACATTGCGGTGATCTCCTTAGGTACTGCGGCGGATGTCGACAGGGCAGTCTCGGCGGCCAAGCGAGCGTTCGAGTCGTTCGGCGACAGCAGTCGTGAGGAGCGCGTGGCACTGCTGCAGCGGATCATCGAAGTCTATCAGTCAAAGTATGATCAAATCGTTGAAACCATTTCACAGGAAATGGGCGCGCCCATGTGGCTCGCCCGCGTGGCGCAGGCGGCTGCCGGGCTCGGGCACTTCCTCGAAATCCAGCGGGTGCTGACGACCTTCCAGTTCGAGGAACAGAGGGGCTCGCTGTTGTTCCGCAAGGAGCCCATCGGTGTCTGCGGGCTGATTACACCGTGGAACTGGCCCGTGAATCAGATCGCCTGCAAGGTCGCACCCGCACTCGCCGCCGGCTGCACCATGGTGCTGAAGCCGAGTGAAATCGCCCCACTCTCCGGCTACCTTTTCACGCAGATTCTTCACGAAGCCGGTGTGCCCGCCGGCGTCTTCAACATGGTCAACGGAGACGGGCCTACCGTCGGCGCCGCAATATCCTCGCACCCCGATGTCGATATGGTTTCCTTCACCGGTTCCACGCGCGCCGGCGTTGCAGTGGCGATCGCCGCGGCGCCCACGGTGAAGCGGGTCACACAGGAGCTGGGAGGGAAATCCGCCAATATCATCTTAGATGACGCCGATCTGGAAGCGGCAGTGAATGGGGGCGTACAAGGTTGCATGATGAATAGTGGGCAGTCCTGCAATGCACCGACCCGGATGCTCGTACCGCGCGCCAAGATGGCACAAGCCATCGCTGCGGCAAAGAAGGCGGCAGAGGCGGTCAAGGTCGGCGATCCGAAGGTCGACGGGGTGACGATCGGGCCCCTGGCGAGTGCAGCACAATTCGACAAGGTCCAGCGTCTGATACAGAAGGGGATCGAAGAAGGTGCGCAGTTGGTGACCGGCGGATTGGGGCGCCCGGATGGGATCAGCAAGGGCTACTTCGTCAAACCCACCGTCTTCGCCAATGTGCGCAACGACATGACGATCGCTCGGGAGGAAATCTTCGGACCGGTCTTGTCGATCATTCCGTATGAGGACGAAGACGACGCGGTTCGCATCGCGAACGATACTCCCTACGGTTTGTCGGGATATGTATCTTCCGGAGACATAGAGCGCGCCCGCCGCGTTGCCCGACGTGTGCGCTCGGGCAACGTCCACGTAAATGGTGCGCAGCCCGATTTCAGCGGCGCGTTCGGCGGCTACAAGCAGTCCGGGAACGGGCGCGAATGGAGCGAAGCCGGGCTCGCCGAGTTCCTCGAATTGAAGGCGGTGTTCGGTTACGCCGCAGCGTGAAGCGATTTCACCAGGTGGCGCTCCGCACTGCGCAGTCCTGCAGGCGCTTCCACGCGACTACAACGCGGTCAAGGCGGCGGCAGACGCCACTCTTTCCCTATGCGGACAACTGCGCGTGACGAGACACCGAACTGCCGAGCGACGGCCCGATAGGAGTGATGCCGGTCGTTTCCACACGGGCAATTCAGCAACTGCAGGATCTGCGCGTCTCGTTGCGCGCGGCGCCGTGACCGACTCTCCGCGGCGATCTTTGGCACACGTAGAACCCGGCCGCCGAAGGCGCAAGTGAGCCTTCGAAACGCGCGGACGCCGAGGACCGCTGCCAGGTGCTCGGCCGTGGTCATCCCGCCACTCGCTTCTCGACGACCAGTCGTCCCGCCACAAATTCGATTTCCTCACGGCACTCCACGCACGCCAGAAGGATTCGTCGTTCTTCCGGTACGACCCGAACGTAGCGGTTGCGGAGCACGATGCCGTAGCCGCCCTTGCGGTCGTGATGTCCGAGTTCACACTGGCACGACGGACATCGAAGAACAGTTCCGGCGGCCACTTCCTGGAAACGAGCTGTCCTGAGCTGCGCCGTCGCCACGCTTTCCTGGGTCATCGGCGGCGCCTCCGAGGCTGTTCCCGCGCGGTAACACTTTGGGCCTCATTTGGCCCTTTTTGACCGTCAGGCGGCTGAAATTGTGTTGGTTTTCCTTGAGAAGTGGCGGGGTTCAAGTCCCCCTCCTCGCATTTCTTCATTTCTTCCCGCCGGAATTCAGTACGTTTTTTTCAAATTGTACCAAGGAGGGCTTCAATCGCCTCACCACCGTTCCGACTGGAGTGCGGTGAATCCCAATGCCCTTCGTGGAAGATAGTATCTACAACCCGGCGCTTCAGACGGGCTGGCGAGTTCAACTTCGACGAGTTCGCCCGACGGTTCGTCGCCGAGGTGCGGAAGCATGCCGGTGTCCTTGGGTTCGTCGGCCGTCAGATAGTCGAGAATCACCGAGACCATGATCTGTATGCGCACCCGTTCGGGTGCTTCGCCCCTGCACCCCAGAACCAAGTGAAAGGAGGGCTTTCCCATGAAGGGAAAGAGGCCTTGATTACAGCGTCAGCACCGTCGTGCAGACGGACAACGGCGACCGCTGGGGCGAGATCGGCGTGGCGCGCAGGGTGAACAGGCGTGCTTTGGTGTGCTGCTATCAGGTGAGCGCCGGCCGCATGCCGGGCCGCCGCTCTAGCGAGTCGATCTGCGAGCGGCCATCGCTCCGAATGGGCGTGCCGTTGACAAGCACGTGCCGCATCCCGCTCGGCTCCTCTGCCGTCAATCGTTCGGCGTCCGCCGGGAAGTCGCGTACGCGCCGCAAGGGGCCGGGACCCACCGTCTGCGGATCGAACACGCACACGTCGGCGAAATAGCCTTCGCGGAGATAGCCGCGGCGCACGAAGCCAAAGAGGTCGGCCGGCTCCCCACTCATCTTGCGCACGGCCTTCTCGAGCGGCATGAGCTGGCGCTCCCGCACCCAGTTGCCCAGCAGGTCGGTGTACAGCGGCGCGTCACAGAGCTGGTCAACGTGGGCACCGGCGTCGGAGAGGCCCAGCGCCACGCGCTCGTGAGCGAGCAGGTAGCCCACCGCTTCGACATCGTCGTTGGCAAGGCAGGCGCGAAAACGCGTCCTGAGATCCTCGGCGACCGCGAGCTCGCACATCGCGTCGAACGGGCTGACGCCGCGCTCACGCGCAAGCTCGCTCACACGCCGGCCCACGAGCTCGGGGAACAGTTCAGACTCGGAGACCTCAAAGGTCTCCCAGCGCGGCTTCATGGGTGCCTGCTCCAGGTCCGCGAGCGCCCGCCCCCGCCAGGCGGGATCCCGGTAGGCGGCCATGCGCACCCAGCGGCTGACCTTCATCAGTTCCCCGAATACCTGGCCGACGTTGAGGCTGTACGCGTCCTCGAGCGTGAACTGCATGGTGAGCGGTCGCGGCGTGACCTGCGGCCACACCTGCAGACCGCGAGACAAGCTCGCCTCGTGCAGCTTGAGCTGCGGGAAGTGGGCGTTGCCCGGGGCTGCGAACAGCGGCCAGGTCAACGGCCGCCCGATCCGCGGCTGCAGCTCGTAGAAGTCGGGATAGCTGCACTGCTCGCCCGGGGTGGCGAGCACCACACCCCTGCCCGTTCGTCCTGCCGTCAAGAACAGGGCCTCGACCTCGTCGCGCGCGGCGAAGCGGCTGGGAACCGGTTTGCCGTCGACGCCGCGGTGGGCGAACGAAAAGCTCGTCGAAAATCCAGCCGCGCCTGCATCGATTGCCTCGCGCACGAGTTGGCACATGCGTTCGATCTCTTCGGTCGTGGCCGCGCGCTCGTAGGCCGCATCTCCCATCACGTAGAGCCGGAGCGCGGAATGACCAATGTACGCCGTGAAGTTGAGCACGGTGCCGCGCCGGCGGACCAGTTCCAGGTACTGGGGAAACGTCTCGAACTCCCAGCAGATGCCCGCGGTCAGCGTCGCGGGATCCATGTCCTCAACGTTCTCGAGCGTGCGCACGATCACGTCGTGGTGCTCGGGACGGGTGGGTGCGATCGTGAAGCCGCAGTTGCCCGCTACCACAGTGGTGACACCGTGCGACGACGACGGCCGCAGGGCCGGATCCCAGAACACCTGCGCGTCGTAGTGCGTGTGGATGTCGATGAAGCCGGGCGCAACGGCGCAGCCCGACGCGTCGAGCTCGCGCTCGCCCCGCAGCTGCGGCCCGATCTCGCGGATCACACCCCCTTCGATCGCCACATCGGCAGCGCGGCCGGGCGTGCCGCTCCCATCGAAGACTGTTCCACCGCGGACGACGATCTCAGCCGACATCTCGACCTCCCACTCGATGACGAGGCCATCAGGCCTCGGGTCCGGCACCCAGGACCTACCGTGCCGTCGCACCGGAGCGCGCCACCATGAACTCCTTGAGCGAGCCGACCGGGCGGCCGGCGGTCGTTCCGCCATCCACCGGCAGGACGATCCCGGTAACCTGCGCCGCACGTTCGCTTGCCAGGTACAGTACGGCATTCGCTACGTCCCTCGGTTGGCCCACGCGTTGGAGCGGTTGCATGGCACGCACGATCTGAGCGTGGTTCAAAGACGCATTGATCGCAGTGGGTATGTGAGCCGGCGCAATGCAGTTCACGCGGATTCCGTACTCTGCCAAGTCGACGGCGATCGATTTGCTGAAGTGGATGACCGCGGCCTTCGCCGCGCGGTAGACCGTCAGGCCCGATCCGGCGTTGATTCCACCGATCGAGGTGCTGTTGATGATGACACCACCCCCGTTCTTCGACATGCGTCGCGCGGCGCGCTGGCTGCCGACCATGACGCCGAAGAGGTCCACGGCCAGCACCCGCTGGAAGTCCGTGAGATCGTCATCGAGGAAGCGCCGGAACGAGCTGGCGATTCCAGCGTTGTTGAACATGATGTGAAGCCCCCCGAACTGCCTTGCGGTGAAATCGACGAGCCCCTGGACTTCGTCCGCGTTGGCGACGTCGGTCCGCTTGAAGGCGGCCGCCCCGCCCAGCGCCGCCGCCAGCTCCTCGCCGCGCTCGGCATCCACGTCCCCGATGACGACCTGGGCGCCTTCCTCCACGAAGAGCTCGACCGTCGCGCGGCCGATTCCACTCGCGCCGCCCGTGACGATCGCAACTTTTCCGGACAGTTCCTGGCCCATTCGTCAGCTAACCCGTTCGACCGCCTTGATCGGTTCGACCCCAGACAGGGTCGTGCGATGCATCAACCGCCCCGAATCCGCATCGTATGGGATGACCCGATGCATGACGCCGCAGTTGTCCCACATGAGGAGATCGCCGACCGTCCACTCGTGGCGGTAGACGATCTCCCGGCGCGTCGCGTGGTCGGAGAGCTTTCGGAGCAGTGCGCGGCTTTCGCCGTCAGGCAGGCCCACGACATGGTCCACGGACACCCCGAGCACGAGCGACTTTCGTCCCGAGCAGTGGTGCCAGACGACGGGATGCTCTTTCTCGCCCCTTCGCCCCATGCGGTGCCGCTGCGCTTCCACCTTGCGCCACGCCGCCTGCTCCTGCGCGCTTGGGTTCGGATGCGTGGCGCGATACGACGCCTCGAGGGTGTGCGCGATGCGAAGCACCTCGTAGTAGTCCCTCTCCGCCGCAGGTAGGTCGTCGTAGGCAGCGTAGGTGCTGCAGAACTCGGTCTGCCCACCCGTCGTCGAGAGGCGCCGACCGGAAAGCAACGTCGCCTTCGGCGGCGGACCGTCCTCGAAGAGGCCGTCGATGTGCCAGCCGATCGTGTTCTTGATGTATTCGGCCCCCGACGGGTTCACCTTGGGATCGACCGAGATCTTGTACACGGGGTCGCGGCTGCCGTCCGGGCGTAGGCCCCCGATCGGGACAATCTCGCCAAGGTTGTTGCTGAAGGCGATCTGTTCTTCGTCATCGAGGCCGATCTCGGGAAACACCAGGACGCCGTAGCGCTCAAGTGCCTCGTGAATCTCGTCAGCGTTCGCGGGGGTGAGCACTTCCTCGCGGCTGAGCAGGACCTTCGCGCCGATGCGAGGCGTCAGAGGGACGAAGCGGTCGGTCATGGCTCGGTTCCTTCCGATGGATCCATCTCGCGAACCATCCGTGGTCAGGCGCCCTCTTCGATCCAACCCTCAGGGACAGTGTTCACGCCGTGGCGCGCGAAGACCGCGTCGATCTCGCGGAGATCCCCGTCGCTGATCGACCAGCCGAGCGCGCGGACATTATCCTCGACCTCGGCCACGGTGCGGCAGCCGACGAGCGCCGTGCTGACGACGGGGTTCGAGATCGCCCAGCGGAGCGCGAGCTGCGGCAGACTCCGGCCGTGCCGCGCCGCCAGCCCCTTCAGCTCCTCCGCCGCGCGGACGTTCCGCGGGAAGTGCTCGGGGCCGAAGAGCGTCTGGAAGGCCGTGATCGAGCCGAGGTTGCCCCGCCGGGCGCGCCAGTCATCTGAGCCGGACCCGAAGTCCATGTTCTCGGTGAACGTACCCGTCAGGAGGCCGTAGGCGAGCGACCCGTACGTCATGACGCCGATCCCCCGGTCCCGGCAATAGGGGAAGACATCGCGCTGCATCCGGCGGTCGAACAGGTTCCAGCCGTACTGCACGACGTCCACGCGCCGCACCTGCATGCACGCCGCGATTTCCCTTTGCTTGAAGTTGGAGACTCCGACGAAGCGGATCTTCCCCTCCTGGACGAGAGCCTCTAGGGCGCGCATCGTTTCCTCGAACGGGGTGCGGTGGTCCGGCCAGTGGATGAGGTAGACGTCGATGGCATCGGTGCCGAGATTCTTCAGGCTGTTCTCCACCGACGCCGTGACGCGCGCGCGGCTCGAGTCGCGCATGTTTGGCTTGTCCCGGTAGCCGATACCGAACTTGGTGACGAGGATCGCCTCCCGGCGGCGCCGGCCGAGCGCCTGCCCGAGCGCGCGCTCCGAAGCGCCGAAGCCGTACCCCTCGGCAGTGTCGAAGCAGTTGATTCCGAGGTCGAGCGCGCGCCCGACCGCGCGCGCGAACTCCGCCGCGTCGACGTGGCCGTACCCGCCGCCGATCTCCCAGCACCCATAGCCGATCGCCGAGACCTGGAGCCCTGTCTGTCCGAACGGCCGATACTCCATGGTGTCCGCCATCGTCGCTCCCATAGCATGCAGGGATCAACAATTTCTAGCAATGATGTCACTTCTGGTAAAATGGTATTCTCAGTGGAGTTTGGAAGCGCGATCCCGAGCGCGATTCAGACCTGCGCGGTCGCGCCGGGTCGCCCGGCGATTGCACAAGCTCGATCCAGAGACCGTCGGGGTCCGTGACCCTCTGGATCCCATGGCGGGTGGTCACCTCCAGGAGAGCTGCTTCACCTCGCAGAACTCCTCGACTCCGAGCCTGCCCCACTCCCGACCGACGCCCGACTGCTTGTAGCCGCCGAACGCACCCTGCTGGCCGATCCCGGCTGGCGAGGTGCCCCAGCCGGGCCCTTGCCCCTCACCGGGTCCGGTGCGGGCGGGCGGGCTCGTCGAGACACCGATCGCTTGCACCGCCCCGGCTCGGATCTGGCGCGCGACGTTGAACGCGCGGGCGCCGTTCGCCGACAGCACGGCGCCGGCGAGTCCGTAGATCGAGTCGTTCGCGATGCGCACGGCCTCCGCGTCGTCACCGGAGTAGGGAATCACGCTGAGGCACGGCCCGAAGATCTCTTCACGCGCCACGCGCATGCCGTTGCTTCCGAGGTAGACGGTCGGCTCGTAGTAGAAACCCTTCGAGAAGCCGTCGGGCCGGCGCCCGCCGATCAGGATTTCGGCGCCCTCCTCGATCGCCGACTGGGTGTAGTCCTCGACGCGGCGGCGCTGCTGTTCGCGGATCAGCGGGCCGAGCGTGGTCTGGGGATCGCGCGGATCGCCGATCACCACCCGCTCGCGTGCCTTGCGCACCCCCTCCTTGTACACGTCGAGGAACTTTTCGGGGAGGAGGAGGCGCGTTGTGAGCGCGCAGCCCTGTCCGCAGTGCGTGAGCACGGCGCCGAACCCGATGCCCGCCACCACGGCTTCAGCCACATCGTCGAGCACCACTTGGGCGCTCTTGCCGCCGAGCTCGAGGTGCAGCTTCTTGATCGTGTCGGCGGCGTTGGCCATGATCCGGCGGCCCGTCGCCGTCGATCCGGTGAAACTGACCATGTCGACCATCGGGTTGCCGGCGAGCACCTCGCCGACCTCGCCTCCGCCGGTGATCACGTTCAGGACGCCCGGCGGCAACCCCGCCTCCTCGGCGGCTTGCGCGATCAGGAAGGCGTCGAGCGGCGTCCAGGGATGCGGCTTGAGGACGACCGTGCACCCGGCTGCGAGCGCGGGCGCGGTCTTCACCACATTCAGGAAGAAGGGAAAGTTGAACGCCGTGATTGCGGCGACGACGCCGACCGGCTCGCGGATGAGCGCACTCCCGGTGATGCCCAGCGGGCCGCCCGTTGGCGGGCTTGCCTCGACCCAGTCGACCGCGTGGACGATTTGCTCGGCAGTGGAACGAAACAGCGGGATGACGCCGCCGGCCTGGTACGCGTCCACGATGACTCCCGCCGCCCCGGTCTCGGCAACGATCAGCTCGCGGAGCTCCGCCGCGCGGCGCTCGAGCGACTCGGCCATCTTTACGAGCACGGCGGCGCGCTGGCGCGGCTTCATCCAGGGCCAGGGGCCCTCGTCGAACGCCCTGCGCGCGGCCTCGATCGCACGCAGGGCGTCCGTCGGCGTCGCCTCGGGAACCTCACCGATCACCTCCTCCGTCGCCGGGTCGATCACCTCGATGACGCTCGAGGCCTCCCCCGAGGTCCATGCGCCATTGATGAACAGGTCGTACCGCCAGTGCCGGGGCATGCCGTGTTCCTCCCTCGCCTCGGGCAGCAGTAGATGATCGTCCTACTTAATGTCAACGGTAGTTCTATTATCCTGGACAGTGTGATTCACGATCGTCCGTCAAGCGAACCGTTTCGATGGATTGACGAGCTGGAAAACCAGCCCGCCCGAGCGGCCGTAGATGCAAGCTCTGGCCAGCGGCGACTTTGACAAGCTCAGGACTGCGGCCACTTACGCTGGGTTCCTTCAGCGACGGTAGCCCTCAATCGTGCACCCTCGCTTCGTGTCTGGCTTGACGGCTCTCCCAATTTCATGTCATCGTCCTGCCATCAAATTGTGGAGGAGGTGCTGCGTGAACGTTCCCAGCACGAACCACGTCTACTACGACCCGTACAACGTTGAGATCAACGCCGATCCGTACCCGGTGTTCCGCCGGCTGCGGGAGGAGGCGCCGCTCTACTACAACGAGCCGCACGACTTCTACGCGGTCAGCCGTTTCGACGACGTCGAGCATGGGCTGCTCGATAGAGAGACGTTCATCTCCGGGCGCGGCGCCATCCTCGAGCTGATCAAGGCGAACATTCAGTTTCCATCGGGCGTGCTGCTCTTCGAGGACCCGCCCGTGCACACCGTGCACCGCAGCTTGCTGTCACGGGTGTTCACGCCGCGGCGGGTGGCGGCGCTGGAGCCCAAGATCCGCGAGTTCTGCGCCCGCAGCCTCGACCCGCTCGTCGGTGCCGGGCGGTTCGACTTCATCGCCGACCTGGGCGCGCAGATGCCGATGCGGACGATCGGTATGCTGCTCGGCATTCCGGAGGAGGATCAGGAGTCCGTCCGCGACTCCGTCGACGAGAGACTGCGCACCGAGGCGGGGAAGCCGATGCGCTATTCGGCGCGTGCGGTCAGCGGCGAGATGTTCGCCGAATACGTCGACTGGCGCGCCGAGCACCCCTCGGACGACCTGATGACCGAGCTCATCCGGGCGGAGTTCGAGGACGAGACGGGGACGGTCCGGCGGCTGACCCGCGAGGAGATCCTCACCTACGTCAACGTGCTCGCCGGCGCCGGCAACGAGACCACTGGCCGCCTGATTGGCTGGGCCGGCAAGGTGCTGGCCGACCACCCGGACCAGCGGCGCGAGCTGGTCGAGGATCCCTCGCTCATCCCGAACGCCATCGAGGAGATCCTGCGCTACGAGCCGCCTGCGCCTCACGTGGGCAGGTACGTGGCGCGCAACGTCGAGGTCCAAGGCAAGACGGTGCCGGAGGGCAGCGTCATGCTGTTCCTCATTGGTTCCGCCAACCGTGACGACCGGCGTTTTCCAGACGGTGACCGGTTCGACATCCACCGGGAGATCGGCCAGCACCTCACTTTCAGCTACGGCACCCACTTCTGCCTCGGCGCGGCGCTGGCGCGCCTCGAGGGGCGGGTGGCGCTCGAGGAGGTGCTGAAGCGCTTCCCCGCGTGGGAAGTCGACCGGGCGAACGCCAAGCTCGCGTCGACTTCGACTGTCCGGGGCTGGGAGAGGCTCCCGGTGTTCACCTGCTGAAACGTCTCGAGTGCGCATCGACGGCCGCGGCCACACATCAGAGGCGAATGATGGGTTTGCTCTCAAGGTCTTCGTCCGTGAGGGCGCCAAGCTGGCCTAGCGGGACGGACGCCGTGCGCGCGTCCGGAGATTCCAGTTGAGCGAGTCGGTCCGCGTTCGCCGGCGGTACGACGGCACGCTGCGCCGCCAGCAGGCGGCCGGAACGCGCGAGCGGATCGTCGCCGCGGGCTCCGAACTCCTGCATCGCTCATCTATCCGGGACTGGCGCGCGTTGACGGTCCGTGCTGTGGCCGAGCGCGCCGGCGTGAACGAGCGGACGGTCTACCGCCACTTCGTGAACGAGCGGGCGCTGCGGGACGCGGTGATGCAGCGCCTCGAAGAGGAGGCGGGCATCGAGCTCTCGGGAATGCGGCTCGAGGACGTCGTCGACGTCGCGGCCCGGATCTTCAAGCACGTCTCGTCGTACCCCATTGAGCCGCGCCCGCCGCTGGATCCGACGCTCACCGAGGCCGGCCGGCGCCAGCGGAAAGCGCTGCTTGACGCGGTGGCGGCCCGGACCGCGCGGTGGCCGGAGGCAGATCGGGTCGTTGCCGCGGCGATGTTCGACGTGCTCTGGAGCGTCGCGTCGTACGAGCGTCTGGTGGTCGACTGGCAGCTCGATCGCAAGCAGGCGATCCGGGGCATCACGTGGGTCATCGGACTGGTCGAGGCAGCGGTGCGGAAGGGACGACGCCCGAGCTGACGCGGCGCACCCAACCGTTCCGCGACTATCGCACTGCACTCGGACTTGGTGGAGGAACCGTGGTGATGGCGGCGTCCCAGGAGCCTCCGGCTCCGGCTTACACCTCGGCTTATCTCCGCTACGCGCTCGGCCTCCTCTGCCTCGTCTACACGGTGAACTATCTCGACCGTCAGATCCTCGCGATCCTCCTGCAGTCGATCAAGAAGGAGCTGCGGCTGACCGACGCGCAACTCGGACTCCTCTCGGGTACGGCGTTCGGGCTTTTCTACGCAACGCTCGGCATTCCGATCGCGCGCCTCGCCGACCGCTACTCGCGGAGAGTCGTGATGGCCGTCTGTCTGGCGCTCTGGAGCCTGATGACCAGCCTCTGCGGTACCGCTGGGAGCTTCGCGCTGCTCCTCGCGTGCCGCATTGGCGTCGGCGTCGGCGAGGCCGGCGGGAGCCCGCCGGCCCACTCGATGATCTCGGACTACTTTCCGCCCGAGAGGCGGGCGACAGCGTTGGCCGTCTTCGCGCTCGGTGTGCCCTTGGGCATGCTGATCGGTTATTCCGTCGGAGGTTGGATCGACGAGGTGGTCGGCTGGCGGCACGCGTTCTTCGCCGCCGGAGCGCCCGGACTCGTTCTGTCGCTCGTCGTTGCGCTCACGCTCCGCGAGCCCGCGCGCGGACACTCCGAAGGACTCACCCCCACCGAGGCAGCGGCTCCGCGGACTGCGGAGGTCCTGCACTTCCTCCGGCGCGCGCGCTCGTTTCGGCACGTGGCGCTCGGGGCTGCGCTCAACGGCTTCGCGGCCTATTCCGTCGTGACCTGGATGCCGGCGTTCCTGATCCGCTCGCACGGGATGGGCACCGCCGAGGCCGGGGCTTGGCTCGCGTTTCTGATTGGGGTCGTCGGCGCCGCCGGCAACTATCTGGGCGGCGTACTCGGCGACCGCTGGGCCCGGACCGATGTCCGCAGCCGCGTCTGGCTCCCGGGGATCGCGATCGCTTCAGGCTTCCCGTTGTTCTTCATTACCTACACGACGAGCGAGCGGTGGATTGCGCTCCTCGCGTTCGCGCTGGCGATGTTTCTCGGCATGGCGTGCCAGGCGCCGCTGTTCGCCGCCGCCCAGTTCCTCGCCCCGCCCCGCATGCGGGCCACGGCAGCGGCGGTGCTTCTCTTCGCGGTCAACATAGTCGGCCTCGGCGCCGGGCCTGCCGTGACCGGGGCGCTGAGCGATGCGCAGGCGCCGCGCTACGGCGACGCGTCGCTGGCGCGCGCCCTGCTCGTCGTTTCCTCCGTCCTCGTCTGGGCCGGGTTCCATTTCTTTCTTGCCGGGCGGACGTTCGAGGCCGATCTGGCGCGCGCCCGCGAGGCGGCGGACGGACGCACCTAAGCACCGCCGCTCCCGAATCGAGCGCGAATCGGTCCACCACCCGACAGAACGCCCCCCGATGACCGACGATTACCACCGGGGTGCCTACAAAACGACCTCCAACAGCGTCGCTGCCTTCGACGAAGCCGGCCGCCAGATAGGCATCGTCTTCGAGGCGGCAACGCCGTTCGACACGCCGCGCCTGATGGCCGAGCTGGTGGACTGGCTTAAACAGGCCCAAAACGATGGCCGCCTGCATCCGATCCTCATCATCGGCGTGTTCATCGTCGTGTTCCTGGAAATCCATCCGTTCCAGGATGGCAACGGTCGTCTGAGCCGCATCCTGACCACAGTCCTCTTTTGTTGCAGGCAGGCGATGCCTACGTGCCCTACAACTCGCTGGGGAGCGTGATCGAGCATTGCAGGGGCGCTGGACGATCTCATCTCCCACGAGGAGGGATGGAGTTCCAGAGCCTGGTCACACATCAAACGGGAGAGACAGAGTGTGCCTACCAACTGGCGATCATGTCCCGCGAGGAGTGCATCACCTCGCTGATGGACCCGTCGAACGCGGCGCTTCCGTTGTCACACCTGGGCATGGTTGTTCAAGTCGAGGAGAGCCTGGCGGAGTTGATTGGCAAGGTGCGGGCGGCGGCGGCAGAAGTGACCGGCGCCTGGTCCAGGCGGATTGCGGCTGCATCTCAGTGACATCCGCGCCGCGCCGGGAACGAGATTTCGGAGATGGAGTTCCATCGCGCCGACAATGCCCTGCGGGCGCTGGAGCGGGTGTGTCCGTCAGCGGGGATCATCGTCGCCACGCGCAATCATCCATCATGGTGCGCCGAGACGTCAATGACCTCCTCTGACATGTCCATCGCGCGCAAGAGGTCGGCAGCAGCAGACAGCTCGGCGCACGCTTCATCGCGGCGCCCGGCGCGGTGATAGCACCGACCCAGCCCTAGGTGGCACTGCGCACGCAGCGGGGACATCCCGAGCTCGGCAGCCAGGGCGATGGCATTCCGGTAGGAGGCCTCGGCGCCGCCGACGTCAACCGGCTCTGCATGCGCAGCAATCTCGCCTCGCAGCCGCAGCGCCCAGCCCTGGTAGCCGCGCTCCTGCCGTTGCACCGCGAGTTCCAAGGCGCGATCGACCATGGCAGCCGCATCAGCACGCCGTCCCGCCAGCAGATAGCTTTCCCCGAGGTAGACCATGGGCAGCGCCCCCACGTGCAGGCTACGGGACAAGCACTCCACGGCGTCCTCCAGCAGCGGCACAGCCTCCGTGAGGCGGCCGGTCAACGCGTACGCATACCCCAGCCCGGAGGCGTTCACTGCGCCGACCAACGGGAACTCGTGGCGCCGGCAGAGGTTCAGGGCGCGCTCGAGCACAGCTATCCCTCCATTGAAGTCCCCCATACGGATGGACACGACGCCGCTGCTCATGCAGGCGTGCGCGAGCGCGTAGCTTCTGTCGGTTTCTTCCGCCATGCGTATGGCTTCGGCGCTGCACGCGAGACCTTCGCGGAACTCTCCCAACTCGGCCAGGCAGCACGCCAAACATACGCGCGTGTAGATCTGCTGCGCCGGCCTGTGACCGCGGCGCAACAGCTCAGCCTCGAGCGCGGCAACGTTCTGCCGCATCAGCTCGGCTCCCCTGCGGTACTGGCCGACCGCGAGACAAACCTGGCTCAGGGCGAGATTGGCGGCGATCTGCAGGCGGACGTCGCCCAGTGTCACGGCCATGGTGTGCGCGTGCTTGCCCGACGTGATGGCGGATTCATTCTCGCCAAGAGCGAATAGCAACCCATTTGTGCGGAAGACCGACACCCAGCCCAGCCGGAGCTGATCACCCAGGTCCTGCGCGGCGGCTTCTGCGGCGCTCAGGTGATGGAAGGACCGTTCATACTCGCCCAGCGCCGTCAAGGAGTTGCGCAGAGCAAAGCGCACATCGATGCTCTCCTCAAGGAACGCACGGCTCTCGGGGAGATGTTGCAGGGCCGCAAGTGCCTGTTCAAAGCAGTCAACCGCTGCTCGGTGGTCTCCACGTGTGGCCGCGCCGATACCGGCCCTCCGCAGATAGGTGGCCGTCTTGTCCCATAGGCCGCCGCGTTGGCAGTGCCGGCTCAAAGCGACGTAGTGCGGCGCGAGATCGTTCGCGTAGAAGGTCTCCAGGGCGTTGGCGACCGCGGCATGCAAGAGCTTGCGCCGCGGCGGGAGCAGGCGCTCATAGGCGACCTCGCGGATGCGGTCGTGCGTGAAGTCCAACCGTTCGTCAACCACGTGCAGGACGTGGCGGGCAACCAGCTCCTCGACCGTGACAGCGGTGGCAGGTCCATCCGGTCCCGCGGCCTTTTCGAGAAGGGCGAAATCGAACGCGCGTCCGATGACGCTCGCCAGCGCCGTCAGGTCGCGACCGTGTTGACTGAGCCGGTCGAGCCGCGCAGCGATGATGTCGCGAACCCGTGGGGGCGTGGGCAGCTCGTCAGATACCGTGAACGCATCGGTGTCGTAGAGCGAACGCATGGTCTCCACCACCATGAACGGGTTGCCCTCGCTGGCCCGCCAGATCTCTGTCCCGAGCCGCTGCACGGCCGGCTCTTCCGTGCCGGCGCGGGCGAGCGAGCGGACGAGGGCGACGGTGTTGGACGCAGACAGAGGCGCCAACGTCAGCGACACGAAGTGCTGGTCAGCGCCGAGCTCCCGGAGCAAGCGCGTCGCCGCGGGCACGTCGATCAACTCCTCCGTGCGAATCGTGGCGACCAGCAGCACCGGCCACGCTGACCCGCGACGGCTCAGGAAGGCCAGCAGTCGCAAGCTCATGTCATCGGCCCAGTGGAGATCTTCGAGCGCCAGCAAGAGCGGCTGCCGCTCGGCGAGGTGTCCCACCGCTTGCGCGGTCGCCTCGAACAAGCGGACGTGATCCTCTTCCTCAGCGGCTGGTCTCTCCTGGCCCGGCTCGCCAAGCTCCGGGAACAGCCGGGCAAGCTGCATCCGCCAGGTGGGACTTAGAGCCGGCTGGCGTGTCAATTCGGGAATCACCGCCGCGGAGCGAAACGCATCGACCCAAGGACCAAAGGGAAGGATGCGCTCGCTTTCGTGCGCCCGGCCAATGAGCGCACGCCCGCCGTGTTCGAGGGTATCGGTGACCAACGCGTCGAGCAGTCGACTCTTGCCGATACCAGCTTCGCCCAGAATGACGCCGATTCGGGCGCGGCCGCGCCAGGCTTCCTCACGCGCCCTGCGCAGCGCTGCCATCTGCACCTCGCGCCCGACCAAGGGGGCGTCGGGAACGGAGTCGGTGCGTGCGTCGGCCGGAGGCTGCGTCAGACGGTTCTCGCCGGTTTCCGCGGGCGAAGAAACCCCTGACGGAACGAGCGGGGTCTGCAGAATCTCCTGATAGAGCCGTTTCGTCGGGTCCTCCGGTTCCACGCCGAGTTCTCTCTGCAGCACGGCGACGCAGATCTGGTACTGCCGGAGTGCCGCGCCGCGGCGCTCCTGCCGCGCGTACAGCCGCATGAGCGCCCGGTGCACCGCCTCCTGTAACGGGTCGAGCCCGAGGAGTCGGCCAGCGGTCTGAATCGCCGGCTGGACGGCACCGGTCTTCGTCTGGTGAGCCAGCAGCTTGGCCAGGGCCTCGAGCGCTTCTTCGCGAAGGCGTTCGCGCTGCCCAACCAGCCACTCCTCGAAACGCGGCTCTTGGACGCTCAGTCCCTCGAGGAAATCACCTTTGTAGAGCGCAGCGGCCTCTGCAAGCGCCTCGGGTGTTCCCTTGGTCACCATCCGCTCGAGGGCAGCGACGTCCAGCTCCACGGCACGCCGGTCCACCGCCACACTCTCAGCGTCGATGCGCAGCAGTTCCCGATCGTTTTGACGTAGGGCTTGCTTGAGGGTCAAAAGCGTCTGTCGCAGGCTGTGTCGCGCTTGTTGATCGGTGCTGTCCCCCCACAGGAGCGCCGCCAGCTTATCGCGCAGGTGAGCCTCTCCCGGTTCGACGACCAGATATGCCAGCAGCGCCTGGGCCTTCTTGCGGGCCAGGATCACTGCTGGCCCGGCACTCCAGCGAGCGTGGAAGCCTCCGAGGAGGGTCAGGTGAAGCAGTGGCATAGGTTTCCTGGTGTCAACGCCCTGCGGACCCTAACACGGGGACCTCCGATATTGCCAGAAAGAGAGGTCGGATGTCCCCGTGACGCCGTGGTGACGAGCCCGTGACGGCTCGCAGGCAGAGTTCACCCCGATGGATGCGCCCCGCCAGCCCCTCACGTTCGTCGTACGACTCACGATGGAGGACGGGGGCGTATTGAGCGGAGTGGTTGAGCGGGTGCGGAGTGGCGAGAAGCAGCGCTTTCAGAGCCTTGCGGCGCTCGCCGAGATCATTGCCGGAATGGCCGAACGGGAAACACGGACGCGCCGCCAGACAGAGCGCCCACGGTGAATGCCATGCTCGCCGTCTAGGCGCTTGATACGGACGGACTGTCCGCCCGCAGACACCGCGAGGTGATTCATGCAGAGAAATAGAGATCAGGCCATCGTTCTCGTCGCCACCATCCTGGCGATCGCGACACCAGCCTTCTCAAACGACGTCAACACCATCGTCGGCACCGGCGCGCAGGGCTTTAGCGGGGATAACGGCCCCGCTCTGGCCGCCACGATCCAGGACCCGCGCGGGATCGCGGTCGCCAACGATGGATCCATATACTTTGCGGACAGCGGCAACTTCCGGATCCGCAAGGTCACCCCGGGCGGGATCATCAGCACGATCGTGGGCAACGGCATCGAACAATATGCCGGCGACGACGGGCCGGGTACGGCGGCGAGCATCTCGGGTCTTCTGTCGATTGCGTTGAACCCCGCGAACGATCGCCTCTACATCGCCGACCTCGGCAACAACGTCATCCGCGTGCTCGACCTCGGCACCGGCATCATCACGCGCTTCGCGGGCATTTCTCCCCTCGACTTCGGCGATCAAGGAAACGATGTTCCCGCGCTCACCGCCTCCCTCGGCTTTCCCGAGGGTGTCGCCGTGGGTCCCGACGGGACCGTCTACATCGCGGACACCCTCGACTGCGAAATCCGTTCCGTGGATACGAGTGGCATCATCCATCTGATCGGCGGAGATCCGTTCGCGTGTGACGGCGCCGGGGAAGGGGTCAATGTCAGCACCGCGACGTTCAGCCTGCCCGCCCGTCTCGCCACGAACGCCGCGGGCGACCTCTTCGTCGTCGACACCGGCATCAAGACGATCCGCAAGATCGATCACGCCACACACATCATCACCACAGTCGCGGGCGGCGGCTCGACCCCGCCGGGCTTCGGGCTCGCGACGGACATGAATCTCGGCGATGTGACGGATGCGGCGAGCGACACCCTCAACCACCTGTACATCACCGCACAACACCGGGTGTTCCGTCTCGATCTGAGCTCGGGCTTCTTATCCGTGTTCGCGGGCACCGGTGTGCCGGGCTTCTCGGGTGACGGTGGCCCGGCCGACGCGGCGCAGTTCAACAACGTGTTTGGCGTCGGTGTCCGCGGCGACGCCGTGATCATCTCAGACGGAGACAACGCCCGCCTCCGCTCGGTGGCGCCGCCGCCCCCCGTGCCGGGCGATCTGATCATTCAGCTGACCACGTCGCAGGCCTTCCTCGATGCCGTCAACGCCGTCGTCGGCAGCGTCATCATCGTCAACGTCGACGGCCGTGATCTGTTGATCATTCCGAACATGGCGAGCGTCGGCGTCAACGTCACCGTCACCGACAACGATCAGCTGCTCGTCGTCGATCTCAGCGCCCTGGCGAGCGTCGGCGGCTCCATCGACATCTCCGGCAACCTCGCGCTGCAGTCGGTCGACCTCGGGGCACTCACCTCAGTCGGCGGCAGCCTAACCGTCTCGGACAACCCGGCGCTGTCCGGCATCATTGTTTCAGGTGTCGTCACCATCGGCGGCGACCTCACTGTCATCGGCACCGCGGCCAGCGTCATCAATGTGAGCATGTTGCAAACCGTCGCGGGCTCGATCGACATCAGCAACAACGCGAACGCTGGCGTGATCGATGGCGGTGCCCTCACCGGCGTCGGCGGCGACATCAGGATCGACAACAACCCCAACGCGGGCGTCATCAACGTCAGCAACCTCGAGACTGTCGCTGGCGCCATTGACCTCAGCGACAATGCGTCGGTGGGCACCATCGACCTCGGTGCTCTGGGTTCCGTGGGCGGCGACGTGAACATCGCGGACAACACGTCGGTGGGAACCCTCGATCTCGGCGCGCTGCTAGGGGTCGGTGGCTCCCTCGACATCAGCGGCAATACCGACGCTGGAAACGTGAACCTCGCGGATCTTTCGAGCGTCGGCGGCGACATCACTATCGTCGACAATGGTGATGCATCGGTGAACGTCAGTGGGCTCAACACCGTCGCCGGGAGCATCGACATCGATACAACGGGCACTGGCGTGTTCGATATCGGTGCGGACAGCACCGGCGGCACCCTCGACCTGACGACCACAGGCTATGACCGCATCAACGGCGCCACGGCCGACGGCGACACCAACATCACGGCGGTCACGCTCGACGCCATCATGACGCTCCACATCAGCGCGGCCAGCTTCACGGCTCCTGTCGCATTCTCGCTGACTCATCTCGATCCGGCGAGCCTGGTGCCGGAGCAAGGCACGGCGGTGGACGGCAACCCCGCCACCATCGAGCCCATCGTCGGGTACCAGTTCAACTTCGCCACACCTGTGTTGAACCACGAGGCTTCTCTGTCCTTCGATGTGAACCTGGCAGGCCTCGACGCGGCCTCGCAGGCCGACATCCTCAACGCGCTGGCCTCCGGTACGGCGACGATGGTCACGAGGCCGGACGCCGCCGGCGGCACATACCAAGCGTTCCCGATCTGCGTCGGCGTTCAGACGCCGAGCCCGGACGGGTGCGTCGTGGTCGAGGCGCTCGACGCGTCGGGCAACCCGACGACCGGCACGCCGGCGGTCATCCGCTTCAGCAACGTCGTGGGTCACTTCTCGTCGTGGGCAGTCGCCATCGTCGACGAAGTCGTCCCGGCTACGCAAACACCAACCGCCACGGTTACCGTCACCACAACACCCACGCCTACGGCAACGGGAACACCCACAAACACCTCCACGGAGACACCCAGTCACACGCCGACGAACACCCTCACGGCAACGCCGAGCCGCACAGCAACTCAGACGCCCACCTCGACCAACACATCGACTACGACGCCGAGCCCGACTCGTACGGCTACCGTTACGGCAATACCCACCAACACCGCGACGGCAACGCCCACAAATACCGCGACGAAGACGCGCACACCTACGATCACTCGAACGGCAACGCCATCCGCTTCACCGACGCAGTCACCAACCGCCACGCCCACGGTCGCGCCTCCGCCGCCGACGACATGCGGTGACATCGATGGAGACGGGCGCGTCACCCTGAGCGACGGGTTGCTCGAGGCACTCGCAGTGCTGTTCGGCAGGAAGAACCCGCGTTACGACATCAACCACGACGGGCAGGTGAACATCGACGACCTTCTGATCGTTGGGAGTCAAATCGGGAAGTCGTGTTGGTCGGGCGGATAGCCCGCCGCCGTGCCTATGGGATGCCCGACGAGGAGTATCTGCGCCGGAAGGTGCTCACCTGCATGTCGGAGAACCACAGGCGGTTGTCGTGCCAGCGGGGGCACTCCGGGAAGTGAAGACCGTCGAGGAGAATTCGCGCGCGCATGCTGCTGCAAGAAGGTTGGAGAACGCGCGAAACCTCAGCCGATCACGCGGCCTTCGAGAAGGTGATTTTGGCGCGATATCGGAGACGAGCAAGAATACGCAGCAGCAAGTCGGTCGATCCGCCGGCCTCCGGGAAACCGCTCGGCGGATCGCGCCGGTATCTCCGCCCTGCGGCGCAGCACGATTGAGGCTGGCGGTCCGCTTCGAGCTGCCCAGGATTCTGCACAGAGCCTCCACTTGGGGAAGAATCTCGTGCAAGGCTTTGCTCGGGGCCAAATTCGCCCCGGCGACGACACGGAGCCAGTACCGCGTTTCCTGAAGCTCCTTCAGTGCAATGCCCACTTTATGAAGAAAATCTCGCCGCCTCTCCGCGCCGCGCGCTTCCTCATAGTTGGCGCCGGGGGAAGTACCGGAACGCAGCAACTGCCCGGCAACGTGCCTCCTAGCAAGCGTATCAGGTAGCGCGTCGACGATTTTGACCACCCGAACCGCCAGCGCAACGAGGCGCGCAGTAATGTCATCTCCCTTCATCTGAACGGTCGACTCCTGCCATTTTTCATGTCCCGTTTTCGGTTTCCGGTTTCCTGTTTTCCATTTGCTTCATTGTCTGCTGCACCCAGCCGCGCGCCAGCACACCGCAGGTCAGAAACTCACGCAGTTCGCGCTCGACAAAACGCGGCAGGCCCGCGCCGGCCCCCGTCGGCGCGCTTCGGCAAGAAAGGTTTCCAGCTGGCGCGCATCGAATCGCCCCCATGTTCCATGATAGAAAGAGCCGTTGGAGGAGAGCATGTCGAGCGTCTCGATCGATGAAGCACGGGCGAAACTGTCGGAGTTGATTCACGGCCTTCACCCCGGTGACGAAGTCGTCATCACCGAGGGCGAGCGTCCGGTGGCACGGCTCGTTCCGGCAATTACAGGGACGGCTCGCACGAAGCGGCAACTCGGGACATTACGCGGAACGGTGACGTACATCGCGCCAGACTTTGATGCCCCGCTGGAGGATTTCAAGGAGTACATGGAGTGAGGGTGCTGGTGGATACGCACGCGCTGATCTGGGCGGTCGATGAACCAGCGCGTCTCGGCTCGACAGCTCGCCTCGCGCTCGAAGACGATTCGAACGAAGTGGTGATCAGCGCTGCGACGGTGTGGGAGATCGCTATCAAAACCGGCCTCCGCAAGCTCACCTTATCGATGCCGTACAAGGAATGGATGAACCGGGCGATTGCCGATTTAGGAGCAACGATCCTACCCATCACCGTCGAGTACGCCGACGCGCAGGCGACACTCCCGAATCATCATCGTGATCCCTTCGACCGGCTGCTGGTGGCACAGGCACAGGTCGACAACATGCCGCTTGCAAGCAACGAGGAAACGTTCGACCGCTACGGCATTTCTCGTTTGTGGTAGCCGGTCGGCGCGTGCGACGGCCAAGCAGGATCCTCGGGAACTCGGGTGGAAGGCCCTCGCTGCCGAACTGGATGGGCCGGCTCTCGTGCGGGGCGATGGCGCCAGGAGCCCGTCGGACGTGGCAGACCGTAGCGACCCAACGCCTGTCCCGAGCTCAGTCGAGGGAGGGAGCGGACCCGCCGAAAAGACGCCGGCACGTCCGCCGGAGGCCTCCGGAGTGCGGGCCGCAGGCCCGTCGCGGCCGTACTACGTGCCCGTCGCAAACGAAGAGCACGTCTTCAAGGCGGCGTTCCGACAGGGCTTGTCGGTTGTGCTCAAGGGACCCACGGGACCGGGCTGTGCGAGGTGGCCTCGACGCGCGTGCTCATCGCCGCGGGACGACTCGTTGCCGAGGGGCTGAGCCCGCGCGAGGCCGCGCGCGCCGCCGTGGCGGGACCGCTCACTGACGACTCGACCGTGACCCCCGGCGTTACGCCCGGCGGCCGCTTGCGCGGAGGCCGCGGGGTAGCGCCATGACGCAGGACCACGCGCGACTGAGTCATCGACATGCGCTCACTCCAGCGACCAGGGGTCGCATGTTGGCTCAGCGCACCGTTCGGAAGAAGTTCCGCAGATCCTCAACGAACAGTTCGGGCTGCTCCATCGCGGCGAAGTGGCCGCCGC
>DATKMS010000245.1:0-6843 GCA_035541735.1 Candidatus Margulisiibacteriota bacterium
GAGGCGAGCCAAAGTCGCGCGGTATTCTGGAATACCCGGCCCCACTGGTGAAGACCTTCACCCTCATCACCGGTGGGATTTCCATGCCGATGATGGTTCCAATCCCCAACAGGCCCACATCACCGGGTTCCTCCGAAAGCCCGGGCAACAGCCGTTCCCAAAGCCAGGCGTTCAGGTCGTCGCCGAAGTTACCGTCGGGATCGCGGTAATAGAACAGTTCCACGTAGGGTTTCTACGACCTGGCGAGCGGTGAAAGCCCTTGGCATCGGAGAGGGAGGCGGCTGGAGAACCGAACGACGCAACCAGGTATCCACGGATAGGATATGCGCACAAGAAATGCATGCTCGCAATGCGCTGGACTCGGAGAAATCGTCCACGAGGCGCAGCAACTCCCGTCCTCAGTGCAGCCCGCCGGCGTATGCAAAGAGGCTGTGGGGAGAACCGACCAGAACGGCGACCAGACGGTAACGGTCGAAGAGATCATCATGGCGGTCAACAACGCGTTGACGGGATGCCGGCCGCCAGCGTCGCCGACCCCGACGCCCCCGCAGGCTGACGGCCACGTACAGCGAAAGCCAGACGCAGCCGCGCACGGTCTCTAGCAGAGAGTAATGACCTCTTTGATGCCCCGCGGGGTGCCCACGAGCAGATCATGGTACGCGGCCATCGGGTTGCGGCCGGTGATGAGCGTGCGCACCGCGTCGGGCCAGCGCTGCATGAACACCCCCAGGTCGTTGATTGCCGCCTCGAAGGTCTCGCGCCCGGCGTTGACGGTTCCGAACACGATCTGATTCTTCAACACCATGTCGCGCATGATCAAATCGGTATCGACTTGGATCGGTGCCTTGCGGCCGGGAACGCCGGTGAAGACGAAAATCCCGTTCGTCCCCAGCACCTCGAGCGCCTCGAACGACACCGACGAAGCACCCGTCGCTTCGTAGACGACATCGATGTTCCCCACACGATCGGCAAGCTGCTGCACCGAGTCGCTCTGCGCCGACACATAGTGGCCGCCGATCGCTTCGACGATCTCCGACTTGGGATTCGGGGCGGCTTCTCGCGAATACACATACACATCGAAACCCACCGCGGCCAAAGCCATCGCGCCCAGGAGGCCGACGGGGCCGGCGCCGAGCACAACGGCGGTGTGACAGTGCCCGCGTCCGTGATGCGTGACGTGCGGGCAGTCCCACGGCAAGCGTTGCTGCACCTGCCAGATTTGCGCCAGCGCCTTCTCGGCAATGGTCAGCGGTTCAACGAGAATCGCAACGTCGCGCAGCGCACGCGGCACGACATTCATGTACTTCTCGTCGTCGACGACGAACTCCGTCATGAAACCATGGGCCATCTTGATGCCCCGCTCGGCGAAGTCGCCGGTGTAGCAGAAGTCCTGCCGGCCGGACCGACAGGCGAGACAGTCGTCGTGGTCGCAGGGCCGGCGTACCATGGTGACGACGAGGTCACCAACGTTGACCCGGGAGACGCCAGAGCCGACCTCGACGACCTCGCCGAGCGACTCGTGCCCGATGACCAGCTGCTCTGCCCCGCTGGGTGGCGTCCCGTACTGGAACGCACAGATCTCCCTGTCTGTTCCGCACACACCGGCCTCGAGCATGCGCAGTTTGACGTCGGTGGGCGACGCGATGCGGGGGGGCTCGTGATCGATCAATCGTATCTCACGACTCTTTGGGGTGACGGCAATGGCTTTCATGCACCCTTTGATGCCAGGGTCCGGGGCCGGTTTCACACGCAGCGGAGGCCGAGGAGCTTCCAGGCTATGCCTTTTTTCGCGCCGCGAGAATCGCGCGAACCAATTCCTCCGGCACGCTATTGGGCACCCCCTGCTCCGGATGACAGAACGCTTCCTTGCCGAACTTGACGGCGTTCTCGTAGCTCTTCAGGTAGGCGACACAATCAGGACACTGGCGCAAGTGCGTTTCGAACCGAACGCGCTGCTTGGCCGGCAGCTGTTTGGACAGATATTCCATGAGGAAGTCGGCAACCTCTCGGCAAGTCATTCCCGTTTCCCTGCGCAACTGGCATCCTCCGTCTCAGCGTTCGATCAACTGCATGACGTGCCCATCCGGGTCGCGCACTGTCAAGCCCTCTTTGAACCCGAGCGTCGCGGCCGGGAGGGCAACGACGCCGGAAGATACGAAAGGCACTTTCGCTGCACGCACGCGCTGCGCGGCCGCAGCAGCGTCGGCGGTGACCAACTCGGTCTGCCAGTGCACCAGGTCGTTGGCGCGCTCGTCCGCCGGGATCGGCCTACCGTCCCGCGGGCTCAGATACTCCAGAAGCTCGATGCCGGGTCCGCTGGCTGCACGCAGGCTGGTGATGCGCAAGCGTGCGCCGAACACGTTGTTCAGATGCTCCTGCTCGGTGCCGTAGTTCTCGCTCTCGCCAGCCACCGACAGGCCGAGGAGGTCGCGGTAGAAATGCAGGCTGGCGTCGGTATCACCGGCGACGATGGCCGTATGGTCGATGCCGAGGAAGAGCCGATCGATTGGACGGCGCCACTTCGGATCACCTTTGTCCGGCGGGAACTGGAGGATCTCCAGGACGTCACCGTCGGGATCCTTGAAGTAGAAGGCGCGGATGCCGCCGGCGTTCTTGTTCCACTCAGGCAATAGCTGCGGTCCCGACGAGGCGTGCTCGACCTTGTTCTGGCGCAGCCGCTGGTAGGCGCGGTCCATGTCGCTGACGACGATTGCGATGTGCTGGAACCAGTAGTCCTGACTGCGCGAGTCCGCCGGCACGGGTCGTCCCCGTGGCGCGAGATACTCCGTCAGCGCAATCGTCTCGTCGCCGAGCCGCATGCGTACCACACGCATGCGCAGACCGAAGACACCCTCAAGGTGCTCGTAGGCCTCGCCGGTCACCTCGACATCGGACAGCTTCTCGAAGGAGAGGACCTTGTAGAAGAACTCCACGGCACGATCCATGTCCGCGACGGTCATGCCAACGGCGTCAACTCGGGTGACGATCGGCGAGCCGGAGTTCGCCTTGGATGTTGCTTGCAGCTGCGCACGTGCTGCCGGCAGCGCCGCAAGCAGCACCAAGACGGCGAGGGCGATGCTCCCCGGGGTGGCAGTTGCGGAAACTCGATGGACATGCACCCTCAAAGCGGATCTCCTGCCCCGGAAATCGTCGGAGAGCGCACGGTGTGGAACTGGACGAGATCCTTCGAGAACAGCAGGTCCAGCGTCCAGTCGAGCGCAACCCGCAGCTTCTTCTCTGCCCGTGGCAGCTTGCTCAAGTAGATGGAGCGCCACAGCCACCAAGCGATGAAGCCGGAAAAGTTGACACCCAGGATATTGGCGACCCCGGTACGCCGTCCGATGGTGGCAAGCTGCCCGAGCGTCGAAAACACAAATGGATGCCGGCGCCCGCCGCGCACCGCCGCTGCAATGTTGCGCGCCACGACGCGCCCCTCGCGCAGCGCGTGCTGGGCAGTCGGCGGGTATGCTTCGCCAGTTTTCCGATCGGGAATCAGCGCGCAGTCACCCACCGCCCACACACCTGGGTGATCAGGAACCTCGAGGTACTCATTGGTAACGATGCGGCCGCGATCCCTCTTGCAGGCGAGGGAGCCCAGCAACGGATTGGGCGCCGTTCCCGCGGTCCATACGATGGTCTTCGTCTTGATCGTGGTCCCATCGCTGAGCTGCACGCCCTCGTCAGTCACGCCGGTGACGCGGACATTCACGCGAATCTCGACGCCGCGCTTTTGCAGCTTCTGCTGGGCGTAGCGGCCCAGGCGCTCGCTGAGTTCGGGCAGGATGACCGGGCCGGAATGAACGAGCACCATGCGGACCTGCTCCGCCTGCAAGTTGGGGTAGAAACGCAGCGCCTCGCGCACGAAATCGTTGACCGCCGCGATCGTCTCGACCCCGGCGAAGCCGCCGCCCGCAACCACGCAGGTCATCAGCGGCTCGCGCAAGCAGGCCTTGACGGCGCATTCGGTGTCGGCCTCTTCCAGATGGGCGATCAGGTGATTGCGCAAGTAGATCGCGTCGCCCAACGACTTCATGGTCAGCGCCCGTTGCTCGAGACCGGGCAGCTGGTAGAAGTTGGTGATCGCGCCGAGGCCGATGACCAGGTGATCGTAGCGCAGCGTATGAGTGTGGTGGTCCGAGCCGTGGCTGACGTCCACCGCTTTCTCCGCCAGATCGATGCGTCGCACGTCGCCGAGGAACAGGTTCACCCGTTTGAGCATCTTGCGGATCGGGTTGACGATGTGCGTCATGTCGAGGTCGCTGGCCGCGACCTCATGCAGCATCGGCGTGAACGAAATGAAATTTTCGCGGTTCACCAGCGTGATCGCGACCTGCGGATCACGGGCCAGCCGTTTCTCCAATTCGAGGGCGGTGTAGAGGCCGCCGAACCCACCACCGAGGATTACAATCTTGATGCGCTCGTCGGCCATGTCGTGCTTACCGCCGCTGACGTCTGCCATTGAGATGCTGGGCACGACCGTGGGTTTCGGTGGCCACGCTCCGCGTCACTTCACTTCAGGCGCTGCAGCAGGTGCTCGCCGACGCGCAACGCGTTCGCCATGATGGTGAGCGCCGGATTCACCGCGCCGCTCGACGGGAAGAAGGCGCCGTCGACGACGTAGAGGTTGTCAATGTCGTGTGCCTTGCACTGTGCGTCGAGCACCGAGCTCTGCGGATCATGTCCGCAACGGCAGGTGCCGTTTTGATGCGCCACGCCGGCAAGCGGAATGCGTCCCGGAATGTACGCCTGGAGTGGCACCAAGTGGTCGTGACAACCGATTTCCTTCAGCATGCCCTTGAGCACCCCTTGCAGCCGCGCATGCGCTGCCTCGTTATTCGGCTGGTACGACAGCATGATCGCCCCGCTCTCGGTGAGCGTCACGCGGTTGTTCGGATCCGGCAGATCCTCGGTCGTCATCCAAAACGGCAGCGTATGATGCGCCATGATCTCGAGCGTCATGCCGGGGACGATGCGCGGCGCACCCAGGCGTAAGATGTTGGCGTCGACGTTGCTCATCATCGAGATGTGCCCCATCGGGTAGTCCCACTCCTTCGACGCATGGTAGAAGTCGTTCAGCCCGAACGTCTTGTTGAACCGCGTTGGGTTCTTGTCGCGCGACACCGCCAGGAACATCGTGTTGACGTGGCACATGTAGTTACGGCCGACGAGGTCCGAGCTGTTGGCCAGGCCGTTCGGGTGCCGGTCGTTCGCTGAGCGCAGCAGCAGCGCGGCGGAGTTGATGGCTCCGCATGACGACACCACGATGTTTGCCGAATAGGTCTCCTTGGTACCGTTGCGCTCGACATGGACCTTGGTCACTTCGCGACCTGAGGCGTTCGTCTCGAGACGGGCCACGAATGCCTCGGTGAGCAGGGAGACGTTGGGGTGCTGCAACGCCGGATCGACACAGATGACCTGTGCATCGGCCTTCGCATATGTCAGGCAGGGGTATCCGTCGCAGGTGTTGCAGCGGATGCATTTGCTTCTCTCCGGATGCTGCTCGTCCCACATGATGCCGACCGGCATCGGGTAGGGCCGGTGACCCAGCCGCGTCATGTCGTCGACGAGCTGCTGAATGCGCGGTTCGTGATGCAGGGGCGGATGCGCGTAGGGTGCGCTCGCAGGTGGCTCGGTCGGGTCGGCACCACGCACGCCGTGCACCTGATACAGAAGCTCAGCTTGCGTGTAGTACGGCTCGAGCGCCTCGTAGGTGACCGGCCAGGCCGGCGAGAGGCCACCGTGGTGGCGGACTTCACCGAAATCCTCTCGGCGCAGGCGGATCAGCGCAGCGCCGTAGAACTTGGTATTGCCGCCCACGAAGTAGTGCGCGCCGGCATGGAATTCCTTGCCATCCTTGTCGAACCAGGGTTCCTTGATGTGATAACGGGCCTCGACGTTGACGGCGTGCGAGTCCCAGTTCTCCTTCTCACGCGGTACGTATGGTCCGCGTTCGATGAGCAGGATCCGTTTGCCCGAGGGCGCCAGCTTGTAGGCGAGCGTGCCGCCGCCCGCGCCACTCCCGATGATGATCACGTCGTAATGATTGTCAGCCATGGATGCTCCGATCAGCCAACGTCCAACGTCGATGGTCCAACGTCGGCGCACCTTCCCGCTGCGACGTTGGACTGTGGGCGTTGGACCTTGGACCCCGTTGATAGTCACAGAAGATGCAGCGCTTCTCATTCTGATGATCGAGCTTCGCGCATTCGACCCCGGCAGCTCCGCGCGCCCGCAGAAACACTTGCGCGGCGATCAACATGCCCAGTGGCGGGGCCGTGAAGTACACCCAGAGCCCGCTCCACATCTGCGCAACCAGCGCGGAACCAAAGGTGCGTGCCGGGTTCATGCTCATCCCGGACAGCGGCGCCTCGATGCTGATGTACGTGGCGACGAGCACGCCGGCGAAGAGCCCCGTGTAGCGCGCCAATCGTGGCGTGTTCGAGGCCGTCAGCACCACCATCATCAGACCGCAGGCGATCGACAGTTCTGCGACGAAGGCCATTGCCGGGCCCCCCGAACCCGGAAGGGTCGCCACATAATTCACTGCGGGATGGGCGATGAGCCGACCCAGTGCGGCGGCGGCGATCAGCACGCCGACGATCGCGCCGGCGAACTGCGCCACGACGTAGAACACGGCATCCCACGTCGCTACCTTCCCGAGCCGCCAGAACGTCAGGGTCACCGAGGGGTTGAAGTGGGCGCCGGACTGCTTGCCCCAGGGAGAGTAGACAATCGCGATGGCAGTCAGGCCCATCGCGATGCCCGTCAGCACGCGCCGCACCGTCGCATCTGGAATCATCTGTCTGACCGCCGAGCCCGGATGCTCGACGAGGGCAACGACCA
>DATKMS010000246.1:0-9197 GCA_035541735.1 Candidatus Margulisiibacteriota bacterium
GCGGTGGGGAGCGACTCGATCGCCCGCTGCAAGTACAAACGGCGCACGCGCTCCAGGTCGATATCCACCGCCGCAATTTGCGCGGGATGCTCGGGGATTACAATGCGCTGGCCCGGTTTGTTGTCGCGCGGATCCCCGCGCCGCACCTCGATGCCCAGCCGCTTGGCAAGGTTGAGCTGCGCGAGCGGGTGCTTGCCGGCGCCGGTATATTCGGTTTCTTGGACCACGACGACGCGATCTTCGTCCAACTCCTGAGCGATGGCGAATGCCGCGGCCAGCGACGTGTTGCCGGCGGGTCCACGCTCCAACCCCTCCAGCTCCGCGAGCACCTCGGTCATGTAGAACACCTCGCCCTGAGTAACGGTGACGAAACGATCCATGTAGCGCAGCGGACGGGCGGCGTTGCGCGGAACGTCCGCGCGATCCGGCCAGGTGGTGAACGGCATGGAGAAACCGGTGTGGCCGGTGGTGAACGACTTGCGGTTGAAGTCGTGATCCGAGGCCATGTGCAGCCCCATGAGGTCGACGCTGGCGGCAACTACGGTCGTCTGGGCGGCGCCGCCTTTGCGCAACCCACGCGCCGTGCCGGTGACGTTGCCGCCGCCGGCATGGGTGGCGATCACGACGTCAGGGCGTCGTCCGGTTTGCTCCTGCGTCTGCACGGCGATCTCATAGCCGAGAGTTTCGATCCCCACGATCGAGTACGGCGTGTAGAGCGAGGCGTTGAAATAGCCGGTCTCCTTCAGCACGCGCAGAAACACGTAGAACAGCTCGGGTCCGACTGACAGGCGAATCACTTCCGCGCCGTAGGCTTCGCAGGCACGGGTCTTTTCCTCGATCTCCGGCTGCGCGATGCCCCGGCTGTCGAATGCCTCTTGCACCACGACGCAACGCAGCCCGGCCTTGGCGGCTTGCGAGGCGACTGCGGCGCCGTAGTTGCCGCTGGTGGCCGCCGCGACGCCGGCGTAGCCCCGCTGCTTCGCCTCCTGCACCGACAGAGACGCCCGCCGGTCTTTGAACGATCCGGACGGGTTGGCGGCCTCGTCCTTGACGAAGATCCGTGCGCCCTTGCCCGGCGGCGCGATCGTCCGCACCAGCGCGGTGATGTTGTGCATCTCAACGAGCGGCGTGTTGCCCACCGCCGTCGCACTCTGTACGGCACGCGCCGTATCGATGTCGTAGCCGGTGTCGGCCAGCAACCGCTCGTAGTCGAAGGCCAACACACCGGTCGCATACTTCACGTAGTCCAGCCCGACAGACGCCTGCATGATTGCGGGCCGCTGGGCCATGATCGCTGCGTAGCTGTCACCGCTCATCGGAGGCATACCGACGCAAGGCATGGCCCTTGCGGTCTCTGGGGTCGGCCTTCATTTGCTCTTACTCTTCGCGCGCAGGATGGTACGCACCTGTTCTCCAATACTGGAGAGCTCAGGGATCGGCGGACCGAAGCCATGCGTGTACGGCGGGTTGGCTCCAGTGAGCCTCCCGCGCACGCGGCGACCAGCCGGTGTGATGATCTCAGCTTCCTCGCTCAGGGCAGCGGCTGCTACGAGAACGCCTTTGACTCGCATTTCGAGCGGTACGGCCTTGGTATCGTCCGGAATCTGCGCCGCACGTTCGCCGGGTTGCAGCACGATGCAATGGATTTCGACCCACGTTCCGGCAGCGATCCACTCAGGCATGGTCTGGCTCCGGACCACTGTCGCGCACGAACCGGCGTGCGTCGCCGAGCATTGCCGCCGGCACGGGGAGGTCGGCCATGCAGTGCAGACCCGGGGGGGCGCTGAGAACACGCGGAATCATGTTCACGGCCACCGCGATCGTCCCCAACCCGCCCGGGATCTCGGGGCTGCCTGCGAGGCGGACTTTCGGTGTACCGTTGATCTCGATGGTATCGCCGGTCGCTACGCCTTCGAGTTGCGGATGGACTTGTTGCGGGTGCACGAGCGTGATCACCGCGGCGCCGGCCCGGTAGGCCAGCGCCGTGTGCAGACAACCTGCGACGTGTCCCGGCTCGACAACAACGAAAGGTGTTTCGCGCCGGACTCTGGAGACGATCGGCTGCCGGTACTCTTCGACGCGGTCGATCTCCCAGCCGACCGCGTCGGCGATCATGTGGATTGACTCAGCGAACCCGAAGTGGCCGACGACCGTGCCGTCCTCCAGCCCTGCCTGGAATGCTTCCGGCGTCAGCCCAACCCCTTGGCTTGCAAGCACCGAGGGCCCGTAGGGCGAGAGGTCATTGATGCGCTGCGCGGTGATGGATTGGATACCGGAGCAGACGCCGGTCAGCGTGATGACCAGCAGGTCGAGGACGAACCCGGGGTTGATACCTGTGCCGACAACGGCCACCCCGTGCGCGCGCGCCAGCCGATGGATGTCGGCAGCGAGCGCCGGCGACCGCGCCGCGGGATAGGCCATTTCCTCGGCGATAGAAATGACGTGAACGCCCTGGCGCACGAGCGTTGTGATCTCTCCCAAGGCATCGGTTAGTCGTGAGCACGTCGCCTGAATCGCTACGTGCGGCCGGGTCTGCGCGGTCACGGTCTCGAGCTCGGCGCTGATCGGGATGCCCAGTTCCTGCTGACGCCCGATAACCCGCCCAAGGTCAGTGCCGGCACGCTCTCGCCTTCTTGCAAAGGCACCGACCAGTTCCAGACCGTGCTTCTCGAGCACGAGACGCGCAATCCCGCATCCCATCTGCCCGGTGCCGAGCAGCAATACTCGGATGCGATCGCGCATGTGAGAAGCGTCCCGCATTTCCACCACAGACCTCGATTTAACCGCAAAAACCGCCGGGAGCGCAAAGGGATCTCGCCATTCATGTCCTTGCGGTCGTTGCAGTCGTTGTTTGAAAGCGTATCGCGTACAACAAGACGCCGCCGCTGACGAGCATCATGGCCGGTGCGACCATAGTCGCACGGAACAACCCGAAGTGATCGGAGAGTGCGCCAATGATCGGTGGCGACAGTGCATCGCCGAGCGCGTGGATGAAAAGGATGTTGACGGCCATGGCCGTCGCACGGATCTCCGCTGCGACACATCCCACAACCACGGCGTTGAGAGGTCCGGTATTCAGGAACAGACAGAACTCAGCCACGAAGATGGCGGGCAGAAAGATCGTCGGCTCGCGGGACGCAAGCGCCAACACGGTGATCGGCGCACCCGCCAACAGGCTCAGCCCGGAGAGCCAGAGGTACGCGTTCTTGGTGTAGCGCAGCAGGTAGTCGCCAAGGAAGCCACCGGCGAGGGTGCCCACGATGCCGGCCGCGACGGTCAGGGTTCCGAAGACGTCGTTGGCACGCACCGTGGTCATGCCGTCATAGCGCTCCAGAAACGCCGGCATCCAACCGACGAGTCCACCCATCGCAAACGTGTAGGCAATGAATCCCATGGTCACGAAGACGTAGGTCACGTTCGCCCACAGCATCCTGTAGGTCGCCAGGAGTGTGGGGGCTGCGCCGGGCCTGACAGTGGTCCCCTCGGAGGCGCCACGGGCGGGCTCGCGGATGGTGAGCGTCATCAGCGCGAAGAGGAGACCAGGGAGTCCGACCGCGAAAAATGCCACGCGCCAACCGAAGTGGTGTGCCAGCTGGCCCCCGAGCACAAACCCCAACGCGCTGCCGGCAGGAATGGCAGCGTAGAAAATGGCCAGCGCGCGCCCGCGGCGCTTCGGTTCGTAGTAGTCGGCGATCACGGCTGGAGCCAGAGTGGCATACGTCGCTTCGCCGATGCCGACAAAGGCGCGAGGCACGAACATCTGCCAGAAGCTGCGCGCCAGCCCGGCGCCCGCGGTGGCGCAACTCCACAATCCCACGCCGGCAGCAATCAGGTACTTTCGCGTGAAGAGGTCCCCCAGGCGTCCAAAGACCGGCGACGTCACAGCGTAGGCGATCATGAAGGCCGACAGCACCCAGCCGAGCTCGACATCGCTGAAGTGCAACTCCCGCTTGATCGGCTCGAACACCGATGCCACCACGTAGCGGTCGATGTAGTTGAGAAAGTTGATCACGGTCAGGATCGCCAGCGCGATCCGCCGGTCGCGTCTGTTCTCCTGACCTGCGATGGGCTGCGTAATCACCATTGTCGTGACACGACCATTGCATTCAAAAGGGCTACGAACCAAGAGGCGGATCTAGCGCCGCTGCCGGCCGCGCTCTGTCCGGTCCCATGCTCCGTCACGCTCCTTGAAGCAACCGGACGCCGGTGGTACTCGTAGCGACCGTCGATTCCGCGGAGAGAACGGGCAAAACGGGCATGCGTAGCAGCTACGGCGGCCTGCCGCTGACGGCCTTGATTCTGACGCTACTGACCAGCGCTGCGCACGGCACGACGTTTGTGCTGATGGATGAGCCGCAGTTGCTCGAAACCTCGGACGTCGTTGTAGTGGGTACCGTTACGGCCATCGAGTCCGCGCAAGGCCCGGCTGACGGCATTCAAACATACGTGCACGTCCAACCCAGCCACGTCATCAAGGGGGGCATCGGAAACGACCCCCTCGTGCTCCGAGAGCCCGGCGGGTCCTTCGGCGAACGGCGCGCGTGGGTGTACGGCGCGCCGGAGTTCTGGGTGGGCGAACGTTGCCTCCTGTTTCTCACACGCAACGCCGACGGCACGCTCCAGACCAACAATCTGGCCATGGGCAAGTTTACCCTGGAGGTTGACGCCAGCGGTCGCACCGTGGCGACGCGCGATTTCGGCTATGGTTCCTCGCTCCTGATGCCGAGCGCTGAAGCGACCCTGATCGAGGCGCAGCCCCAGCGCCAGCGCTTCGCCCCGCTGCTGAATAGGCTGCGGGCGTTGGCACAAGACGCTACGACGTCCACGTCGGCATTGCCGGTGCTGATGCCACCAGAATTGGCAACCACGACGACTGAGACCAAGGACGCGTTCACGTTTCTGGGCTCGCCGCCATCGCGCTGGTTCGAGCCCGACAGCGGGCTGACGGTTGGCTATCTCATCGACTCCACCGGCGACGCAAAGTTGGGCTTCGCCGCCTCGCGCGCCGCCGTGGACGCAGCGCTCGCGGCCTGGTCGAATGTCCCGACCGCCAACCTCGTCCTCGCCGACGCCGGCACCACCGCCCCGGCACCCTTCGGCGACTGCAGCGGGAACAAGATCGTGTTCAACGATCCGTTCAATGAACTCAGTCATACCGGCTGCGTCGGAACCCTGGCCATCGGCGGGTATTGCAATACCGGCGCGACGCGAGTGGTCAACGGGACCACCTTCACACGAATCGTGATCGGCAAGGTCACCTTCAACAGCGGCCTGAGCGGCTGCGGATACTGGACGCAGTGTAACCTCGCGCAGGTCGCCACCCACGAGATCGGTCACACGATCGGTCTCGGCCATTCGAGCGATACGAGCGCGACGATGTATCCGACTGCCATCTTTGATGGTCGCTGCGCTGGCCTGGGCAGCGACGACATCGCCGGCGTGAGTTTCATCTACCCGCAAGCTGGAGCCCCCCTCATCCCAACCTTCACGCCCGCCCCGCCTCCCCCAACCCGCATCCCGACGGCGACGTTCACGCGAACGTGGACGCCGACACCGACGGCCACTCCCACCCCCTCGTGTGTGCCCGTCTCCACGCCCAAGATCGTCATCGGCAGGCTCGACAGTCTGCCCGGTGACCAAACGGTCACGTTTCAAGGAACAGTCACCGTGCCCTTGCCGCCCAGCCGCTCATTCAATCCGCTCGCTAGCGGAGCGCAATTGCGCATCGTATCTACAGCCGGCAGCGTGCTGGACCTGCCGATTCCCGGAGGCAGCTTCAGCAACCCGCCACGCCGCGGCTGGAAGGTGAACGCCAAGGGCACAACCTGGACCTACCTGGACAAGACCCTGACGCCGCCCGGCGGTATCTTCAAGGTCGTCATCCAGGACCGATCAGCGGTTTCACCGGGACGCGTAAAATTTACCGCGAGAGGCAAGAACGGATTGTACACCGTGCCCTCCGCCAATCTGCCCCTGAAGGGAGTTATCGTTCTTGATCTACTGGGAGGGCAATGCGGGGAAGCTACCTTTCCGGGTCCCGCCCCGGCACCAAAGTGCGCCCTCAACAGGTCGGGGAGCAGGTTGACCTGCAAGTGAGCGCCTGCCGCGACGCCGCCGAGAATGCAGATTCCGCGGCCCGTCATCGACCGGCTGGAGTCACACGAAGCGGTAGAGGCGTGCGCAGTTCAGTGCCGTGACCTGCTCAACAAAGGTCGGGTCGAGCCCGGCGAAGGCTTCAGAGATTGCTTGCCGCGAGTACGGGAAGGTACTGTCGGGATGCGGGTAATCCGACGCCCACATGAAGTTGTCCGGGCCGAGGAGGGGGAGCAGGCTTGGGCCAAGTGGCTCCTCCTCGAAGGTGGCGTACACTTGCTGGCGAAAGATCTCACTGGGCTTTGCCTGCAGGCGGTAGTCCTGGGCCTTCGGGAGGTGCTTCTCCGCCTCGTGGTCCATGCGCCGGACGAAGTATGGGAGCCACCCAATGCCGCTTTCTGCCAGCACCAGCCGCAGTCCCGGATGCCGCTCGAGCGCACCCGAGAAGATCATCATCGCCAGCGGCTCGTCGAGCTGCATCGGACCGACCGTTGCGAAGGCCGCCAGCTCCCAGCTGCCCGGCGCGACGCGGAGCTGAGACGTGCCATGACCGATGTGAAAGCTGATCGGCAACTGGGCATCGGCGGCGGCGCTCCACAGCGGCTCCCACTCGGGATCGCTACAGCGGAACTCGAAGGGACTGATGATCGCACCGCGATGGCCGAGCTTGGCGACGCGCTCGAGCTCGGCCACAGCTGCTTGCGGCGCGTGCGTCGGCAACACGGGCAATACACAGAGCCGGTCGGGAGCGTGGCGATTGAACTCCAGCGCCCAGTCGTTGTAGCCCGCGAGCACCGCCGCCTTCAGCTCGGGATCGCTGATCGGTAGGCCGAAGAGATTCGGCCCGTAGATCACTGAGGCGTAGATGCCGTCGCGGTCCATGTCTTCGAGACGCAGGTGCGGAATTGCCGCACGCGAACCGTCGTCGTCGATCCCGGCGCGGGCGATGGCGCTGTACCCGCTCGCCAGCCGGTACGGGCCAATGACCCCGGAGTCGCACGTCCACCAGGCACTGCCGCCCTGCTCGACGACCCGCGGGCCACGTTCGCTCAGCCGCGCCGGCAAGCGGTCCACCCACAGATCGCGCGGCAGGTTCCAGATATCCAGATGGTCATCGCATGAGTACAGTCGCTGTATGGTCATGGGGCGGATTCTACGCACAGGCGCGGTCGTCTTGTCCAGAGAGCTACGCCATGATTCCTCCCTTCCTGCGCGCTACGCCGGCCTCTTCTCTCTTGGAAACGAGGCGCGGAAGCCTACCTTTGCAGCTCGATCCTGAATCAGCTGGTTGCGGCTCATCTGCGAACCCCCGTTTCAACGCGCACAGGTCGATCAGGTTGTGCCAGTCGCGGTTGTTGCGTGCGAGGCGCGAGGCTTCCAACGCAAAGACTGCCCCTACCTCGCCCGCGCACACCGCCGTCAGGAGCCGCGCAAATCCGTGCCGTTCCTGCTTGCCGGATCCGCTCACGCCGAGGTCGTCGTCGACCACTTCGATTTTGGGCAAACCCGAGCTGGCGCGCGCGATCGGCCAGGGCATACTGCCGTTGCTGTCCCTCACGATGATGGCGCACCTGATGTAACGTCGACTGCCGCACGTACACGACGGCGGCGCGTTCAAGATGGTCGCCGCGAATCTTCTCGCTCATGACCCTCCTCCTCCCTCACCCGTTCGTCGTGCTCCATCACCGCTCGCAGGAGCCGCCGGCAAGGTCCTGGCACTGTCGGCGTTGTTCGACCGGAAGCCTCGCCCAGATCTCCCGGTGCTCGAAGGGCAACGTGTGCTGCAAGGTGTTTCGGCGCATGGTCACCTCCCTGGTTCGCCACGCGCCTTCGCTGCTGTTTTTCGGGCACCGAAGCAAGCAGCGGCTGAGCGTCGAGCAGCTCACGCAGCGCGATCAGCGCCGGCGGCACCACCAGCGGCTCGGTTCCGTAGCGGAGCTGCGCACAGAAGCCGTCGTCCAACATCCAGGCGGGCAGCGTCAGTTGCACCCCGTTCTGCCGCACCCGAACGAGTACGCTGCCCCCTTTGTGGTCGCGCGCTCTACGAAGGATCTCTACTTCTTCGCCGTGGAATGGATGCTGCCGGCAGCGAACTGTCGCGAGGGGCGGCGGTTCATGGGCAGTACGGTGATACGTTGCGGCATAGTCTTGCGACGGACTTGCTCGCAAGCGGCTACGACATTCGCACTGTGCAGGAGTTGCTCGGTCACGCGACGTGAAGACGCCCATGGTCTACACGCACGTTTTCAACCGCGGCGGTCACGGCGTCCAGAGCCCCGCTGACCGGTTGCGGGCCGGTCCGGGACGTTCACCCGCCGGCCCTGCGGCGTAGCACACCCGGAGCGGAGGTAGGGGGCCGGCGCTGTAACCGTTTGACCCGGCAATGCATTGTGACGTATGGGGGCCGCGATGGCCGCGGGGTGTTATGCCGCAGCGCCTGCAGGAGCCGCGGACTTCCTTCGGGAGCCGAAATGTAGTTCGGCTTCGCAATGAGCGCGGTCTTTCGCAATTACGGAATTCTGTTTTTTCTGAGCATCACGATCGTGGCGGCGTTGTCCGTCTTCGCGCATGTGCCGTACATTTGGTCCGCGTGCGGCTTAGCGGCGTGGGCAGCCTTCGGCCACTTGATCACTCTCGATGATGACGAACCCGGCGGCTGGAGCAATCCGGAGGAATCAAAGGATCTCTGGCGTAGCTCGCTGCTCGAACTTGCGGTCAAATTCGTAGTGCTTCTTGCCTTGGTGTCCATCGCGCTCGCATTTCCCGACCTCAGGAAATATGGAGGATAGGCCGAACAAGCCGCTCGACCCGGCGGCTCCACAACCCCGCGCAACCCTACGCGGGTCAGCGGCAAGACGTTAGCCTCTACTCCATTGGCAGCCGCACGAGGCCTGAGGTATCGTTGCACGGAGGATTGAAGCATGCAGCACACAACGATTCCCGAGCCACCGGGATTCGCGGAGCTCTCCAAGGCCGAGCAGGTTCGATATCTGCAGGACCTTTGGGACCGAATTGCCGAGAGGCCGGGCGAGCTGCCGGTTCCCGAAAGCCACTTAGAACTCGCAGCGGAGCGCCTCGCTGAATACCGGCGTGACCCGAGTCGG
>DATKMS010000247.1:0-11140 GCA_035541735.1 Candidatus Margulisiibacteriota bacterium
ACCTGGCGGCCCTGCTCGCCGATGCTCCCGTTCTCGGCAGGATGCGGCGCGATCTGCGCTCCTTCGGCTGGGGCCACAAAGAGTTCGAAGCGTTCGTCACCAGCATGGGGTGGCACCGGCTACTCCCCAAGCTGCCCGTGGGGCGGATTCTGCTGATCGCCGCGTCGAATGACCGCTTCTTCGACCCGCGCGTCGTCAAAGGGATGTGGAAGCGCTGGGGCAGGCCGGCCATCCGCTGGTATCCCACCAGCCACATGGGTTTCATTGCACACCTCCCCGAAGCGTTGCGCGTGATGCGTGAGTTCATCGACGACCATGTGGCGAATGAGCATGCCAGCCTATGAAGCACCGATCCGCGCAAACGCCTTCGGGCGCGGGCTTTGCCCAGTTGACAGCCGAGAGTCGAGAGCGAAGTGGTAGCGAAACATGCTCTATGACGTCCTGATTATCGGCGGTGGCGTCATCGGCTGCGCCATCGCACGCGAGTTGATGCGTTTCCGGGTGCGCGCCGCGCTCGTCGAAAAGGAATGCGAGGTCGGCTTCGGCATCAGCAAGGCCAATAGCGGCATCATCCACGGCGGGCACCACGCCTCACCCAACACGCTCAAGGGCCGGCTCGAGTGGGAAGGCAACCAGATGTGGGACCAGCTCTGCGCCGAGCTGGGCTTCGGCTTCAAACGCATCGGCGAGCTGACGGTCGCCCTTGATGACGCGCAACTGGCGACGCTGGCCCGGCTCCAAGAGCAGGGTATCGCGAAGGGCGTACCCGGCTTGGAGATGTGGCTCCCGCAGCGCATCCGCAACGAGGAGCCGAACCTATCGGCGGCAGTGCTGGCCGCCCTGTACGCCCCCACCACCGCCGTGATCAATCCGTACGAGGCGTGCTTCGCCCTGGCGGAGAGCGCCTGCCGCAACGGGCTGGAGCTGCTCACCGAACGCTCGGTCACCGCACTCTCTGCCGCCGACGGCGTCTGGACCGCCACCACCACCCGTGGCGGGTTGCAGACGCGCTTCGTCATCAACGCCGCCGGCGTCTACGCCGACCGCATCGCCGACCTCGCCGACGTCTGCAGCTTCACGATTCTTCCCCGCAAGGGCGAGGAATACCTGCTGGACCGCCGCCTGGCCGGAATCGTCAAGCGCATCATCTTCCCGTGTCCGACGCCGGTGTCGAAGGGCATCCTGGTGATCCCGACGTATGACGGGACGATCATGGTTGGCCCTACAGCAGAAGCCGTCGATGACCGGGAAGACCTGACGACCAGTCTGGCGGGCGCGGAGACCGTCTTTGCCGCGGTGCAGCGCGTCGTTCCTGGCATCAGCGAACGCGATTGCATCGCCGAGTTCGCCGGCGTCCGGGCCGTGACGGACAGTGAAGACTTTGTCATCGGCCCCACCGGCAAGAAGGGCTTCATCAACGTCGCCGGGATCCAGTCTCCCGGCCTGACGGCAGCTCCAGCGATCGCCCGGATGGTGTGTGACATGCTCCGCGATGAGGGACTGCCGCTGTCGCTGAAGGCCGATTTTGTCGTCTCGGTTCCGAAGCCGGTGCACTTCGCGTCGCTGTCCACTCAGCAGCAAATCGAACTGGCGGCACGCGACCCACGGTATGGTCATATCGCCTGCCGCTGTGAGACCGTCACCGAGGGAGAGGTGGTCGCTGCGATTCAGCGCGGCGCGCGCACCTTGGACGGCATCAAGTTCCGCACCCGTGCCGGCATGGGACGCTGCCAGGGCGGGTTCTGCACGACGCGCTGCATGGAGCTGCTGGCGCGTGAACTGAACGTCCGTGTTGCCGCGGTCACCAAACGGGGTGGCGGCTCGTGGGTCATCTGTGAGCGCACCGACGAGGGTCTCTCGTGATCACCACCAAAGCAACCCAGGTCGGCGGAGTGTACGACGTCGTGGTGGTCGGCGGTGGGCCGGCCGGTATGGCAGCCGCACTGGGTGCGAAGGAGTCTGGGGCCCAGCGCGTCCTCATCATCGACCGCGAAAAGGAAGCGGGCGGCATCCTGTGGCAGTGCATCCACGCCGGCTTCGGCCTGCACTATTTCAAGGAAGAGCTGACCGGCCCCGAGTATGCGCAGCGCTTCCTGGCGCAGGTACTGGAGCACGACGTCGACGTGGTGAGCGACACGTACGTGTTGGATATCGACCGCAACAAGCAGGTGAAGCTGATGTCCGGCACGAGCGGCGTCCGGATCATTGCTGCACGCACTGCCGTGCTCGCCATGGGCGCGCGCGAACGCACGCGTGGCGCCATTCGCATCCCTGGCACCCGGCCCGCCGGCGTCATGACGGCGGGTCTCGCGCAGAAGTTCGTCAACCTGCTCGGCTACCTGCCTGGTCGGCGGGTGGTCCTTCTCGGCTCGGGCGACATCGGGTTGATCATGGCGCGGCGCTTGACCCTCGAAGGCGTCGAGGTCGTCGGGGTCTTCGAGATCATGCCGCATGCCAACGGCCTCACCCGCAATGTCGTCCAGTGCCTGCATGACTTCGACATTCCACTGCACCTCTCGACCACAGTGGTGCACATTCACGGCCGCGACCGCGTCGAGAAGGTCACGGTGGCCCCCGTGGACAGCTCGCTGCGGCCCGTCATGGACAAACGCTGGGATGTGCCGTGCGATACGCTGCTGCTGTCCATCGGCCTCATTCCGGAGAACGAACTGTCGCGGCAGCTCAACGTGCGGCTCGACCCGGTCACCGGCGGCCCGGTCGTCAGCAGCACGATGGAGACGTCGGTCGACGGAGTGTTTGCGTGCGGCAACGTCGTGCACATTCACGATCTCGTCGACTTCGTCACCCAGGAGGCGCTGTTGGCAGGTCGCCAGGCCGGTGTCTCCGTCATCGGAAAGCGGCCGCCGGCCGACAATATCCGGCTCGTTCCCGGTGAGAACGTGACCTATTGTGTGCCACACACCATCTCCACCGACCGCGAGCACACCGTCTACCTGCGGGTGCGCCGGCCGCTCGAGAAGAGCTGCCTGCGGCTCGGCGATGTATACGAACGCAAACTGCGCTACGTCTTCCCTGCCGAGATGATCACCCTCAAGGTGCGTCCCGCGATTGTGCAGAAGTTCCACGGCGACAGTCTCCCCGTGCACGTGCTACCGCGCGCAGCGCTCGACACAGAGGAGCCGGAAGGGCCGGAGCAGCCCGCGGTACTGCAGGTGCCAGAGACGTAAGTGCGGCAACCCATGACCATCACTCACTACCTGTGCATCGGCTGCCCGCTCGGCTGCCGGCTGGAAGTCGAGGAAGAAGCGGGAGCGATCGTCGAGGTGCGCGGCTTCAGCTGCAAGCTCGGCAAGCAGTACGCCGAGCAGGAGCACACCGATCCGCGGCGCGTGGTGACCGGTAGCGTCAGGGTGGCCAACGGGCTGTGGGGCCGCCTACCCGTCAAAACCAACCGACCCGTACCGAAGGGTCAGGTGCGTGCGGTAGCTCGCGTGCTGCGTCAAGTAACCATGGTGGCGCCGGTCGGTCTGGGCGACGTTGTCATTGCCAACGTGCTCGACACGGGCGCCGATATCGTGGCCACACGGGAAATGCCGGCAGCGTGAGTGAGCAGTGCTCCCCCGAAAACATGGAATGCCAGCTCCCCGCGCCCGTGCCACTTCCGGCACAGGCGCGGGGCAGGGGTGCGGGCCGCAGCAGCTCGGCGTCTCACTGAATGTTCCGCGCGATGAAATCAGAGAGCGGCCCAATGACGTGATTGTTGGTGTCGTCCTCGGCCGTCAGCACATCGAGGTGCGCATAACCTTCGTTCATGAACACCTCGAACCCTCCTTTGACATCACCGAACGTCGGGAAGGCCGGGTTGGGGCTCGAATCGTCGACTACGCGCGGTGTCGTCCCGTCGCAGCTCGGCGCTGTGCATTTCGCGATGCTTTGCGCGAAGGGAATGTAGACCCCTGGCGCCCGGGCGAGCCCGGCGCTACCGCCGAAGGCGATCACCGGGATGTTGATGTTGCCGGCCTGCGTCAGGTTCTCGATGTCACAGCGGCCGCGGCCGGCCGGCGCCGGGGCAGAGAGCTTGGTGGAATCGAGGTTGATAACCTGCGAACAGTCAGCATCCTTCGTGCAAGACGCGCCGGTGTTGCCGGCCGTGCAGGTTCCTGAGGTGCACACCCCCGTTATGCTGGTCGTGCTCGGCCCGGCGTTCGGGTAGTACCAGTCGCTGAAGTTCGTCTGTCCGGCGAAGAAGGTCCACAGCAGCCGGTCCAGCCGCGTGACGTCGATGTCGGCACCCCAAACGGGCGGGGGGAGCGTCGTCGGCTGCGGGCCCTTGTTCCCCGTCGGCCCCGCCCCGCCGTGCAAAATGTCTTTCCAGGTGTGCAGCCCGCCGACCACAGGTCCCTCCTCTCCCACCCCCGTGGCAACAAAAGGAGCGACGGAGGAGGCGATCACTCCATCCTTATCGAGGAAGGTCCCGAAGCCGTACTCCACTGTGCCCGGCTGAATGAACGCCAGGCCGGCAAGGTCCGGCACCTTCGCGACGAGGTTGTTGCCGTGAACGGGATTTTCCAGCGGCAGATCCACCTGCCCGATACTCTGTCCGCTGTTCAGGTCGTGGACGCTCTGAATCGCCAGCGGTTCAGATTGCGCGAGGACACGCGGATTGAGGGCGGCCGCCAACGCGTAGGATGTCGTCGGCGGCGTGCACTTCGGCGGCTTCTTGCCGGCGCAGTCGGTCGCCTCGGTGGCGATCGTACAGGCTGTCGTCCCGTCAACACAGCGCGGCGCGTTGTCGCGCACGGCGCCGTAGAGGCCGCCGTCGAACTTCGCGATCATCCGGTCCAGCGAGTCGTCCGTCAGAGTGCCGGCGCCGCTCCCAAATGCGCCGGGGCCTTCGAGCAGCACCAACCCCCTGAGGTTGGCGTAGCCGGGCTTCGCCTTCTTGGCGTTGCATTTCTTGGTGATGTTGAAGTCTGTCGAGGCGTAGCGCGCCGTGAACCCCGTTCCCGCGGAATGACCGCCGAGGAACACGTTCTTGTGGTTCGCCTTCTTTAGCGCCGCACTGACCACCGCATCGATGTCTTGGGAGAACACGAGATTGGTCCAGTTCGCCAGGAACGGCACATCGTCCTGCGCGTTGTAGAAGACGGCGCGCCGGGTGAGACGCGAGTCGAGGGTCAAGTTCAGCTCGCCACCGAACAGCCAGTTCAGCCCAAGCTCGGGATCAAGGTCCGCTTCGGCAACTTCCAGACCTGCGCTATCCTCCAACTGGTGGGTGCGCCGGTCGAAGGCCCACACCTCGATGCGTTTGCCGTGGTCGGCGTTGATACGCTTGAGGAGATTCTGGGCGAGGATGCGGAAGTTGCCTGCGCCGCCCTCGAAGCCGGGGATGAGGATGAGGATGGCATCCGGTTTCGTCTTCGCCGCATCCAGCTGGAAGCGCGTGTAGCGCGCGTTGTTCAAGCTGAACTTCTTCGGCCCGAACTGGGCGAGCAGCTTGGCGTTAGTGACCTTCACCTTCGCACTGCCGGGCGAGTTGGGCGGCTTGGCCTTGCTGGCGATGTTGAAGGTGGCGACCGGCGGGCACGTGCACTTTGTGTTGTCGCACAGGTCGGGGCAGCCGCTGTCGGCGGTGCCGTCGCACTGCTCGCCCGGATCGATGACGTTGTCGCCGCACATTGCCAGGACCGGAGCTGCCACCAGTTGGAGTGCCAGAACTGCCGCCACGGCTCGTTTGCCCGTCATTGGTACTACCCTCCTTTCACGGGTTACCTGAAGCTATGCCGCATGGCATTTCAGGCCACGCCGGAAATGCACGCCCGATGCGACAGAACACATGGTGTCCTGGGTAGATACTCTGTCACGCGCGCACAGTCTGAAGCAACCACCAATGTGCGATCGCCCGTTTGCCGTTCACCACGGTTGGCGCTATTGTCGCGCGCGATGCACCTGCCGCGTTTCATGCGTCGCGTCAACCGCGTGTTCACGAACCCGATCATGGGCACCTTCGCCTGGTTCGTGCCGCCGCTGGCGGTCGTGCATCACGTCGGGCGCAAGAGCGGACGGCGCTACCGTAGCCCTGTGGTCGCCTTCCGCAGCGCGGCAGGCTTCGTGATTCCGATGACCTACGGTCGCGATGTCGACTGGGCCCGCAACCTGGTCCACGCGCACGGCGGCGACCTCGAGCAAATGGGTGAGCGCTTCATGCTGCGCAATCCGCGCATCGTCGGCTTCAAGGGGGCCGAGCCGCACCTGCCGGCGCTGGCGCGTCCCCTCCTCCGCTTCGCGGACTTTCCGGGCTACGTCCTGCTCGACTTCGATACCGAGCGGCCGCGCCGGAAACAGGCGCGCTCCGCGCCGTCTTGACGCCGGGCGCCAGCTCATCCGGATCCCGCTCGTCCAACCGCACACCAGCTTCGAGCAGCCGCGCCGCGGACGTCAGCCACTCCCTCGGCCCGGTTGACCCTATAGCGCGGCGTGTCGTATCCAAGCGCCACTGCTATTCGTGCGAACGAACTGATGCCCAAGCTCTCCCTCGCCAAACTTGAGCGCCACCTCTACGCAGCCGCGGACATCCTCCGCCCCAGAATGGATGCAGCGGAGTACAAGGACTACATCTTCGGAATGCTGTTCCTGAAGCGCTGCTCCGACGTCTTCGACGGCGAGCACGACAAGCTGATCGGCTGCAAGGTCGAGGAGGGAATGGCGCACGAGGAGGCTGAGCGCCGCTACGGCAACAACCCGGACTTCTTCGACACGTTTTTCGTTCCTCCGGCGGCGCGCTGGGCGCATATCATCGAGCATCTAAACGCACCGAACATCGGCGAGCTCCTCGATAAGGCGCTCGGCGCGTTGAGCGACGCCAATCCGGCGCTCGAACATGTGCTCGACCATATCCACTTCCTCAAGCAGGTAGGCAACAAGCGCGTGCTCAGCGATGAAGACTGCCGGGAGCTTGTCCGCCACTTCAATCCGTATCGCCTGCGCAACGAAGACTTCCAATTCTCCGACCTGCTCGGCGCCGCGTACGAGTTCCTCATCAACACGTTCGCCGACTCCGCAGGGAAAAAGGGCGGAGAGTTCTACACGCCGCGCGACGTCGAGCGGCTGATGGTGCGCACGCTCAAGCCGCAGGCGGGCATGAACATCTACGACCCAACCTGTGGCTCCGGCGGGATGCTCATCATCAGCCGCGAATTCGTCGAGCAGAGCGGTGGCGATCCGCGCAACCTGCGTCTGTGCGGACAGGACAATGGCCACTCCGCATGGGCCATCTGCAAGCTCAACATGATCCTCCACGACGTTCCCGACGCCGCCATCGAGCGCGAAGACACGCTGCTGCATCCGCTGCATCGCGAGGGTGGCGAACTGGAGCGTTTCGATCGCGTCATCGCCAATCCGCCTTTCAGCCAGAACTACACGCGCACCAACATGGAGTTCCCCGAGCGCTTCCGCTGGGGTTGGTGTCCGACGACCGGGAAGAAGGCCGATTTGATGTTCGCCCAGCACATGCTGGCCGTCTGCAAGCCGAATGGAATGATGGCGACCGTGATGCCCCACGGCGTCCTTTTTCGCGGCGGAGAGGAAAAGCAAGTCCGCGCGAAGTTCGTCGAAGAAGATCTGATCGAAGCGATCATCAGCTTGCCGCCCAATCTTTTCTATGGTGCGGGCATTCCGGCGTGCATTCTGGTGATGCGGCCGAATCTCTCACGGCAGGCACCCAATCCGAACAAGCCCGAGAACCGGCGGAACCAGATTCTCTTCATGAACGCCGACGCTGAGTTCTACGCCGGCCGTGCGCAGAACTACCTGCGGCCCGAGCACATCGAGAAGATCGCTTCCACCTTCGACCGGTTCGAGGACGTGCCGGCGTACGCCCGGCGTGTCAGCCTCGACGAGATCCGTTCCAAGGACAACGAGTACAACCTCAACATCCGGCGCTACGTGGATAACGCGCCGCCGCCGGAGCCGCACGACGTGCGCGCGCACCTGCTCGGTGGTGTTCCTGTGAGCGAGATCGAAGCGCAGCGTGCGCTGTACGACAGCTTAGGCTTCGATCCGAGCCACGTGTTTGTGCGGCGCGGCGGCGACGCGCGCTATGCGGATTTCACACCCGCACTGACTGAGCGTACGGCGCTACGCCGCCTCGTCGAGGACGATGCCGGCATCCGCGCCCGCATGGGGGCGCTGCACGAACGATTTGCCGCGTGGTGGCAGGAGCATGCGCCGCGTCTGGCGTGGCTGCCGGAGCAGCGCGATCTCAATCGGACTCGTGGCGAGTTCCTCGACTCGTTCGCGACCGCGCTGTTGCCGCTCGGCATGTTGGACCGCTTCACTTTGGCCGGGGTCATTGCCGCCTGGTGGGCGGAGGCGCTCCCGGATCTCAAGACCCTGCTCGAAAACGGCTTCGCCGGAGTGATCGACGGCTGGGTCGACGCGATTGCCGATGCGCTCGAAGACGACGAAGCGAGCGGACCGATCTTCGACCCATTCAGCCACAAGCTCGTGAAGGCCCTGATGACTGACTACCTCGAACAGATCGCCACAGCGAAAGCGGACATCACGCGAGTAAAGGTGGAGAAAGAGGGGTTCGAATCGAGCAACCCGCCCGAGGACGCAGACGAGGAAGAGCTGGAGTCGTGGAACTACGCGAAGGATATCGAACGCCAGATGCGTGAGCTCAAGAGCGAGCACCGTGATGAGATGAAGCGGCTCACGAGACTCGAGAGGGCAGCGAGCCGAGCCCGCGCAACAGCGACGGACCGCCAGGCCTTCGAGGAGGCGAGGGCAGCACTACAGCCCGTCTTCGACGAGCTTGCCGCGCTCGAAGCCGCGCTGGCGCCGCACGCAGATCTGAAGAAACAACTCGCCGACGCGCGGGTGCGCTATCGTGAGTTGAGTGATTCGTTCTTGCAGGAGCTGAAGGGCCGCTGCAGCGGAAAGAGCGATGCCGACAAGCAGGGGCTCGTCCTCGACCTGCTTGCACAGGATGCGGAGGCGGGTCTCGCCTCTGCTGTTGGCGCGCGACGACAGGAGCTGGTCGGTTACCTGGAAGCTCTGTGGGACAAATACCGCGTCACGCTAGATGCCCTCCGGGGTGAACGGGCGACCGCGGAAGGGCGGTTGCAAGGCTTTCTCAAGCAACACGCATACGCATGACCCAAGTGTTGCGAAGCCCAACAAGCTGCGAGGGCTGGCAGCTCCGGTCAATGGAAACTCTATGCGACACCAATCCAGAGACGCTGGGACCGGCTACACCTCCCGACTTTGAATTCGACTATCTGGACATTTCGGCAGTTGAAAGAGGCCGAATCGATTCGAGCAGCATTCGACGGGTGAAATTCAGGGACGCCCCGAGCCGGGCCCGGCGGGTGGTGCGCAGCGGAGACGTTCTTCTCTGCACAGTCCGCCCCGGGCTTCAGTCTCACGCGCAAATTGGCGAACGCCAAACGGGCCATCTCGTGTGCTCGACAGGCTTCGCGGTTTTGCGCGCGAAGGAGCAGGTTGCCGATCCACATTTCATCTTTCATCAACTCTTCAGTGAGACGATCTCCGCGCAGCTTCGTGCGCTCGAGACGGGATCAAACTACCCAGCCGTAAACGAAGCCGACGTCAGGAGGCTGCTGGTCCCAGCCCCTGACCCTAGCGAACAACGCGTCATCGCCACCTTGCTGGACACGGTGGATGAGGCAATCGCGAAGACGGAGGCGGTGATCGCGAAGCTGAAGCAGGTGCGCGCCGGCCTGCTCCACGACCTCCTCACCCGCGGCCTCGACGAGCACGGCGACCTTCGCGACCCTGAGGCGCATCCGGAACAGTTTCAAGACTCGGGCTTGGGCCGTATCCCCCGTGAGTGGCGGGTGCGACGCCTTTGCGAGGTGGCGAGCTTCCAGAATGGGAAGGCATTCCCATCCGCGGACTATCGAAACAGTGGGATTCGCCTCTTGCGTCCCGGCAATTTGCCGCCATCTGAGTTCGTGAGTTGGGAACCAGGCAACACAGTATGCTTGCCGGAGTCTTGGGCCGACATTGCGCTTGAGTATCTGGTTCGTGGCGAGGAAATCGTGATGAACCTCACCGCCCAATCATTGGAAGAGGCGTTCTTGGGAAGGGTCTGTATAACTCGACCGGACGAGCAGTGCCTGTTGAACCAGCGCCTTGCGAGATTTCGCCCTCTCGATTGCCACCTGCCATTTCTGTTCTGGACACTGCGCGGTCCGTTCTTCCGGCATCAGATCAATCGAAATCCCCAAGGTACAAAGGTCCAGCACATCTACAATCGCGACCTGGAGGCCGTTGTGTTGCCCATGCCACTACGGCGGGCGGAGCAAGAACTGGTCGCTTCGGTTCTCTTCACTGTCGCTGACCAGATTGAGTCGGAGGGTTCCCTCCTGACCAAACTTCAAGTCGTGAAGGCGGGTCTCATGACCGACTTACTCACGGGCCGTGTGCACGTGCCCTCCGGCATCGGAGCCTAGGTGTGGACATCGTCCGGGTTCGCCGCTTGCTGATGCAACGTCGCATTGCCCTTCGCTTCAGCGACCACGCCTTCATCGAGGCGCGGAAGGACGGCTTGACGACAACGGACCTGCGGGCGGCATGCGAGCATGGCGACGTGATTGAGGACTACGGCTCGCGAGCCCTGCTCCTCCACTTCACATCGGACGATCGGTTGCCGTATCACATCGTGCTGGAGTATGTAGGCCGAGGACGCTTCGCGACGGTGGTGACGGCCTACGTACCGGACGCAAAGGAATGGGAACCAGATTGGAAAACGCGAAGAAAACGAAAGCGTCGCTGAACGCGTGCACGCTCGCGTGCCGGGGACGGCTGCGGTCGGATGCGATCACGCGGGTCTTTCGACGCACCGGCAGCTGCGTTGAGGTGATCGTCGAAAGCATCCCGGCTGAAGTCTGTCCCACCTGCGGTCGCGCATATTTCTCCGAGCCGGTCGCGCGCGACATCGACCGTTTGCTGGCGGCTTTTCACGGCACGCGCGCCGCGATCCCCAAGCTGCCGCCGGCCCGCGTCATCGTCGACTTCGTTGCCGCGCGCAAGAAGGTCGCCGCCTGAGGCCGTCCCACTGCGGCCATGCGCATCGAGTGGGAGTATGACCTGGTCCGGCGCGGTCCTCAGGTCAAGAGGCCGTTCATGCGCTCCATGGCGTCGAGACAGCCTT
>DATKMS010000248.1:0-9112 GCA_035541735.1 Candidatus Margulisiibacteriota bacterium
GTCGGACCGTACGAGGCGACGCCCACCACCAGTACACCGAGCCGAGTGCCTGTCCGTGTGTGGCTGCCGAAGGGAATGGCGGACAAGGGCGTCTATGCCCGCGATGCCCACGTCCGTTCCCTGTCGTACCTGGAAGACTACACCGCGATCGCGTACGCCTACGGGAAGGTGGACGCCATCGGCGTGCCCGATTTCGAAGCCGGCGCGATGGAGAATCCCGGCGCCATCACGTATCGCCTGACGGCGATCGCCGCCGACCCGGAGCGCGCCGCGGTACCGGCACTGAAGGGTATCTTCTATACCGCGGCGCACGAGCTGACGCACATGTGGTGGGGCGACCTCGTCACGATGGCGTGGTGGGACGATCTCTGGCTCAACGAATCCTTCGCCACCTTCATCGGGTACAAGGTCGTCGCCGACCTGGTGCCCGACTGGGGCATGTGGCGCGACTTCGTCGCCACGCTGGCCCGGCCATTCAGCATGGATGCGCTCGAATCCACTCACCCGATCTCCTTCGAAGTGAAGAACGCCAAGCAGGCAACCGAGCGCTTCGACGTGATCACCTACTGGAAGGGCGCCGGCGTGGTCCGCATGATCGAGGGCTTTCTTGGCGCCGAGGCGTTCCGCACCGGCGTGCGCGCCTACCTCAACCGCTATCGCGAGGCCAATGCCACGGCAGACGACTTCTGGCGCGAGTTGAGCACCGCGTCCGGACGCGATGTGGGGACGATCGCCAATGCATGGATCAAGGAGCCCGGGCACCCGGTGGTGCACGCCACGGCTCAGCAGGCCAGCGGTCACCTGCGCATCACGCTGCGCCAAGAGCGTTTCTTTGCCGACCCGAACGCCGCGGCGCGACAGAAGCCGCAAACCTGGCCTGTGCCGTTGGTCATCAAGTTCGGCGGCGCCGACGGCGTGCGCGAACGCCGTGTGCTGCTCGGCACGGCACAGGCCGACGTGACGCTGCCGGCAGCACGCTGGTACTTCCCGAACGGTGGCGCCAGCGGCTTCTATCGTGTCGCGATGGACGACGCATCGCTGCAGGCCTTGGTCGGCGTCGTCCAGGAGGCGCTCGAACCCCACGAGCGCCTCATGCTTGCCGACAACCAGTGGACGTTGCTGAAGGCAGGCGCGGCATCGGTCGACCAGTTCCTCGCCTTGCTCGCCGGCTATCGCGCCGAGACGGACCGTGCGGTGGTGTCGGTGCTGGCGGATCAGCTCGCCTGGCTCAGCCTGCACGTGGTCGCGGACGACGTGCGCGCCGCGTATGAAGCGTTCGTCGCCGACTACTACCGCGAGCAGTTCGCCGCACTCGGTTGGCAGCCGCGTCCGGGTGAAGCCGTGGATGAACGCCTCAAGCGTGCCGTGGTCATCGGTGCACTCGGTGCGGTCGCACGCGTCGAAGCGGTGCGTGCGGAGGCGCGGCGCCGGTTGGAGCAGTACCTGACCGATCGTCCCTCACTCGACCCTAATCTGGCGTCGGTCGTCGTTGGTCTGGCAGCGCGCGACGGCGACGCCGCGTTGTACGAGCGCTATCTCGAACGCAAGCGCGCAGCGACGACCGATCCGGAAGAAGAGCAGCGCTTCCTGCTCGCCTTGGCCGCCTACGAGGTGCCTGAGCTGATCCAGCGTACCCTCGAGCTGGCGCTCAGCACCGAGGTACGCGCGCAGGACCGCACCTTCCTGCTCGCCGGCTTGCTGGGACGCCGCGCCGCGCGCCGCGCTGCCTGGGACTTCGTCCGCGACCACTGGGAGCAGTTGGTGAAGCTGATGGATCCCATGCTCCTGCAAAACCTGATTCGCGGCTTGGGGCAGCTGACGTTCGAGCCGGTGGCCACCCAGGTGCGCGAGTTCCTCGCCCCTCGGGCGACGGAGGAAACGCGCGAAACCGTCGCTCAGGTCACGGAGCACCTGGCAATCGACGCCGCCGCCGTGGCACGCCTGCAGCCGGCGCTGTCCGCAGCGCTCAAGCTGAAGGGGCCTTGATCACCCGCAACGGAAAGGTCGCCTTCAGCTTGTCGTCCAACCACTGCGGCCCCGCCTCCGGCGGGACGAACCAATCCGTTGGACACATGGTGAGGATCTCGACCAGCGAGAAACCCTTGCCGTCGAGCTGCGACTGAAAGGCGTCGCGCAGGCACTGCTTGGTCCACTTGATCGCCGCCGCCGTGTGCATGGCACCCCGCGCGACGTACGCCACCCCGTCGAGCGGCGCCAGCAGCTCGCTGATCTGGATCGGGTGACCGTGCTTCTCGACGCTGCGGCCGCCGACGCTCGTCTTGGTGTGTTGCCCGATCACCGACGTCGCAGTCATGTGCCCGCCGGTTTCGCCGAAGACGCCGTTGTTGAGCAGCACCGCGGTGACCTTCTCGCCACGCGCCGCCGTATGGATGACCTCCTGCAGTCCCTCGGACACCATGTCGCCGTCGCCTTGCAGCGTGAACACGAAGCGGTCGGGCAGCACACGCTTCACACCGGTCGCCACCGACGGCGCACGGCCGTGCAATGCCTGCTGCACGTCGATGTCGATGATGCCGGGAAACGCCGTGTAGCAGCCGATGCCGCACACGCAGATCGTCCGGTCGCGCAGCTCCATCTCCTGAAGCAGCTCGAGGATCGTGCGCAACGCCACCGGCTCGCCGCAGCCCGGACAGAGGTTGTGGCTCGTCGTCAGCAGCAGATCGGGCTTGTCGAAGACTTTTTGAAGAGAGTGACCAGTGACCAGTGACCGAGGAGAGTGATCAGTAATCAGTGACCAGTGATCAGTAGGGGATTCCTTTTCCTCTGAGCCGGTTACTGATGACTGATCACTGGTGACTGTTTTGCTCATGCGGTCATCGCCCTCCGCGGATAGACGTCGCGCATCCGCTGCAGGATGTACTCGACATTGAGGATGGGGCCGACACCGAAGCCGGAGTGATCGTGGCTAATGCCGCCGATGGCGGTCACCGGGGCGCGGCCGAGCACCGCGAGCTGCACGTCTTCGATCATCTGCCCGGCATTCAGCTCGAACACCGCGATGGCCTTGGCGCGCTCCGCGGCCTGCGCCACCACAGCCGACGGGAACGGCCACAGGCTGATGGGTCGAATGTAGCCGACGCGCAGCCCCTGCTCGCGTGCCAGACGCACGGCGTATTTCACGAAGCGACCCGGAAAGCCGAAGGCCACGACGACGAGCTCCGCGTCGTCGAGCAATCCGGCATCGACGCGCACCTCCTGGCGCTTGATGTCGGGATGCTTGCCGATGACGTTGGCGAGCGCGGCGGCAACGTTGGTCGACAGCTTCGCCGACGGCCCGAGCGGCGAGAGTGTGATGGCCTTGCGTCCCTTGGCGCCGGTCGTCGCCCACGTCTTCGGCGGCAGGGTCGCCTCGTTCAGCGGATGAAACTCCACCAGTTCCGAGGTGTGCGACAGCAGGAAGTCGCCCATGATCATCACCGGATTGCGCCACTGCTCCGCCAGATGAAACGCTTGCAACGTCAGGTCGGCGGCTTCTTGCGCCGACGACGGCGCGAGCACGATGAAACGGTAGTCGCCGTGCCCGCCGCCGCGCGTCGACTGAAAGTAGTCGCCTTGCCCGCGGCACATATTGACGACGACGACCGGGATCTGAGCATTTGCGAGCTCGGCGAAGCTCTCCTGCATGAGGCTGATGCCCTGCCCCGTCGACGCGGTCATGGCGCGTACCCCACAACCCGCGGCACCCCACACCATCCCGATCGCCTCGATCTCGCTCTCGGCGTTCATGCACACGCCACCGACCTGCGGCAGGCGCACCGACATGTACTCGAGAATCTCCGTCGATGGCGTGATCGGATAGCCGGCGTAGAAGCGGCAGCCGGCGTGCACGGCCGCTTCGGCGAGCGCTTGCGAGCCTTCCATCAGCACTCGGCCCATCAACACCACCCCAAGTGCGTTCGCGAATGGTGAATGAAGGGCGCAACCCCGTTGTAGGGGCACAGCGAGCTGTGCCCAGGGTCTGGGGCGAAAGCCCCGGCGGCCGCGGATTCGACTCCGATCATTCAACATTCACCATTCTGGAAAGTGTGCCCCGATGGGCGCCGGTAGACGATGAAGCAAAAGTCCGGACACACTTTGGCGCACAGCTCGCACCCGGTGCACCCGTCGTGCAGGAGCGGGTAGCGATAGCCCTTGGCGTTCACCGCCGTCGACATCTCCAGCACTCTGGGCGGACACACGGGGATGCAGAGGACGCACCCCTTGCAGGTTTCGATGTCGATGGTGACGGTGGCGTGCACGGAAGTAACCAGTGATCAGCGACCAGTGACCAGTGAAGAGGTCTCCACCCCAATCCTTTGATGTATGAATTGCGCGCCTTGGTTGAGCAGCTGCACGTTCTTTTCAGCCAGATGCTGGCGGTGCGGGGGCAGTGAGTCGCGCATCGCCTGGACCACGGCGTCGTGGCCGACGAGCTGTGTCGCGGCGCAGAATGCACCCAAGGCGATCATGCCGGCGCCCATGATAGTGCCGGCTTGCTCGGCCAGCTTGGTTGCCGGGATGCTGATGACCTGCACGTCGTCGCGCGGCACCTGCGTCACCAGCGTCGAGTTCGCGCACAGCACGCCGCCGGCGCGCAGCTTCTTCGCCAACTCCGGCAAGCCTGTCGGGTGCATCGCCAGCAGGCTCCACGTCTGCGGGATGAGCGGCGGCGCTTCGATTGCGTCGTCGCTGATGACCACGGTCGACTCACTCGGTCCGCCACGCATCATGCCGCCGTAGATGCCGAACAGCATGACCTGCTTGCCGGCGCGGTTGGCGGCCTGTGCCAGCACCTTGGCCATGAGCTGAATGCCCTGGCCGCCGATGCCGCTGATGATGACCTCACGCTCCACGCCTCGTCGATACGCCGGCGCTCAGCGCTAAGTCAACCGGCGGGGCGACCGGGTTCCACGCAGCTTCCCAACCCCGACGGACCGGTGCGGCGCAGCTGCGATACCGATCCCGGTGTCGGCAACGGCGAAGCGCCGGCGTCCGGCGTCCCCGTAGAGCGCACGCGGCACGTCGGGCGCGCGGCTTCTCGTGCATTCAGGCCACCGTCCCGGCGATGGCCGAACGCGGCTGGGGCCGCGTGGTCAACATCTCCTCGGTGGCCGCCGAATGGCCGTCGCCGTTGCAGCCGGCGTATGCGGCCAGTAAAGCCGGAGTGATCGCGCTCACCAAGACCGTCGCCAAGGAATACGCCGACCGCGGGGTGACGTGCAATGCCGTGCTGCCGGGACTCATCGCTACGCCACTGGCGCTGTCGATGCCGGAGGAGATGCGCAACCTGATGGTGCGGCAAGTTCCCGCGGGCCGCCTCGGGCAGACAGCGGAGATCGCCGCGGTAGTGGCCTTCCTTGCGTCGCCAGCTGCCAGCTTCGTGAACGGCGCGGCCATTCCCGTCGATGGCGGATGGCTGGTCGGTCCGCCGCTCCGTGCGGATTGACTGCGCCCCTCGATGCGCCGCCAAGAGAGGGTGGCTCGTCGGGGTGACCGGAACGAATACTTGCCCCTTAGATTTTACCCGATCGTCCCAAGAGCCACGCCGACAGGCCGCCGGTTTGAAGGGGCATGAACAGGCTGTCATTCCCGCGAAAGCGGGAATCCATGCCTGCATCTGCCGCTACCGTGCCACACCTGGATGCCCGCTTTCGCGGGCATGACGAGACTGAGACGTGCCGGTTCATGAGCAGGCCGCAGCCTTCGAGCGGCCGTATCGAGGGACGGTGTGTGTTGTCCACGGTCCCGGCAAACTCAGCCCATGAACCCCACTTCAGTATGTCACCGAACGATGATACGTATGCACTATACAAGGTTTTCGGCAAAGGGGGACGTGCGATGGGGGCATCACGCATTGCGGCCACTCGTCATCATCTCGCGCTCACCGTGTTACTCGCTGGGACGCTCTTGAGCGCTGCGGCGCCGGCGCAGACGACCCTCTTCACGTATCAGGGTCAACTCACTGACGCCGGCGCACCGGCGAACGGCAACTACGACCTGCAGTTTGCGCTCTTCGACGCGGCGGCTGGCGGCACACAGATCGGCGCGACGCTGACGCGCTCGAACGTGGCTGCGAGCAACGGGGTGTTCACCGTGCAACTCGATTTCGGTGTCACCGCCTTCCCGGGCGCCGACCGCTTTCTAGAGATCGGCGTGCGGCCGGCCGGCGGCGGAACGTTCACAACACTGGCGCCGCGCCAGCAGATCGGTTCATCGCCGTATGCGATCCGCACGCTCAGCGCTGCCACCGCCGACATGTTGTCGAGCACTTGCACAGCGTGCGTGCAGGACGCGCAGATTAAAGCGGTGACCGGAAGCAAGGTGACCGGAACGATTCCGGTTGCGAGCGTCCCGGCCGGTAGCGGCAACTACATCCAGAACACCACGACCCAACAGGCCGGCGCCAACTTCAACGTCGGCGGCAACGGCACGATCGGCGGCAACCTCACCGTCAACGGGACGCTCAACGCCAATGTCAGCGGCAACTTCATCCAGAACCGCACCACCCCGCAGGCCAACAGCAACTTCGACATCAGTGGCAGCGGCACGTTGGGCGGGACACTGTCGGCGAGCAAGGTGGGGGTGGGGACCACGACGCCGACGACACCGCTCGACGTCCGCGGCAATGTCACGCTGGATGCGGGTGCAGATCCGATCGTCTACACCGGCACGAGCAACGCGGAACAGAACCGCTACGTGGATCTCATCAACTCGCCGGCTTCGCCGAGCGCCTCCGGGCTGAAGGCCGGCGGGGTCCTGGTTGCCGACAGCTACTCGTTCGCCAATCCCGCCAAGAACGATCTAATCGTGAAGGGCAATGCCGGCATCGGGACGGCAGCGCCCGACGCCAGGCTGCACGTCAGTGGGCGCACGGGTCTCGGGACGCCGTTCCACGGACTGGCCATCGATCAGACCCTACTATCGACCGGCAGCCTGTCCGGCTACTCGCTGCAGATTCGGACCAGCGACCACACCATCCAGCCCTTCACCGATCGCACGGATCTGCTCATCGACAGCTTGGGTAACATGGGCCTCGGCACCGCGACCCCGACGAGCAAGCTGGAGATCGCCGCGCAGGACGGCCTGAAGGTCACCGGCTCCGGGCCATACTTCACGCTGCGGGACACCGAGAGCGGGAGCAACGTGGATAGCTACATTCAGGGTGTCAACGGGGCCCTCGTCTTCATCCCGCAAAGTTTTCACCTGCAAAACTCGGCAGCAATGGTCATCCTGAACGGCAGCGGCAACGTCGGCATCGGCACGGGCACTCCAACAGCCGCAAGACTCCAGGTCAATGACACCGCAGTTGGCACCGCCGTGTATGGGGTCAGTGCGACCGGGTCCGGTGTCGTCGGCGAGAGCAAGAACCCCAACGGTTGGGGTGTCTACGGCCAGGGTGCCGGCTACGCGATGTACGCCAACGGCAATGCTGGGCAAGCACGCGATAAGGGCGGGTGGGCCAAGGCGATGGCTTACATCAGAGATGATGGCGTCATCCGAGAGTGTTACAACTCGCAGGTACCGGGGGGCTCTTCGCTAACCGATGGGACTTCCGCTGATGGGTGTGGATTCCACGTCGATCATCCGTTTCTCGGAGACTATGAAGTCGACTTCGGTTTTTTTGTCCAAGACCGCTTCTATGCAGTTACTGCGCATCACGAACCGCACGAGGGGAGCGGAGGCCAAGCGAACATTGGAGCCAGTTTCGGCTTTTTCGGGCCAAACGTGATCGAGGTACAGACATGGTATTCTGATGCAGGAAAAGATGAAAAAACGGACGCCGGGTTTATGATAATTGTGTTTTGATCCTAGGCGTCATGAGGGGGCGTAGCGCGCAATTGGCACAGGCGCCTCTCCCATCCTCAACCGAATTGCAGGTCATAGGTGCCGTTCGCCGCCTGGAGCGGCGCGCCGCCGCTGAGTCTGAAGTTCCCGGCGCGTGCCGTTAGCCGACTCTTGATGCCAACTGATCCCGGCGACAGAGCCCAAACCTACCGGCCCTTGAACACCGGCTTGCGCTTCTCCTTGAACGCTTTCGTGCCTTCGCGACAGTCCTCGGACATCGACACGGGGATGCCGATCTCCATCTCCTTCTCGAGCGCCTGCTCCGGCGGCAGGCCGATGCCAGCGAGGACCGAACGCTTCACCGCTTGCACCGCCAGCGGGCCATTGGAGTTGATGATGTCGGCGAAGCGGTGCGCCTCGGGCATGACCTGATTCGGCGGCACGACTTTGTTGATCAGGCCCATCTGCAGCGCCCGCTCGGCGGAGAGTTGCTCGCCGGTGAGCAGGATCTCCATCGCATTGCAATACGAGATCTGCCGCGGCAGGCGCACGGTGGAGCCGCCCATCGGGAACAGACTCCACTTCACCTCGGCGAGGCCGAAGCGCGCGTCATCGCCGGCGATGCGGATGTCCGTGCAGCTCAAGATCTCCGTGCCGCCGGCGACGCAGAAGCCGCGCACCGCAGCGATGATCGGTTTGGTGACCTGATAGTTCCGCAGCAGGCCCTTGTAGATGATCGAGTAGTCGTTCTTGATGCGTTCGTCGAACGCGCTCTCCGGCGGACGCAATCCCTGCATCATGCGCACGAGGCGGTCAAGATCGGCGCCGGCACAGAAGGCCTTGTCGCCGGCGCCCGTGAGGATGGCGACCCGGATGTCCGGGTCGTCATTGACGTCTTGCCACGCGTCGGCGAGGCGGCACAGCATCTCCGGGTTGATGGCGTTGCGGAACTCCGGACGGTTCATCGTCACCGTGGCGATGCCGCCGGACTTTTCGTAGAGGACTGCGGGGTCAGACATGGACATTCCTTCGACTACTGTTCTTGCTCTCCAGGGATTGTTGATTTCCGCCGGAACCACGGCGCAATGGGCAGGCACAGTCGACGCCGGGGAATTCATTCCCCGGTGATCGCGGCAGCGTGCACACCACGAGTTTATTCACGCTCCCCAAGGATAGGGACCGGCCCCTACTGTTCACTGCTCACGATCCACATGGCAAAGTACTGGGCGCCGCCGCCGTAGGCGTGGCCGAGCGCGGTCTTCGCGCCGTCGACTTGATGCGCACCGGCGCGGCCCATCACCTGCAACGCCGCTTCGCCGAGACGCAG
>DATKMS010000249.1:0-8637 GCA_035541735.1 Candidatus Margulisiibacteriota bacterium
GTTTCATCTCGTACTCGACCTCACAGAGCGCGTCGGGGCGCGCGTGCGCAAACCGCTCCTTGAACCCTGATGCGTCCAAATCGCGTGCGGATCTACGCGCCGCTGCAGCCGTGCAGCGCGTCATAGACGGCTTCTACCAACTCGCTCACATCCACTTGTTCGTCGCCGTTGCGATCCAGGCCGAGACAGAGGTCGAGCGACATCTTTCCGAGCGCGATGTTCACGCCGCGGATGATCTCTTCCACGCTGACGGTGCCGTCGTTGTTGCAATCACAAACACAGCGCGGCGGCTTCGGCGTGGCAGTTGGAGTCGGCGTCGGGCTCGGCTGGGGCGGGTCATTCGGATTGGCGGGATCGGTACCGGCATCGATCTCGTCTCGGTCGAAGATGCCGTCGCCGTCACGATCGAGCCCCAGCCGCACGCCTTCGCCCGGCGGCACGCACGTATAGGTCACCTCCTGCCCATCGGTGTTCGCAAGGGCGCGCACCTGCGCGTCGGCCAACGGCGGCTGCGCGGCGCGATCGCTCTGGAAGTCGCCGCTGGTGGCGTTCAGCAAGAAGCCACGTGCCTGTCCGGCGATGACGGCCTTCGCAACCAGATCGCACTCCTTGGCGTCGGGTTGGCCCAGCAAGTCGAAGGCCGTCGTGGCGCGCGCGATCATCAGGTCGATGCGCGGCCCCACTCCCGTCGCGTTGGCGCCAGTCAGCGTGATCTGTTGGCCGACGATGGGCGCGAACGTTGTATCGAAGGCGAGAACGAACTGCTCGAGGTCGTGGCGTTGATTGTCGTCGATGGTGAACACACGCCCACGCAGGAAATCGAACACGGTCGCCGTGCTGCCGTCGTGGAGAAATCCAAAGCCGCGAATCTGATCGCCCTGGTGCTGCGCCGCGTCGGGCAGGATGTCGGCGAATTTGGTGTTGGGCGTGCCGAACATGCCGACCTTCTGATAGGCGTTCTTCAGCTGCGGAACCTTGAACTGCTGGGGTTCGTCGTCGAAGGTCGTCTGGCCGAGGGTGCCGAATTGCCCGAGCGCCGCGTTCAGGGTGTGACAGCCGCGGCAGCTCGCGGCTTGGTCGACGATAATGGCGCGGTCGCGGAAGATACTGCGGCCGTTGGCCTGCGCGGCCGTCAGTTGATTGTCGAGACTGCGGATCGGATTGGGCGGCGGCAGGATCTCCAGCGCAAAGTCGGTGAATGATTGCATGTCGGCGTCCGAGATCTTGCCCGCGTCGCGCCCGAGAAGAGAGTCGAAGGCGACGTTGAACGCCTCGAATGCCAGGCGCGTATCGTACGCCCGTTGGTCGCCGATGAACGTGGCGCCGGTGCGATCGCCGCGCCAGTGCATCGGGCCTTGATTCGCCAGGCCGCGCAGGGTTTGCGTCGTCATCGGCCCCTTCAGGGGGTGAAATGGGACGAAGAAGCCCGTTGGTCCCAGCGGGTTGGGGTTGGGTTTCACCACGTCGTCGGGGTTGCCGAGGTCCCAGGCAAGGGCATCGAAATCCGCGAAGACGTGGCAGCTGGCGCAGGATGCCTCGCCGTTGCTCGACGTGAAGCGGGCGTCGTACAGGAACGGCCGTCCGGCAACCACCTGCGGCGGCTCGGGATTGTACAAGGGGTGCTGGCCGATCTCCTGTCGCGTCGCGGTGTCGATCACCTTCACGGCGTTGTCGAAGCGGGTCAGCACATACAGGCGACGGTTGGCTTCGTCGAGCGCTACTCCCGAAGGGCCGCCACCGCTCACCTCAATGTGCTGCGCGGCGCTGGGCACGAAGGTATCCTGCTCCAACTCCGCCGTGTTGAAGACGCCGATCTTGCTCGAACCGAACGCGGCCACGTACAACGTGCCGTCGCTCGTGACTGCCATATCGAGCGGCGTCGCCAGGCTGGCCGCCTTCACCGACTCCGGCATCGGCGTGGTCCGGTAGCCCTGCGGCAGCGCCGTGATGTGCTTGTTGAGGTGGCGCGGCAAGACGCTCGTCCCATCGATGACGGTGATGCGCGCTTCATGGAGATGGCCGCGCACCGTGGTGGCGGACGTCCCCGGCCCTTCGAAGCGCACTTCGTTGTGCGCTTCGGTGTTGCTGACGTACAGCTTGCCGTTGGCCGGGTTGACAACCATGTTGAAGAGCACCGTCCCCACGTGCGCAAAGGCCGCCGATTGTCGCGGCGGGTCGGCAAGCGCATCGATGCGGAACACATCCAGATCCGGCAGATTGAAGCGCACAGCGTTCGTCCAGTTCCGGCCCAGCTCATCCTGCCATTGGCCGCTGCCGTCGTTGTGTTTGACGATCAAGCCGGCTTCGGGCCCGAGGGCACCTTCGACGTTCACGTTTGGGGCCGGCAATCCTCCCGGCACCTGACCGGCGGCGAGACCGCCCGGCACCTGCACACCGTCCAGGCTGCACGGGGCCGCGGTTGCGCCACCGTCGCACACGGCACCTTCCGTAACGGTGGTCGTCTGGTTGCCCGATTGAAAGATGGCCGCGTACACCGTGCGGCCGTCGGGCGCAGCAGCAAGGGCACGTGGCGTGTCGCCGAACAGCTCGATGATGGCTTGCGGGGTGCCGCCAGGCGCGGGGCCGAGATTGGTGGCGTCGAACACGAAGACCAACGCCCGCGGGATGCCGGGTGTCGTCAGGTTGGGCGGAACGGAGTCGGGCAGGTTCTGGCCGCGGCGCGCCGTAGTGATGAAGGCGCGCGTGAAATGCCCGTCGGCGTCGGTCGGCCCGGCGAAGACGATGTCGCTCGGCTCGTCGCCGACCAGCAGCGTCCGCACGACGTGCGGCGGCGCCGTGCTGAGGTCGACGATGCTGACGCTGTCGGACAGGTGATTGACCACCCAGGCCTCCGTGTTGGTCCGCGCTGCAAGGGCAACCGGTTCGAGGCCGACGGGCACCGAGCCCGTGTGTACGATGTCGCCGCCGTTGACCGCGAACACCTCCAGCCGCGCATCGGGCGTATTGAGTGCCAACAACGTGTGGCGATCCGGTGACAGCACCAGCGGTCTTACCTGGCCGGTTTCGAACGTCACGAACGCCGTCGCAACTCGCGGCGGCAACACAACAGTCCCGAGCAGGGCCGCGACGATGACTCCAATCCGACCCATCTGCTCACCTCCCACACATCGCCGCACGCATAGCGGTCGGGCCGAGGCAAGGCAATTCGGTACGCGGATACGAACCGGTCAGAGCCTGCCGAACAGCCGTCGCGTCGCCACATCGGCGCCAGCACGCAGCGCGCGCAGTTTCTCCCACACCACTTCTTCCGCCACCTCGCCGAGACCCGCAGAGGTGGCAAACCCACAGTCGGTCCCGGCCAGCACGCGGTGGGGATCGCCGACCACGTTGACGACACGCTCGACGCGGTCGGCGACGACCTCGGGATGCTCGACGTAGTTGGTCGTCGTGTCGATCGCACCGACGATGAGCAGCAGCTCCTGCGGGAGCGGATGGCGCGCGAAGCTGCGGTACTCGTGTTCGTGACGCGGGTTGGCCATCGACAGCATCAGCGCACCGACGTTGGCCGCGTAGAGGTGCGGCAGGATGTCGTCCAGCGGCACGTCGAACTGATGCGGCGCCTCGTAGTTGCCCCAGCAGACGTGCAGGCGGACACGGTCGCGCGGGATGTTGGTGAGCGCGCGGTTGATGGCCGCGATCGTCTGGTCGACGAAGGCGACGAAGTCCGACAGTGGCCGGTCGGCGTAGGCCGTGTGGCGCTCCATGGCGAGGTCGGGCGCATCGATCTGCAGGACGAAGCCCTGCGCGACGATGTACTCGTACTCCGTGCGCAACGCCTCGGCGACCGCGGCCAGGTAGTCGTGCGTGCCGGGGTAGAACTCATTGAGCATCGCCAGGGCGACGATGCCGGGTGACGGCGCGGTCATGAACGACTCGACGAAACGCGCCGGCTGCGCCTCGCGGATGCGCACGTAGTCGGCGCATTCCTTCTCGATCATCGACCGATCGACATAGCGCACCTCACCCACCGCCTTCGGTGTTTGTGCAAGGCTCACCATCGTGCGCGTGAAGTCCGGCAGCTTGATCTCCAGGAAGCTTTGATAGTGGATGATGTCACGCATGATCGGCCGCTGGGCAGTACCAGCGAAGCCGCTCATGCAGTGCTGGACATAGGTAAAGAAACTCTCGCGCGGCTGCTCGCCGTTGTTGCCGATGTCGATGCCCGCCTCCAGCTGGCGCGCGACGACGTGCCGTGTCGATTCCTCGACGGCCGCGGACAGCGCCGCCGGGTCGACCGGCTCGCGGCGGCTCTTGCGCACCAGCAACTCCAGCAAGGCGCGACTGCGCGGCAGGCTGCCGGCATGTGTGGTAAGGATGCGTGCGTCGCTGCGGTGCATGACTTCCTCCCGGCTCGGCTCGAGCGACGGTATGGTATGCGAGATAGTGCGACGAGCATAGTCGGCCGGGGGGGAGCCTCCACGACCTTCCTGCCTGGTCGTCCCGATTCCCACACGTGCGAAGCCTCGGGTCAGGGATGAATCGAAGCTGTGAAGGGCCTCAGTGCCGTCACTGGCACGCCGTCGGAGAAATCGGGCTTGATCGGCTGGCGACGAGTTTGCTCCAGGGCGAAGCATGACCCGTGGCAGCATCCAAACCGAAGAGGAATCACGAGCCCCAGGGAACGCTCCCCCGTTGTGTCAGGTCGCGTTCAGCGTCGTCGACCTGCGGCGCACACACGCCTGGTACCGCGACGTGTTCGGCTTCCTGCCGGGCGGCGGCACCCGCCTCTTCCGCGGCCCGCTGGCGTCGCGCGTACAGGGGCTGCCGGGAGCGGCCTCCACCTGCTGGTGGCTGGTCGATCAGCAGGAGTTCTTCCAGCTCGAGATGTTCCAGTTCTCCAGTCCGCACGTTCGGCCCAAACCCGCGGATTGGCGGCCATGCGACATCGGCTACGCGATGGTGGGGGTACACGTCGACGACTTCGCCGACTGCATCGACCGCCTGCGACGCCGCGGCGTTGCGCCGCTTACGGAACCCATCGGCGCCGCCGGAAGTCGCCGCGTGTGCGTGCGTGATCCCGAGGGCGTGATCCTCGAGCTGATGGAAGATGACCCGCGGCCACCCGACGCGCCGCCGCGTCTGCGGCCCGAGATTCCGGTGGCAACACGCAGCATCACACTCTCGGTGCCTGACCTGGACCGTTCACTGCGCTTCTTCGCCGAAACTCTCGGGCTACCGGCAGCGCCCGGTGTAGTGTTGCACGGGCCGGAGCACGAAGCCCTGTGGGGATTGTCCGGTGCGCAACGCGAGGCGGCGCTGCTCCGGGCCGGCGATTTCCTGCTCGAGCTGGTGCAGTACACGCAACCCGCCGGCAAGCCGTGGCCTTCGGGCTACCGCATCAGCGACCAGGGTCTGCTGAACATCGCTCTCGGCTTTCGCTCGAAGGCGGCGTTTGACGCGGCCTACCAGCGCTGTCTGGCCGCGGGCCACCGTGGCAATTGGCGGCCGCTGAACCTGGGCGCGTGGGCGGTGGTGTATGTGAACGACGACCAGGGCTTCAGTGTCGAGCTGCTGTTCGTGCGGCGCTGGTACGACAGGCCAATGGGCTTTCGACCGGCGATGCCGTACGTCGTCGCCGCGGCGCGCATCGCCGCGCCACGCGAGGTGGTCTGGAAGGCCATCACCGACCACGAAGGGATGACGGCCTGGTCGCCGCTTTCCAGCGTCATGCTGACACGACCAGGCTCCCCCGAACGTAACGGCCTCGGTGCGGTGCGGCGCCTTCGCGGCTTCGGCCTCACGCTCGACGAGGAAGTCGTCGGCTGGAATCCTCCGGCGCGCTACGACTACCGACTCATCGGCGGCGCGCCGATCCGCGAGCACTTCGGGCAAGTGCGCTTGGACCAGGTCGATGGGGCGACCGACGTCCGCTGGTGCGTGCGTTTCCGGCCCATGGTTCCGGGCAGCGGTGCGGTCATTCGCGCCATGCTGGAGCGCAGCTTTACGGACATGTTGCAGCGCCTCAAGCGCCGGCTCGAAGCCGGCACCGCGGTGCCGGAGAAATGAAATGAGCGCGACGCGTTTCGAACGGGCGCTGGTCACCGGCGCCGCCGGCGGACTCGGCAGTGCGTTGTGCCGCTTGTTTGCGGCGGACGGAACTGCTCTCGTCCTGCTGGACTGGAATGCCGCGGGCCTCGAAAAGGTGAAAGCGGAGATCGGCTCGCGGGTGGATGTCGACAACTACGTTCTCGACATCCGCGACTGCGAAGCCTTGGAAGCTTGCCTGAAGGGCATCTTGGAGACGCACCCCCGCATCGACCTGGTCGTGGGCAACGCCGGCATCGACCACCCGATACCCCTCGACCACTACGACTGGCGCGAGGTGAACGACCACTTCGCCACGAATGTGACCGCGAATGTCGTGCTCTGTTCGGTTTGCGTGCCGTACTTGCTGGCGCGTGGCGGCGGGCACATCGCCGCTGTCGCCAGTCTCGGCGCACTCGGCGGCTTTCCCTACGAGGCGGCGTACTGCTCGAGCAAGGCGGCGCTGGCCACGTTCATCGAGGGTCTGCGCGCAGGGTTGGCGCCGGGCCGTGTTACCTTCACGACGGTGTTTCCGGGTTTTATCGACACACCGATGCTGCACGGCAACGCTTTTGCGGCGACGGGCGTGATGCCAGCCGATTATGCGGCCGCAAGAATCCACCGGGCCATCGTCGCGCGGCAGCCGACCTTGCACTTCCCGCTCTCGCCCTATCTGCAGCTCTGCGTGGCGAAGCTGATCCCGGCGCGCCTGCGCGACGCCATCGCCCGCAGCGTCATGAAGAAGGATTTCGCACGCCGGCTGGCGTGACCCGAGTTCCAGGCCACGGCTGCCTGCCCCCCATGCCATTGACCTGCGCGGCGTCGGCGACGTACACCGGCCGTACGCTGGCAGACGAGGAGGCCGCATGGACTACACAGCGCTACAGGTGGACCGCCGCAATCACGTTGCGTGGGTCACGCTCAACCGCCCAGAGGCGTTGAACGCGATGAACCGGACGCTGGTGCGGGAGTTGCGCACGTTCTTCTCAGGCCTGGGCGAGGACACGGAGACGCGGCTCGTGATCCTGCGCGGTGCCGGGCGCGTGTTCTGTGCCGGATTGGACCTCAAGGAAGCCGGCGGCGCGGATGGCGGCAACGACGGTTCGGTGCAAGCGGGACTGCGCTCGCAGCGGCAGATCAGTGAGCTGGTGATCATGATGCGCCGCGCGCCGCAGCCGATTATCGCCTGCGTGCACGGCGCAGCCTGCGGCGGCGGCTTCGCGCTTGCGCTCGGCGCCGACGTGCGGCTGGCTGGCGAATCGATGCGGATGAACGCCGCGTTCATCCGCATCGGCCTGTCGGCGTGCGACGTCGGCGTCAGCTACTTCCTGCCACGCATGGTCGGCGCATCGGTGGCCGCCGAGTTGCTGCTCACCGGCAACTTCATCGACGCGGCGCGCGCCGAACGGTTGGGGCTGGTGTCGCGCGTGGTACCCGATGCAGACCTGCCCGCCGCAGCCCAAGCGATGGCCGACGACATGCTCAGGAACTCTCCCGTTGGCTTGCGGCTCACCAAGGAATGCCTCAACGCCAGCCTCGATGCCGGCAGCCTCGAACAAGTCATCGCGATGGAGGATCGCAATCAGATCCTTTGCACCCGCACCAGCGACTTCCGCGAAGGCATCACGGCGTTCCTGCAGAAACGGACGCCGGAGTATGGGGATCAGTGATCAGTACAACTCGTGATCAGTGATCAGTAACCAGTGATCAGCAACCAGGGACCAGAAACCAGCAAGCAGAGACCGCCGTCCTATTTGACCTGGGCGCCGGGGGCGATTGGCTTTTCCGGGACGACGATCGCGAGGCGTCCCTCACTATCCGACGCGGCCAGCAGCATTCCCTGGCTCTCGACGCCGCGCAGCGTGGCGGGCTCGAGGTTGGCGACGACGACGACCTGTTTGCCGACGAGGGCATCCGGCTCGTAGTGCGCGCGGATGCCGGCGACGAGCTGGCGCTGCTCGCCGCCGAGGTCGATGGTGAGGACCAGCAACCGGTCGGCATTCGGATGCGGCGCGGCGGCGATAATCGTCGCGACGCGCAGCTCGACGGTGCGGAACTGGTCAATTGATATCATGGCCATGGCTGCATCAGTATCCCGCCCGCACAACGCTGGCAACCGCGACGCCTACGTCGACGGAGGCCGAAACCGCGACGCCCACGCACACGGAAGGGGCAACCACCACACCGACCGAGACGCCAACACCCCCGTGATGTGAAGGGCAGTCCCGAACGCGCAGCGGGTCACACCGGAGGCAGCGCCGGTGGCATCCGCAACACGACTGCAGATCAGCGGGTTGCGCCGCTCGCCGGCATGCGCTGGCTCTTCTGGCAGTCGCGGCACAGGCCGTACAGTTCCATCTTATGGCCGGTAAACTGAAACCCGAGCCGGCGGGCCACCTCGCCCTGCAGCGCCTCGATGCGTTCTTCCTCGAACTCGACAATCTTGCCGCAGCTTTCGCAGATCATGTGGTCGTGATGGCGGCCTTCTGAGGCGCTCTCGTAACGCGCCTCGGCATCGCGGAAGTGGCGTTCCACGGCGAGGCCGCACTCGGTGAGCAGCTTCATGGTGCGGTACACCGTCGCGTAGCCGAT
>DATKMS010000250.1:0-25070 GCA_035541735.1 Candidatus Margulisiibacteriota bacterium
CAGCGGCAGGCCCAGGCCGTCGACGGCGCCGCCGGCCATGTACTGGCTGATGATGTACGGTTGGCCGTTGTCGTCGCCGACGTCGTGGATGGTGACGATGTTCGGATGATCGCCCAGGCGGCCCATCGCCTGCGCCTCGCGTCGCACGCGCGCCAGCCCTTGCGCGTCGAGGCCTTCCGTCTTGATGATCGCGACCGCGACGTCGCGGTCGAGGCGCTCGTCATGTGCCAGGTACACGCGCTTGCGTCCGCCTTCGCCAAGGAAGTGGCGCACGGTGTAGCGGCCGCCGGTGAGGGACGCAGGCAGTGGCGGGGTCTGCGCCGCGGGTGCCGCTGCGGGCACTGCCGCGGGCGACGCGGACGCCTGCTCCATGCCGGCGCGGACGGCGGCGTCGAGGAACGTCCGCGCGTCGGCATTTTGCGGGTCGAGTGCCAGGACCGCGTTCGAGCGTTCGCGCACGGCCTGCCAGTCAAGGCGTGCAATCGCTGCTTCCGCTTCGTCGAGCAGGCGGTCAATCTGCCGTTGCACGCGTTCGCTAGGCATCGACGTCTCCTCCTCGGGCGTGCGATCGCAGGGAGGAGCGGGGGCAGGTGACGTCCCCGGTCCCCGCGTGCTCGGCTTGAACAGCGCAACCGACAGCATCCGCTGCGTCGGCTTCGCTCGCGGTCTTCAGCATGCGGGTGCCGAGGCCGGGGGCCAAGACCATGCCTTCAAATGATGGTCGCATCGTGAGGCTGGGGCTTATCGTGAGACAGCGGGAAGGGTCAAGGCGCGGGATGGTGCGCGATGCGCAGAGCCAGCCGCTCACGACCCTTCGGCAATGTGCTGCGCTGTGCGTAGCGCGAACGCCATGACGGAGAGCTGCGGTGGCACGGCCGTCGAGGTGGGAAAGATGCTGGCATCGGCAACGAACAAGCGCTTCACCTCGTGCGTCTCACCGATGCCGTTGACCACCGAACGCTTGGGGTCGCTCCCCATCCGCATGGTCCCTTGCGGGTGGTAGGAGAACAGCAGCGGGTCGTTTGCCCGCAGCGGGCGCTCGTCGATGGCCCGGTAGTCGCCGCGGCGCGTCAGTTCGACGAGCGGATCGTACGGCAGAATCACACGCTCCGCGCCGGCGGCGAAGTGAATGTCCGCGAGTCGACGCATGCCGTCCAGCAGGTCGTTGCGATCTTCGTCGCCCAGGAGATAGGAAATGGAAGGGCGCCCGCTGGCGTCCAGCTCGACCCGACCCGTGGTCCGATCGTGCAGCATCACCGCCGCGAGCCCCAGACGCGGGTAGGCCTGCATCAGCTGCCGACAGTCGGCGCCAAATCCAGGAAGCAGCGCGGCTGTGGCGATCGGATGGGCGAAGAACGGATGGATGAGGTACCCACCTTCGACAGCGTGGTCGAGGTCGAGGAACTGATCAACGATCACCGCCTGCGGGATGCCGCGCCACCCGGCGATCTCTTCGCTGAACAGCGCGCCCACGGCGACCATCGGGTGCAGGTGCAGGTTGCGGCCCACCTGGCGATACGTGTTCGGCAGCTGGCTGCGCAACCACAGCACCGGCGAACCGATCGCACCGGCCGCCAGGACAACCCTCGCCGCACGTACCTGCAGCGCGCACGAGCGGCCGCCGCGCGACCGCAGGAACCGGCCCGTGACCCCGGCGGCCTGTCCGCCAGTGACGGTGACGCGCTCGACCCGGCAGTCTGGAACGATGATCGCGCCGCGCCGCGATGCTGCCGGCAGGTAGACGCTGAGCGCATCCGCCTTCCGATCGTAGGCGCACCCCAGCGCACAATAGCCGCAGCCGAGGCAGTCGACGCGGTTGTGCGCCGGCAAGTGATTACGAAAGCCCAGACGGTCAGCGCCGATCTTGAGCTGCCGGCTGTTCTTGCTGAGGTCGTCCGCTGCCAGCGAACGTACGTTGGCGGTCGCTTCGATGCGCGCGAAAAAGGGCACCATGCTCTCAGGCCGCACGCCGGGAACCCCAAGCGCCGTGCTCCAGTGCGCCAGAATCTGCCGTGGTGTGCGTTCACAGACGCAGTAACTCGGTACGGTCGAGCCGCCGAGGACGCAGCCTTGGAAGATCAGAGCTGTCGTATCGACGGTCGCGCGCCCGCCCTGGTCGGCATAGAGCCGCGGCACCATCTGGTCTTCGCGTTGCGTGAAGTCGGCATGCGTGAGGTACGGCCCCTCCTCCACGACGACCACGGAACGGCCGCGCTCTGCCAGTTCCCGCGCCACCACCGCGCCACCGGCGCCGGATCCGACGATGCACACGTCCGCGCTGAGTGAGACGTCGCGGTCGACTGTGGTCGTGTCGAGGATCATGTCCGACCCATGGGCAGGCTGCTCAGCGGAACCGTGGGCTCCGCCGACAGGCGCGCTGCCGCGTCGATCCGACCAAGCCAGGGGCCGTCGTAACCGATCGGTGTCCATGCACGTGGCTCGCGGTAGAATCCGGCTGCCACCAGAAGCTTCAGGGCACGGAACACCACACGCCGCACGCCGAGCGTACTGTTCATCCACCCGGCAAGATATTGGTCCTGCTCCGCGGCTGTCAGCCGCGTGAAGCGCTTGCGCCGCAGGTCGAAAAGATACGTGCCATGCTCGAACACACGCAGCATCGTGCGCAACTGTCCCTGTGCGTCGGTGTCCCAGTCGGCGACCACGGCGTCTACACTGACACCGACATCGATCTGACCGTTCTCCGCGCCGATCGCTCCCGCGGCATCCAGGAGGCGTTCCGCCAGCGTGTTGATGATCGCGTACTCGCGTGGGTCGAGGAAGCGCAGGTGGGTTGGTGGCTTCGGGTAGCGTGTGCACCCAGCCGGGAGCAGCGAGCCGAATCCGAGCAGCGCTATGCCGCCCGCGCTGCGCTTGAGAAAGCGTCGGCGGTCAATGCGCTCGCCGAAGAGCGCGTCTAGCACGTCATCGGAGCCTTGCATGCACGCCGCGCGCGGATGCTACGGGTCGAGTGTCAGCGAGTCAACCGTGCGCCCTGTGCGCGTGTACGCTGTCGCGCTTGCGTGCCAGGGCGGTTTTGGTACAGGAGGACCAAGTGCGGAAGGTGTTGTATGCCCATCTATGAGTATCGCTGCCGGAAGTGTGGGAAGCGGTTTTCCGTCTTGACCCTGCGCGTGTCGGAGAAGCCTTTGCCCCAGTGCGACAAGTGCGGCGGACGCGCCGCCGATCGCTTGATGTCACGGTTCGCCATGCCGAAGTCGGAGGAGGCCCGCATGGAATCGCTCGCCGACCCCAGCGCGCTGGGCGACATCGACGAAAACGACCCCAAGAGCGTCGCCCGCTGGATGCGTAAGATGGGGAAGGAAATGGGCGAGGACATGAGCGGCGAGGATATGGACCAGATGATCGACGAGATCGAGTCGGGCGAAGGCGACGACGGCGGGGAAGGGGACGAGTAGTTGTCCCGCTCGCGTGCCTGGCGTTGCATGGAAGGTCGCACCCATGGAGTGCTAGGCCGTGTTCTCGCCGCCGCTCTTTTCGTCGGGCTCGCGGCCTGCGGCGGGACGCTACGAATCGACAGTGGCCCGCCGCCACGTGTGGCGGTGCTCAGCGCCTTCCCGGCCGAGATGGCCCCGGTTCTGGCACAGGCCACGGTCGACGATACGGTGATGATCAACGACCGCAGGTTTCGCATTGGGACGCTGAGCGGCGTTCCGGTGATCATTGGCCTCACCGGCGTCGGGTTGGTGAATGCAGCCGCGACCACACACGCACTGCTCGAGCAGTTTGAAGTGGCTGGGATCGTCGTCTCGGCAGTCGCTGGCAGTGCATTGCAGATCGGCGATGTGACCGTACCCGCAACCTGGGAGCTCGCAGACGGGACCGGCTACGCTGTCGATGGGGACTGGCTCAAGTTGGCTGAGGCGATGGCGGCGCCGGGCGCGGTCTCTCTGGAACGCTGCACGGTACCGGTCTCGCCCCCCGGGAAGGGAACCGTTTGCATGCTGGAGCAGCCGGTCGTCGTTGTCGGTGGCGTCGGACAGAGTACAGATCCGTTCGGCGGCAAGCCGTTTCCGTGTTCACCGAAGGGCAACGACGTGTTCGGTTGTGACGTCGCCTCCGGCACCAGCGGCTCCGCGGCCGCCGCGCAACGGCGCGCCTCTGAAGCTGCCGCGACTGCCGACACCGAGGCGCCGGTCGCGGTCGACAACGAGACGGCGGCAATTGCCGCTGAGGCCGCGCAGCGCGGCGTGCGGTTCATCGCCTTCCGCGCCGTGTCGGACGGGGCCGGCGATCCGCTCATGCTGCCCGGATACCCGACGCAATTCTTCGCCTACTATCGGTTCGCCGCTCAAAACGCTGCCACCGCGACCGGGGCCTTCCTACGTCGGCTGGCGGCGCGTCAATCGTAGAAGGCCGTCAAGTCGCCGGAGCGCGACGCCGCTCACGTGCCTGCCTGCGCCGGCTTCTCGTGCAGCAACACGATAGCGGTGGCAGCGATCGCTTCGCCGCGACCGACGGCATCGAGTCCCTCGTTTGTCTTCGCCTTCACACTCACGCAGGTGATCGAAGTGCCGAGGAGTTCGGCAATGCGAGCGCGCATCGCGTGCCGGTGCGCTGCCAATCGTGGCTCCTCGGCGCAGAGTGTGAGGTCCACGTTGCCGATGCACCAGCCCTCATCACGCATCAAGGTCACGACGCGGCGCAGCAGCTCGGCGCTGTCGATTCCCAGGTAGCGCTCATCGGTATCGGGAAAGTGCTGCCCAATGTCCCCCGCCCCCATCGCGCCGAGCACGGCGTCGCACACGGCGTGCAGCGCGACATCCCCATCTGAATGGCCCAGCAAACCGCGGGCGTGCTGAATCTGCACGCCGGCCAGAAACAGCGGCCGGCCTTCGACGAGCCGATGCACGTCGTACCCGTGGCCGATGCGCAGGGTCATCAATCACTCAGCCTTCGGGGTTCGGCACTGCCTACGCCGGCGGCTCGACGGCCGCATCATTGTTCAGCAGGATCACCCGTACTGTTGAGCCGGCATCGATGCTGCTCACGTCAGGTGGTGCCACGAGGAGGCCCTGGCCGATGGACAGCGAGCGCAGCACACCTGAGCTTTGCGATCCCGTCGGGCGCACGCGGTAGGTCCCCGGCTCTCCCTCCAGCGTGCAGCGGACAAACTCGGTCAGCCCACGCGCCGTCTGGATGCGCTCGCTGGCGGTGGCCGACACGGTCGGGAGATGTAAACAAGACAAACCGCTCATGGCGCGCAGAGCCGGCCGCACGTAAACGTAGAAACACACCAGCGACGAGACGGGATTGCCCGGCAGGCCGAAGATCGGAACACGGTCGCGCGTGCCAAACGTCAGCGGCTTGCCAGGCTTCTGCGCGATCTTCCAGAAATGCTCGGTGACGCCGAGGTCCGCGAGCGTCTGGCGGACCAGATCGAACGTGCCCATCGAGACGCCACCCGTCGACAGAACCATGTCGCTCGCGAGGGCGTCGGCAAAGGCGCCCCGCGTCGCTTCCGGCGTATCGCGAACGATGCCCAACATGCGCGGCACGCCGCCGGCTTCCTCGACCGCTGCGGCAAGCGTGTAGGCGTTGCTGTTGACGATCTGTCCCGGCCCCAACGGTTGTCCGAGATCGACCAACTCATCCCCGGTGGCGAGGATCGCTACCTGCGGTCGCCGGCGCACGCGCAGGACGGCGACTCCGAGCGAGGCCAGCAGGCCAATGTCTGCGGGCCGCAGGACGTGGCCGGGCAGCAACACCGTTTCCCCTGCACGCATGTCCTCGCCGGGATGGCGGATGCTGGTGCCCGCTGTGACGCTGATCAAGACGCGCACGTGACCAGCCTGCTCCTCGGTATCCTCCACGCGCACGACGGCGTCGGCACCGTCGGGCATCGGTGAACCGGTCATGATCTTCGTCGCGCACCCGACCGCCACAGTCTCACGCGGGACCGATCCGGCCCCCACCACTTCGAGGATGCGCAGCCGTGCGGGCGTGTCAGGGCTGGCCGTTGCCACGTCGCTGGCGCGCACCGCGTAGCCGTCCATCGCCGCGTTGCGGAAGGGGGGGACGTCGCGGCGGGCCAATACGGGCTCGGACAGTACACGTCCAAGTGCCTGCGGTAGGGCAACGTACTCCGACCCCAGCAGCGGCGGATCACGGACAACGATTTCCAGTGCAGCGCGGACACTAATCATGAGGACGGGGCAAGCTAACGCGCGCGCGTCGATCTTGTCAACGTGCCTCCTTCACCGTTGGGATTTGGCGAGAAGAACAAGCTGCCCGCAACGAGCGGCTCCGTCAGCCGGCGTGGAAGCAGCGGCCGCACGGCGTTTTGCGCACCCTCGCGGCGCTCATGAGGGCCGGCTGCTGTAAGCCAAATGGTTGAAATCAGCCAGTCTCATGCGGCACCGGCGGCACTTGGTGCGCTCGGCTACGCGTGCGTAACTTACTGTAACGGCATTGCTTTCATGTTGCTCACGCGACGAGGCTGGGCGGCGGTATCTGCCTTGCAGGGTCCATCGGCAGGAAGGGCTTGGAGCGCCACGGTCCATATGAGCCAACGAGTCGTCGAGCACGTGCTGGGGAAACTACTCACCGACCCAGAGTTTCGCAGCGCCTTCATGGTGCAGCCCGTAGGCGTGAGCAGAGATCTCGGTTTCGACCTGACGCCGGTGGAAATTGCGGCTTTGTCGCACGTCGATGAGCGCGCCTTGCTGACGTTGGCGGCGCATCTCGACCCGAAAATCGTTCGTGCCACGACGCTGCACTTGGACAACGGGGAGGGGCGGCTTGGCTGGCCGCGCAGCACACGCGGTCGCCGCTCGCAACGGGATGCGGGATGAGGAGACCTCGGATCATGGTCCGTGTTGCACCGCTTCGCCAGCAACCTTTGCAGCGGCGTCTCAGCAACGTGAGCGTTGCGTCGCGCCGCGTGCTCTCTTCCTTTTCGTTGCTGCTGGTGCTCTTTGCCGTCGACTCGGCTGCCAGCCGCGCTCAAGTCACGATTGACGACTTCAGCAGCGCGGGATCGACGGCGTACAACGATGGGATGGGGCCAGCGGGTGTCGGCTGTATCGTCGGATCCGGCACCTGCACCCGATCCGATTCCAACCTGCCAACGACCAGTGTCATCGGTGGCTCGCGCACGCTGACGGTGACGAGCCAGTCCAACGTGGGAACCATCCGCGCCGGTGTCGGCGCCAGCTCAGCCCTGTTTACCTACGATAGTACGGTTACTGCCGACGGCTTCGCCGAGTTGCTCTATGACAACGGCGGGGCCGGGTTGGCGTTCGATTCTTCGGGGGCTGCGGGCATTGAAGTGCAAACGGCGGTCGCCGACTGCGCCGCGATTGGATCAGGAACTCCATGCCCGCCTCCAACTGCGGGCACACCTGGGTATCCGATCACCCTGACCCTCGTCGACACGTTGGGTCACAGCGCGTCGGTGTCGTTGAACGTCCTCGTAACCACGACGGTCAACCTCGACTTTCCGTTCGGCTCGTTCTCCAATGTCGACCGCACGAAGATCAAGAGCATCAAGGTCAGAATCGATCCGCTGCGCGCCGGTGACCTGCAGCTGAAGGCGATCCGGACGTATGGTGGCCCCACGCCGACATCAACGAAAACACCGACGGTGACGCCCACCAGCATTCATACCCCTGAGGAGGTCAATACGTCTACGCCCACCGCGACTCAGACCTCGACCGGGACCAGAACGCCAACGCTGACGGCGACGGTGACCAGCACGCCAAGCACGACGAATAGCCCAACCGTGCCCTCGACGCCGACAGCTACGGGCACAGCGACCGCGACGCAAACGGCGACTGTGACGTCGACAAGTAGCGCAACCCGCACGTTGACGCAGACGCCGACGAGTACGCCGACGGTGACCGGCACTACGACGACAACCGCGACGACTACTGCCACAGCAACAGCGACGGTGACGCCGACCACCACATCAACGAACACGCCGACCGCGACGCAAACGGCGACTGTGACGTCGACAAGTAGCGCAACCTGCACGTTGACTCAGACGCCGACGAGTACACCGACGGTGACCGGCACCACGACGACTACCGCCACACGAACACCGACGACCACGGCAACGACCACACCGACGGAAACCAATACGTTGACGCAGACGCCGACGAGTACGCCAACGATGACTAGGACCGCGACAACGACTCCCACATCTTCCGCCACACCGACGGCGACGGCGAGTGCGACGCCGACGAGTACGTCGACGGACACGCCGACGGCGACGCCAACGGCGACCACGACAGCGACGGCCACGCATACGGCAACTGTGACCGCGACGGCTACCGCTACGTCGACTCAGACAGCAACGGCTACGGTAACAGCCACCAGCACGCCGACGGCGACGCCAACGGCGACCCCGACCGCGACGCCCACGCAGACGGCAACCGCCACGGCGACGGCCACGGTCACGCGGACGCAGACGCCAACAGCGACGGCAACAGCCAGCAGCACGTCGACGGACACGCCGCTGGCGACGTGTACCATGACGCAGACACCGAATATGACACCGACGCTCACGTGTGTGCCGACGATGACAGCGACACCGACGCCGACGCGCACGCCCACCAGCGCGGCGACCCAGACCAGCACCGCAGCCCCAACGCCCAGCGAGACACCGACGCTCACGTGCATACCGACAATGACCACGACAGCGACGAAGACGCCGACCCCCACCCTCACCAGGGTCCCGACAATGACCCCGACGTGCACGCCCGTGTTACCGCCGACGCCAACTTGCACGCGGACGTTCAGACATCTGTCTCCCACACCGACGCGAACGGCTGCGGCGACGCGGACGCGAACACCAACGGCTGCGTGCACGCGAACGGCGACCCCCACACCGCCCCCGACGGCGACGCGCACGCCGACGGGAACTCCAGGGGCGCCCTGCACAAAGACGCCGACTCGCACCCCGAAGCACTGACGCAGGAGGCAAGGGATCGCAGCTCCAAGCTTGGGGGGCTGGAGCTGCTGGAGCCGTGAAATGGTCGGCTTCGCCCTTGCCTTCTGCGTCTCCCATAGGTACGGTCGGCGGCAGATGGCGCCGCACCGATCCTGGGCACCGGATCGGCAGGGGGGAGCAGAGGCGGATGAAGGCGAGATACGCAAGCGGTTGGGTGGTGATTGCGCTGTGGCTGCCGGTCGTCATGGCCATCCGGGCCAACGCGACAGATGTTCCCGTCGACGACTTTTCCGAGGCACAAAACACGGGCGTCGCTTTGGTCGCCAATCAGGTGAACGTGCCGGTCTCAGCCACAGACTCAGGCCTCATGGGGGTGATTGGAGGAGTCCGGCAGCTCACCGTGGAGGCGACCGACCTTCCAACTCCAATTGACAATGTTGATGCGAAAGTTGATACGACCGTCCCCGGCCTGTGCTTCAACCTCACGCCCAACGCGAAGGGCAATTACAGTCTTCTGTACGACAAGGGAGGCGCGGGACTGGACGCCGACCTGTCCGAATTTCTCGGCATTCGGACCTTGCCGATCGCCGTGGACCTAGGGCTGGGAGGCACACAGGTCTCGTACACGCTCACCTTGGTCGATGCCGCAAACCATACGGCATCGCAAACAGTGGCCCAAGGGGGATGCCTCAACAGCCCATGCCAGGAAATTCGCTTCCTCTTGTCCGACTTCGCGGGGGTTAGCCTGCGGAGCGTGCGCAGTGTGATGCTGACCGTGTCTTCTGACGCGGCGTTTGACGAACTTATTGGTCCCATCTTGCTGTTCGGAACAACGCAGCGTGCCCCGCTGCTGTCGCCGATCATGATCGGGGCGCTGGTAGTGCTCCTCGGCGGAGTGAGCCTGAAGGGGATGCTGCACAAGTCAAACGCCCCATAAAGCGGAGCAATGGACGGTCGACGGCCCGGAATGCTCACCGCCCGTCTTGGTCAGGTTGAAATTGATTGGGAGTACCGGCGCTGATCTCAGGACTTCCGCCGCGGCAGGAAGTCGGGCAGGTCGCTGCTCGGTTTCATCGTCCACTGTGGCGGACGTTTTTCAAGGAATGAGCGCACACCTTCGCGGGCGTCGGGTTGTGTGCCGGTCCACCAGAACAAGCGACTTTCAATGTCTTCGGCGCGCTGCAGATCGGTCTCCAACAGGTTGTGCCAGATGAGTCGCTTGGTGATCGCGACCGAGACCGGTGCCGCGTTGCGCGCCACGTCGTCGGCGAGGGCACGCACGGTCGGCAGCAGTTCGGCGTCCGGGACGACGCGGCCGAGGATGCCGAACTCGAGAGCCTCGCGTGCCGACAGCATGCGGCCCGAGTACAGGACTTCGGCGGCTCGGCTGACGCCGATGAGGCGCGGCAAGATCCACGTGCTCAACGCTTCCGGCATGACGCCGCGCCGCACGAACGCGAAGGCGATCTTGGCACTCTCCGCCGCGATGCGGATGTCCCACTGCAGAGTCATGGTGATCCCGACGCCGACGGCGGCACCGTTGATCGCCGCGATGATCGGCTTCGTCATTTCCCACGGGCGAACGTCGGCGGCGCGCTCCTGGCGGACCTGTTCCTGGTAGCGCTCACGGTCCGCGCGATCGAAGGCGCTACTCCCTTCCGACAGGTCGGCACCCGCGCAAAAGCCGCGGCCGGCGCCGGTTACGATGACCGCCCGCACGGCATCGTCGGCGTCACACTGCCGGAAGGCGGCGGACAATTCCCGGCGCATCGTCGGGGTGTAGGCGTTCAGTCGGTCGGGGCGGTTCAGCGTGATGGTGGCGACGCGGTCGACCACCTCGTAGGCGATCTGTTCATAACCCATTGGTGCTGCCTCCCGCAGCAACTCACTTCTTCGTGCGGCGGCGCGGCGTCACTGCCCGCGCGGCGCTCTCGGCGGCCGCCTTGAACTCCAGGACCGATGTCCGCAACGCCTGCCGTTCGATCAGCGCGCGCAACGGCCCGGGGACCCAGAACCCGATACTCACTGCCTGCCGGCAAGTGACCCGACAGCGCTTGGCTCCCAGCTTCTCGAACTTATAGCTCCCCGCGATGGACTCGAGGTCACCCTCAACCTCGGTCCACGTGAGGTCCGTCGGCTTGCGGTACTCGTACTCCAAGACGTAGCCGATGGTCTTGAGCTTCATGTCGACGCGCAGTGCGACCCGCTTGGCCAGCCCGTCGGTGTAACGTTCCAGCACCTGGGTGCTCTTCACGGTCGAGAACCAACTCGGGTACTGCTCGAAGTCGGTGATGGTCGCGAAACACTGCTGCACCGACGCCCCCACCTCGGTGGTGAACTCCTGTTCGGCCGGCGTGCTCATGGGGCGCGATTATCTCCAAGCCCGTAGGCGAAATCAAAAGTGCGGCACGTCGGCCGTTCACCACCGCCCGGGCTGCGCCGACACATCCCAGGGATCCCCTGGCTTGCGGGGAAACTCGTTTGAGAGCGGTGCGAGTGGGACGGAGCGCACGATGCCGCGCGTGCTGGTGTTGAGAAGCACCATGATGCTGCGCGAGCCGCGATTGATGACCGCCAGATCGATCAGGTGGTCGCCGTTGAAGTCACCGGCGGCGATAGCGACCGGGTGCCGGCCGACGGGAAAGGTGATCGGGTCGCCGAAGGCGTTCTCACCCGCGCCGAGGAGAATCGAAATGCGGTCCTCGGCTTCGTCGGTCACGGCGAGATCGATCTTGCCGTCTTGGTTGAAATCGTCGGACACCAGCGGCCGCACCTTTGTGCCCATCTCTCCGACTGTCGGCGGCGAGAGGCCCTGCGAATTTCCCTTCAAGATCGACACGTGCTCGTCATGGCTGTTGCCGACGATAAGGTCTGTATGATGGTCGTTGTCCATCTCGCCGGTCATCAGGAAACTGGGATGGCGCAGCACGGGAAAGTTCTGCACATGCGGGAAGCGACCGTGACCGTCGGCGAACAGAATGGAAACGCTGTCAGACATACTGTTGGCGACCGCAAGGTCGACGTGTCCGTCATGATCGAAATCGGCGCTGACAATGGCGCTCGGGCCGATCCCGACGGCCACGAACAGTGGTGAGGCGAAACCGCCGTCGCCATCACCGGCAAGGACGGCCACATCGTCTGCCTCGAAATCCGCTACCGCGAGATCGACCCGGCCGTCATTGTCGAAGTCGCCCGTGGTCAGCGCGCGGGGCCCGCGGCCGATGGGTACGACCGCGCGCGGCACGAAGTTGGCGTGCCCGTCACCCAGCAGCACGCGTACGGTGTTGGCGTCCTCGTCGACAACAGCGATGTCGAGCTGGCCGTCGTGATTGAAATCCGCGACCGTGGCCGCCGCCGGACCGCTGCCGGCATCGAGGATGGGCGGTCCTGAGAGCTTGCCCTTGCCGTCGTTTTGCACGACGGTGAGCGAGTTGCTGATGCGGTTTACGGAGACGAGGTCGAGCGATCCGTCACCGGTCAGGTCTGCAGCCAGAAGCTCAACGGGGCCCGCGCCGACACTCGCTGCCGGGCCGGGGCGAAACGCTCCGCCACCGTCACCAAACAGCAGCCGGGCGCTTTGGTGCAGTCCGTCGGTGACGGCGATATCCACGATGCCGTCGCCGTTGAAATCACCCGCGGCGAGGCTGCGCAGGTTGGGATTGCGTTCGACGCGGGAGGCCGGACGAAAACCGCCCTTGCCGTCGCCGGCGAGAAACGAGATGCCATTGTCGTCGAGAATCGCCAGGTCGAGCTTGCCGTCCGCGTTGAAGTCTTGCGCGACGGCACGCCGTGGGTGCAGTCCCGCCTCTGAACCGGTGAGCGGGGTGAAGCTGCCGTCACCATTGCCGCCGAAGACGGCGACGTTGGTGCCGTCCTCGTCCAGGAGCGCGAGATCGGGCTTCCCATCGCCCGTGAAATCACCAACCACCAGCGTTCGTGCAGCAACTCCGGCGGGGATCTCCACAGCGGCTGCGAAGCCGTGGCCGTCGTTCAGGAGTACGGAGACGCCGTCGTTGTGCCCCACCAGCAGATCAGGGCGCCGGTCGCCATTCACATCGGCTGCCAACACCGCGGCCGGCCGCACGCCAGTGGTGTAGCGTACGGGGGCGCTGAGGCTGGTGTGGCCATCGCCGCGCTGCACACGCACCTCGGCTGCCAATCGGCTCACGTACGCCACGTCGAGCTGGCCGTCGCCGTCAAAGTCGGCCACCGTCACCGCCTCGGGTGCGTTGGCCGTGCGCACGTTCAGCGGGCTGCCGAAGCTGCCTTGTCCGATACCCAGGAAGATCGACAGACCACCGGCGTCCGCGACGATCAGATCGGGCCACCGATCGCCGTCGAAGTGTCCGGCAGCGACCGCGACCGGTGAGCCGCCGGCGGTGAGGTCGGTGCGTGTCACGAAGGAGACGTCCGCAACGGCCGACCGCGCCACAAGTGCGGCAATCAGCGCCAGCAGGTGTGACGTGCGCAAGCACATGATGCAGCCTAATCGGGCTCGACCAGGTCCGGGCGGAACTCAGGGTGCGCCGCCAGCCACGCGGCGGCGCCGCGAATCGACTCCTCGTTCTTCTTGTTGATGAAACGGTAGATTGGCCCCTCGAAGTGGCGCAGCAGGGGCGTCGCCATGTGGAACGACTCGCGAAAGCAGATGCGTGTGCGGTTGCGCGCCAACGGTTCGAGCAACATCGACCCGCTCAACCCCGTCCGCAGCATGCGGTAGTCATACCCGCGTTCGGGCGTCACGTTGGTGACCAACTCGAACGACTCGCCACGGCGTCCGAACGGTAGGGGATAGATCACCTTACGCAGCAAGCCATTGCCGCACGCATCGCCCGGATACACGATCTCTACCTCCAAGACGCTTGGCGCGTATTCTTTCCACAGGTCATAGCGTTGGAACAGCGCCCAGATCCGCGCCGCGGAAAACGGCATCTCCAGCTCGAACCGATGGTGGCGCACGGCAAACTCCGACGAGGGGCTTTCGTCTCCTGGCAATATCCCCCGTGAGAGGCCCGCTGCGCAAGAGAAATGATTGCCCCCGCTTGTGGTGCGCTGGGCAGTTCGGCGGGGGGCCGACTGGCCGCGCAGGCCCCCTACTTCGGGGCCATCCGTAGGGCTCCGTCGAGCCGGATGGTCTCGCCATTGAGCATGGCGTTCTCAACGATATGGCAGGCAAGTGCCGCGTACTCGGTGGGGCGTCCCAGGCGCGACGGGAAGGGAATCTGCGCGCCGAGAGCGAGCCGCTGCGGCTCGGGAAGCATGGCCAGCATGGGGGTGTCGAATGTGCCAGGCGCAATGGTCACGCAGCGAATGCCGTCGCGCGACAGGTCGCGTGCAATCGGCAACGTCATCCCAACGACGCCGCCTTTCGATGCCGAGTACGCGGCTTGACCAATCTGGCCGTCGAAGGCAGCGATCGACGCGGTGTTGATGATCACGCCACGTTCGCCGTCGTCGTTCGGTGTGTTCTTCAGCATTTCCGTCGCCGCCAGCCGGATCACGTTGAAGGTCCCGATGAGGTTGATCTTGATGACCATCTCGAACATCTCGAGCGGCATCGGCCCCTGTTTGCCGGTGGTTTTCATTGCCGCCCCCACGCCCGCACAATTGACGGCAATATGTACGCCGCCCAACTTGCTGACGGTTTGTTGGATCGCTTGCGTGACCTGCTCACTGCTGGTGACGTCGGCCGGGACAAAGATTGCCTTGGCGGCGCTCAACGTCGCGGCGAGTTGTTCGCCCGCCGAGTTCGGCCGGTCGAGAATTGCCGCCCGTGCGCCCTTCGCAACGAATGCACGGACGGTGGCTTCGCCGAGTCCCGACGCCCCGCCCGTCACCAGAGCAACTGCACCTTCGAGTTTCATTTACACCTCCACACTCATTGGCCCATCCTATCCGGAAAGGTTCACGATAAGTCGGAATCGCGCTGTTGGCTGCGTATTCCGCCCCCTGGTGTAGCACCGCGCGCGCGCCGGTCAACGACGCCACGCGCGACGCGGTCCAAGGCCTTTCGTGCGCTCCGGGGGTTTCCTAGAATAGCGTGCGATGAGACGCGGACTGCGGCTTCCGGCCGGGGCCGGTGCATTCGTGCTGTGTCTGGGGGCGTGCGCCAGTGCGCCGTACACGCACCGGTCGCAGCTCATTCTGGTGTCCCAATCGCAGGAGACAAAACTGGGGGCGGACGCCTATCATGAGGTGCTGGCCAAGGCGAAGGTCAACACCGATCCACAGATCAACGCCATCGTTCGTGAAGTCGGTGAGCGCATCGCACGCGCGGCGAATCGGCCGGACTACAAATGGGAGTTCACGGTCATCGATGCGCCGAACACGGTCAACGCCTTTGCGCTGCCGGGCGGGAAGGTGGCGGTGTACACCGGGCTGTTCCCGGTGGCGCAGGACACCGCCGGCCTCGCCGCGGTGTTGGGTCACGAGGTTGCCCATGCCATTGCCCACCACGGGGCCGAACGGATGAGCCAAGCCATGGGCGCGCAGGTGCTTGGTACGGCGCTGTCCGTCGGCCTGGGTGGCACCAACCCCACCACGGCCAACGCGATCATGCAGCTGTACGGGCTCGGTGCGCAGGTCGGCGTGCTGCTGCCGTGGAGCCGCACGCAAGAATCCGAAGCCGACCACATCGGACTGATTCTCATGGCGAAGGCGGGCTACGATCCCGAGGCGGCGCTGGCCCTCTGGCAACGGATGGAGAAGCTCGAAGGTGGGGGCAAGAATGCGCCGCCGCCGGAGTTTCTCTCCACACACCCCGGCTATGGAACGCGCCAGCATGACATCCAGGCATGGCTGCCCGAGGCGCAGCGCAACTTCCAACCCGATGCGAACGTCAAGGTGGTCCCGCTACCCGTGCCGCAGGGCAAGAGTGGCCGGTGACACGGTCACCGCGTGCGGAAATGCAGGTGGAATGAGATGGCGAAGTAGTAGATGGGAAAGAAGAGCGACAGGGTAGCGAGCCGCTGCGATGGGGTAGGGAACTGGGCCAGCAACACGAACATGCACACGCCCCAGAGCGCTCCGAGAACATAGGTGGTCCGCTGCGCCGTTGGGTTCTTGCTCGGATAAAGATAGCGGATCGGCACGAAGACCAGGATCGACAGCACGATGAGGACGGCGTTGTTGAACCACAGTGGGCAGCCGAGCGCGTAGAGGTAGAAGACGACGACATTCCAGTACGACGGGAACCCTTTGAAGAAGTGGTCATCGGTCTTCGCATCGATCTGGCAAAAACCATAGCCGCTGGCGAGCAACGGTAGTGAGCCGATGAAGAGGCCCACCGGGCCGCGTGGAATCAGCCCGGCGTGATACGCCAGGGCGACCGGCACCACCACATAGTTCAGATAGTCGACGATGTCGTCGAGACGGGCGCCATCAAAGTGTGGTAGCAGCTGTTTGACACGCGCGCGCCGCGCCAGGGTGCCGTCAGTGCAATCGATGAACGTGGCGACTGCCATCAAGAAAAACGCCCACCCGTACCGGCTGCCCGCCGTCGCTTCCAAAGCCAGAAACCCGAGCACGGCGCCGAACGCGGTGTAGAGATGGACGCCCCAAGCGGCCAGGACTGGTACGGTCATCGGACGATCAGCGCTGCGAAAAAGAAAGGCCCCGGTTCCAACGCGGGAACCGAGGCCTCGCCATTGTTATGCCACGGTGCTCAGATCTTCGAGACGTTGGCAGCCTGGAGCCCTTTGGGACCCTGCGTGATCTCGAACTCTACGCGTTGGCCCTCCTCGAGAGAGCGAAAGCCCTGCCCCGCGATTGCCGAGTAGTGGACGAACACGTCCTGGCCATCATCCTTGGTGATGAAGCCGTAGCCTTTCTGACCATTAAACCACTTGACGACGCCTTGAACCATACTGCTTGTCCCCCCTTTCGTTGCGCTGTGTGTTTCTGGGAAAGCCTATGGTGGAGGCCGATCCGTTCAAGCTGGAGCGGAGGTCACGCCGCTGGCTGCCGGTTTGTACCTTTACCACTGGAGCCTTTCGCCTCGAAACCCGCTGGCTTCATAGCATGCACATTAGCAGGGTTGCAACAAGAATCGCCAATTCCGAATCCGCCGGTCAAGGAAAAGCGCGGAGGGGGACGAGGGAGTCGGCAGCGGACGCCGTTGACCTTTGCGGACCCCCTGGCTAGCCTCGAACGCGTTGACCATGAGTACGCGCCGCTACGTTGCCGCCGCCGTCCAACTGTGTGCTGGGTCAGACAAGACCGCCAACCTGGACAAAGTCGAGGCGTTTGCCGCCGAAGCCGCCCGTTATGAGGCGCGCTTGCTCGTCTTGCCGGAGGTGTTCTTGTGGCGCGGCCCGCGCAGCGACGAGCACCGCGCGGCGGAGCCGATTCCCGGACCGAGTTCCAACCGGCTCGGCGAACTGGCGCGTCAACTGAAGCTTCACCTCCTGGCCGGGTCCATTCTGGAGGAGAGCGGGGCGGAGCGCGTGTTCAACACCAGTGTCCTGTTTGACCCGCGCGGTCAGATCGTTGCCCGTTATCGCAAAGTCCACCTGTTCGACGTCGACATCCCGGAACACGTCACCATCCGAGAGTCGGATACGCGCGTCGGCGGCACTGCGGTGGCCACGGCGCCAACCGAGTTGGGCATCATCGGTATGACGATTTGCTACGACCTGCGCTTCCCGGAACTCTACCGCCAACTCACCCTGAGCGGTGCCGAGATCATCACGGTGCCGTCGGCGTTCACCTTCCCAACCGGCGCAGCGCACTGGGAGGTCCTGTTGCGCGCGCGTGCAATCGAGAATCAGGTGTATGTGATTGCGCCGGATCAGATCGGCCGTAGTCCGAGCGGTGTCCTGAACTTCGGACACTCAATGGTCGTCGATCCTTGGGGTGCGGTGACAGCGCGCGCTGCGGACCGTGAGATGGTCATCTGTACGGAGATCGATCGCGACTATCAAGCGCGCGTGCGCCGTGAACTGCCATGCCTCGCACACGTCAAGCTCGCACGCTAGGAGGCCCTGCGGCTGGCATCCCGTCTCTGGCCCGCCGGCGTTCGTCGCCGCCGGCTTCCAGGTCCGACAGGCTGCGGGACGCGACCTCGGCCAGACTTGACGGCGCCGCCACAAAGGCGTTCTTTCGGGTCGTCACTACCGATGAGGCGCGCGCGCGCATTGCCGCGTTCGACACCATCGGGATCGAAACCATCCGTGTGGCGGATGCGCGCCACCGCGTGCTGGCCCGCGACCTGGTGGCAGCCGTCGACCTGCCGCACTTTCATCGTGCCAACATGGACGGCTATGCGGTGCGCGCGCAGGACACGTTCGGTGCGTCCGCCAGCATCCCGGCCTACCTCAAGCTCGTTGGTGCGGTGGAGATGGGCCAGGAAGCGAAGCGGCCGCTCCGCAAGGGCGAGGCCATGCGCATCCCCACCGGAGGCATGCTACCGCCCGGTGCAGATGCGGTGGTGATGATCGAATACACGGAAGAGGTGGGCGACGGCACGGTCGAAGCGCATCGCAGTGTGGCGCCGTGGGAGAATGTGCTGCGCATCGGTGAGGACATCGCCGAGGGCGCGCCCATCTTCGCGCGCGGCCGGCGGCTGCGGGCGCGCGACCTGGGTGCGTTGACCGGCGTCGGCATCACGCGCGTCACCGTCTTCCGGCGGCCGCGCGTGGCGCTGGTCTCGACGGGAGACGAAATTGTCCCACCCACCGCGCCGCTGCGCCCCGGACGCGTACGCAACATCAACGCCTATTCGTTGATTGCGATGGCCACGGAGGCGGGAGCGGTGGTCACGGACTTTGGCGTCGTGCGCGACCAGCGCAGCGCCATGGAGCGGGTGCTGGCCCGTGCTCTCTCGCGCCATGACGCCGTGCTCATCTCCGGTGGCAGCTCGGTGGGCGCCAAAGATATTACGCTTGATGTCATCACCTCGTTGCCGCGCTCCGAGATTATCTTTCATGGCATCTCTGTCGCGCCCGGCAAGCCGACAATCCTGGCGCGTGCCCTCGACAAACCCGTGCTTGGCCTTCCCGGCCACCCGCAGTCAGCGTTGGTGATCTTCGACCTCTTCGGCGCCCCGCTGCTGCGCGTGCTCGGGGGCGAAGACCCACATGTCGTGTTCAACGCGCAGCGCACCGTCCGTGCCCGGCTCAGCCAGAACATTGCGTCCCAGGCCGGTCGCGAGGACTACGTGCGGGTGACCGTGGCGGACCGTGACGGCCAGCGCATCGCCGCGCCGATGGCTGGAAAGTCTGGCGCCATCTTCAACCTCGTCAAGGCCGACGGCCTGGTGCGCATCCCGGCGAGTGCCGAGGGGCTCGAAGCAGGCACCGAGGTCGAAGTCATTCTCTTCTGAAGGTCACCTCCTTGCGCTCCAGCTGTCGCTTGCTTGCGGTGCTGCTCGCCGGATGCGCCGCCAAGGCCGCGGCGACGATGTTCATTCCAATGCCTGTCGAAGAGCTGGCCAGCAGCTCGGAGGCGGTCGTCATCGGCACGGTACGACAGCTCACTGGCGTGCGGTCGCGCAACGGCGAGATCGTCACCCTGGTGGAGCTGGCGGTCGACGAGGTCGTGAAGGGCTCGGTGGCCGAGCCCCTCATTACGTTGAAGGAAGACGGGGGTACGGTCGGCGGCCGCCGCGAGGTGATCTTCGGCGTGCCCAGCTTCCAGATCGACGAGCACGTCTTGCTCTTTCTCACGCTACGCCCGGATGGCAGCTGGCGTACCAATCATCTGTCGCTGGGCAAGTTCGATATCGAGGTTGGCGCCTCGAAAATGCCGCGGGCGCGGCAGGAGATCGCGCCGGAGGTGACGGTGATCGGTGCGGACGGTGCGCTCGAGGGTCCGCTCACCGACCTGGTGGCGGCAGTGCGGCGGGCTGGTGAAGCGGCCGCAACAATCCAAGTTTCTCCGGCCGACCCCGCGGAAGCGACCGACCCGTCACTCCCGCGCGAGACCACGGCCCAGTTCCAGGTGGGCCCCACCGGGCGCTTCTTCGAAGCCGACGAGGGTATGCCCGTCAACTTCTTCATCGATCAGCGCGGTGACTCGACCCTCGGGCTGACGGCGTCGCGTGCGGCGATCGATCAAGCCTTCGCCGCATGGACGAATGTGGCCAGCGCCTCGATCATCTTGGCTGACGGCGGGCTCACCAGTGATCTCTCCAGCCCCTGCCCCGGTCCGAATGTCGTCCTCTTCGACGATCCCGAAGGCGCCATCCCCGACCCGGTCAACTGTCACGGCGCGCTCGCCGTCACCGGCATCGACGGCCCGTGTACCAGCTCGTTCGAAACCAAGGTCTTCAACGGGACAACCTTCCAGCGTGCCCTGCGCGGCAAGGTGACCTTTGCCAACGGCTGGAACGGCTGCGACGTGTGGACGCCGTGCAACTTCGCCGAGATCGCCACCCACGAACTCGGACATGCCATCGGTCTGGCGCATTCGTCCGAGAATCCGAACGAGCCCGATCCGACGTTGAAGGATGCGACGATGTACTTCATCGCGCACTTTGACGGCCGTTGTGCCAGTCTGCGCGAGGATGACTTCGATGGCGTCAGCTTCATTTACCCTACTGCGCAGCCACCCACGATCACGACCAGCGACCCGCTTCCTCCGGGCCGAACTCCGAATGTGCCCTACCGCCTGAAGCTGGCGGCGACCGGCGGCAGCGGATCCTTCACCTGGAGTCTCGAAGGCGGTGGCTTCGCCGGCTTGAACCTCAGCGCCGATGGTGTCCTGTCGGGCACCCCGGCGTACGGCGGCGACGGGTTCTTCCAAGTCAAAGCCACGGGCAGCAAGGGCGACAGTCATACGAAGGTGCTGACCATCCACGTCTCCGGGCCAACCCCGACGCGCACCCGGACGCCGACAACAACGCCGACGTACACCGCCACGAGTACGCGCACGCCGACACCCACCGCTACGCCAAGCGATACGGCGACGACTACGCCGACCCTCCCGCCAACCGCGACGTCGACACCCACTCCGACCTTCACTCCTTCGGCAACGCCGACGGACACGCAAACACCCACGCCATCACCCACGCCGACGCAAACGCCGGCGGCGACACTCCCGCCGACCGCGACGCCCACGGTGTCCTGCGCGGGTGATTGCGACGGTTCCGGGATGGTGACGATCAGCGAGGTGATCGCCTTGGTGGATGTTGCACTCGACAGCGCCGTTCCGACGACCTGCCCCGCCGGCGACGCGGATCACGATGGGCGGATCACGGTCAACGACATCGTAGCAGCGGTACACGTGGCGCTGACGGGCTGCCGCTGATCACTGTGCCGGCAGCAGACGCAAGACACGGTCGTCGTCGGCTGCCGGCAGGCCACGGCCGTCGCGGTTGCTGGTGGTGAAGTAGAGCGCATCGTCAGGTCCTTGCGTCACGTCGCGCAGACGCCCATAAAGTCCCTGGTAGATCGCCACCTCGAAGAGCCGTTCGATCGCCACGACGTGCGTTCGACTGGCGTCGAGCACCACCCGCTGCAAATGCTGGCCACGCAGACTCGTGAAGAAGAAGTTGCCGGTCCACTGCGGAATGCGCGCCGCCGTGTAAAAGGTTGCGCCGGCCGGCGGCACGGCAAAGTCGGGGAAGGCGAGCAGCGGATCGTGGTACGCCGCCAGGTGGGGCGCGCCAACGACAAGGGGCCAACCATAGTTGCCGCCGGCCACGATGATGTTGACCTCGTCGTAGTTGCCGAAGCCGACCTCGCCGGACGGGCCGTGCTCGGTCTCAAACAATGCACCGCTCTGCGGATCGAAAGCCAGGCCCTGCGGGTTGCGGTGGCCGTAGCTGTAGATGAGAGAGTTGGCACCGATTGGATTGTCGGCCGGTACACTGCCGTCCCGGTTCAGCCGCAAGATCTTGCCGGCCAGCGAGCCGAGATCCTGCGCCAGTGAGCGTTGAAAGCTGTCACCCGTGGTGGCGTAGAGCTTGCCGTCCGGCCCGAACTTCAATCGGCAGCCATCGTGTATGGCCGCGCCGGGAAAGCGATCGAGCAGGATTTCTTCGTTGCCGCCGTGCCCGCTGACTTCGCGCACGCGGCTGATGCGGTTTTCCGGTGTGCCGGCGTCGTCGAAGGTGTAGCAGACATAGACCCACGGATCGTCGGCGAAGTCGGGGTCGAGCACCAAGCCCATCAACCCGCCCTCGCTGGTGCCGGTGCTGACTTGAAAGGTCGCCCACGGCGTCGGAGCGAGCGCGCCGGCGCTGGCGACGCGAACGCGTCCCGGCCGCTCGCTGATGAACAGCCGGCCATCGGGGGCGAACGCCAATGACCAGGGTACCTCAAGGCCGCTGATGAACGTCTCGACGCGCACCTCGTCGGGGTGCGTAACCCGATACTGCGCCGGCATTCGCGGCGCCGCGCCGATGATCGGCCCGCCCGGAGTTTGGCTGATGATCCCGACCCCGTCCGAGGCGTTGATGACCAATGTGCCGCGCGGCGACGCGGTTGGCGTTGCCGTCGCCGGGGGTGCAGGGCAGCCCTTCAGCGCGTTGTTCACGGCCTGAATGATCACCGCGATGTTGACCTCGGCCGCGCTCGGCACGCCATCCGGGCATGCCGGCGGTTGCGCAGTGCCGAGGGCGATGTTCACGAGGGTGATGACATCATCCACCGCCACGGTGCGTGTGCCGCCGCAGTCGCCGATGCACGGTATTGGGGTAAACGAAGATGCTGGGCCGGAGGTCCACGTGCTGGTGGGAAGTGGTGATGCTGCCCACGCAGAGCAGCTCGAGAGTGCCGTGATCAGGACAAACAACCCGCGTGCCGTATGTCGATACTTGCTCATCCTCCCTCGCGGCAGGCCCGGCTCGAGTCGGCTCTACCACTCTGATGTCCCTGGATGCTAGCATGCAAGCGTGTCATCCGCTGGCCACAAAATCTTTGAGCACGCACTCGCACCCCGGTGACGACGATTCTGACTCAGTGCATTCTGCAGGTCTACGCGTGACGCGCGTGCAGATCGCCGGCGTCTCCAGTCTCGAGGAGGCGCTGGCTGTTGAAGAAGCAGGTGCGGATGCGCTCGGTTTCACCGTCCGTCTGCCCTCCGGGATCCACGACGGCCTGACCGAGGCGAAAGCGCGCGACCTGATCGCGCAGCTACCGCCGTTTGTCGTCAGTGTGGCGATCACCTACGTGTCGACGGCGCGCGACGCGATCGAGCTGTGTCGTTACCTTGGGGTGATGGCGTTGCAGTTGCACGGTGACTTCCCGCTCGGTGAGCTGCGACTGATCCGTGCCGCGCTGCCGCATCTCAAGCTCATCCGTGCGGTCCACGTCACTGGACCGGAGGCGGTCACCAGGGCGCGCGCACTCGAACGGCACGTCGACGCGATCATCCTCGACACCTACGACCCCACCACCGGCCGCGGCGGCGCCACCGGCAGGACGCACGACTGGATGGTCAGTCGGCAGATCGTCGGCGCCGTGCGGACGCCGGTGATCCTCGCGGGCGGATTGACGCCGGACAACGTCGTCGAGGCCATTCGTACAGTGTCGCCGTGGGCTGTCGACGTACACACGGGCATTGAGGACCCCGACGGCACCCGCAACCTTGCCAAGCTGCGCTCGTTCATCGCGCGCGCCAAGGATGCGCGGTGATCGTCAGCCGGGATAGCCGGAACCAAACTGAGAACGAATGGAAAACAGGAAACCGAAAACAGGAAATGCAAAACCGGCAAATTGGTCTGTCTTCAATTTCTGGTTTCCTGTTTCCGGTCTTCCATTTTCCTTCCGTCCTTGCTCAAGACTTTCGCGATAAGGGACCAATGAACGTCCTCGCCATCGATCAAGGAACGTCGTCGACGAAGGCGCTGGTCGTGTCACCGGCGGGCGAGATCCTTGGCGCTGCCGAGGTGCCGGTGCATCCGCGGCCAACCGGCGACGGCGGTGTCGAGCAAGACCCCGAGGAGCTGTGGAACTCCGTCTTGCAAGTCGGCCGGCAAGTGCTGGCACAGACAGGCGTCCAGGTTGCAGCGCTGGGCCTGGCCAATCAGGGTGAGACCGTACTGGCGTGGGACCGGACCAGCGGTCGGCCGCTTACGACGGCCCTCTCGTGGCAGGATCGCCGTGCGACGTCGGTGAGCGAGCGGCTCGCCGCACATGGCACGCGGTTGCAGTCGCTCACCGGCCTGCCGCTCGATCCCTACTTCGCGGCGCCAAAGATTCGCTGGCTGCGGGAGCACGTGACGCGCGAGGGTGTGTGCACCACCACGGATGTGTGGCTCCTGCACCGTCTGACCGGCGCGTACGTCACCGATGCCACCACCGCCTCGCGCACACTGCTCCTCGATCTCGATGCCGTGGCATGGTCACCCGAGGCCTGCGAGCTGTTTCAGATCGACGCCGGGGCATTGCCGGCGATCTGCGGATGCGCCGAGCCAGTGGGCGAGACCAACGCGTTTGGGCCGCGCGTGCCGCTGGCAGGGCTCGCCGTCGATCAGCAAGCCGCGCTGTTTGCGCAAGGCTGCTTTGCTGCCGGTGAGACGAAATGCACGTACGGGACGGGGGCCTTCCTGCTGGCCACGGTCGGCCCGCGAGCGCTGCGCTCGACGACCGGCCTGGTCAGTTGTGTGGCCTGGCAGCTCGCCGGAGAAACCACGTACTGTTTGGACGGGCAGGTCTCCACCGCCGGGGCGGCGGTGGAGTGGTTGCGGCACATCGGCCTGGTGCGCGACGCGGTAGATCTCGACGCGCTCGGCGCGCCAGTAGCGGACAGTGCCGGTGTCGTGTTCGTGCCCGGCCTTGCCGGCCTGGCGGCGCCGTTCTGGCGTCCCAACGCGCGTGGCGTCTTCGCCGGGCTGTCGTTAGCGACCGAGCGCGCGCACTTGATCCGCGCGGCCATCGAGGGCATCGCCGCACAAGTGGCGTGGCTGGCGCGCGCGGCGGCGCAGGACGCTGGACGCCCGTTGACGCGCCTGCGCGTCGACGGAGGCCTGACGCGCTCGCGCCTGCTCATGCAAACGCAAGCCGATCTGCTGCAGATTCCGGTGGAGGTATACCCGTCGCCACACGCAACGGCGATGGGAGTCGCTGCACTGGCACGCCTTGGTGTTGGTGACGCAAACAGCCCCACCGACGCCATCGGTACGTGGTGCCCTGCCGCGGTCTACGCGCCGCAGGTGAACAACGACGAAGCGGAAGCGCGCTTGCAGCGTTGGCGGCGCGTGGCCGAGGCCACGCTC
>DATKMS010000251.1:0-10747 GCA_035541735.1 Candidatus Margulisiibacteriota bacterium
GAAGGTGATACGGCGCAGCGAGCCGGTATGGTTGCCGGGGCCGATGCCCGAGGCGCCAGCCACGATACCGATGTCGGCGTAGTAAAGGGTTCCATCCGGTCCGACGGTGATACCGAGCGGCGTTCCCGTGGAGAACGGCTGTTGACCGAGCTTCTCGCCCGCCGGCGGATGCAGCACGGTCCGCACGTAATGCCAGTTCGAATCGTACTCGTTGATCACGCCGGTGAGGACACTAGCGACGAAGAAGTCTCCGTTCGGTCCGCGCGTGATGCCCGACGGCGAGCTCAGCCCCTGGGGGCCGGCGGACAAGACTCGTTCCTTGTGGACCGTATCAGCGAGCGGTGAGCCGAGGTTGTCTAGCTGGCCGCAGCCGCCGGCGGCATCCGCCGACGTCGGGAACGGGCCGGTGTACTTGAATACGCCGGCCGCGGTCGCATCCGCTTCCGAGGCGCTGCGTGGGGAGTTGAGATAGACCGTGTCGTCCTTGTCGACGTAGATCCCCTGTCCGGTGGCGAGATGCAAGTCGAGCTTGCAGAAGGACACCTGATCACTGTCAAACGGCGGGAACCAGATTTCCAACTGGCCGTTCGCGGCGCCGCTCGCCTCGTTGCCGATGTCGGTGGTGAGGATGCGGCCGTCCGAAAGCACACCGCAGCCGTAGTTGTCGGGCCCGTCCGGGGTCGGCTGGTACGTGGGCACTAGCCGTCCGATCCGGTTGACTGCGAAGTGGCCGACGGAACTGCCGGTCAACTCGAAGATGCCCCATCCGGCCGGAGGGTTCGGCTGATGCGTGTCCTCGCCGGTGATCAGGTAATGCTTGCCGTCCTTGGTGAATTTGCAGACCTCGCCATTGATGTCCCACCCGGTGGGGTTGCTGGGAGAGCCGTCGAAGGTGTGATTGGCGGCGTTCACTTTCTGCGCGGCGAACGGTGGAGTGGTGGTGTACGCCCACAGGTTGTTGCCCTCCGGGCTGAACACAACCTCCGTTGTTGGTGCTGAGCTGGGAGGCGGGAAGCTGTCGTCGTCGCCGCCGCAGCCGGTGAGGAACGTGCTGCACCCTGCAACCGCGAGGCACGCGGCAGCCACGAAGCACGCGCCGCGGGGGCCACGTTGGTATGCTGCTATTACCGAGGTCTTCGTCACCATACAATCCTTTCCGGCGGCTGGGGACGCCCTTCGACGAACACGCCAGCGGTGTGGAAACGCCCGCTGGAGGGGAACACGCATGTCAATCGTATAGGGTGCCGGCAAACAGTTCGTCAAGCGGCAAGTGGCCCGCTAACGCGCTTTTCTGGAGTCGGCGTGCCCTCACGCCGCACCGCCCGAACCCGGAGGGTTAAGAGCCATTAGCCGGCATCCCTTCGGGATGACAGTCCACCGGCCGCCACTGGCTCCGGATTGATGGTGAGCGCCAGGGCGAGACCGCTCCATTCGATGCGCAATGCACAATATACGACCGGATACGATAGTTGACGACGTCAAGTTTAATGATGCAGATCATCTTTACCGCTCTCGTCGGAAAGTGGAGTGCAACCACCTCCTCTTAACATTCGGAAGATTCCCGATTCGGCGAACCGCACGCGCGGTGATGAAACCAGATCGCCAGTGACACGGCTACCGGCCGGAACCGGTGCGCTTTGTGCTGCGTTGCTGACTGTTGGACCGGAGGCGGGTCATGGCCGTGCCAGGAGCGACAAAGGACCAGCATCGAACCAGGTGTCCGCCGCGCCGGGGCATGTTCTCTACTTCAATCCCGACCTCGACGTCGCCCGGACGGCCGGGGAGTTCCTATCGCAGTTCCGGCTGCCGGCGGAGTGAGGCGTGAAAGTACGGACGACGCTTGGGCTGAGAGACCTGGAGAGGGGGAGCAGCCATGACATTATCGAAGGATTCGGGCCCACCACCATCAACGCGGAGCTGGGCGTCGGTCATGTTGAGGTTCGCCGCATTCACCTTTGCCGCCTCTCTGATCGCCAACGCGCACGCGGCGCGGGCCGGCGTCAACGTGTGGACGACTCACGGCCCCTTTGGCGAAATCGTCCAGGCGTTGGGCATCGACCCGATCATGCCGAGCACCCTTTACGCCGGAACCTATGGTGCTGGGGTCTTTCGGAGCACCAGCGGCGGCACTGATTGGACCGCTGTCAACACCGGCCTAACCAACACGGTCGTCCAAGCGCTGGCCATCGACCCACTCACCCCGAGCACGCTTTACGCCGGGACCGGCGGCGGGGTCTTTCGGAGTACCAACAGTGGCGGCACGTGGAATGAGACCAATTTCCCGGGTGTGCCGACATTTGATCCGCTCACCTCGAGCACGCTTTACGCCGGGAGCTATGGCGGCGGGGTCTTTCGGAGCACCAACAGCGGCACTGATTGGACCGCTGTCAACACGGGCTTGACCAACACCGTCGTCCAGGCCCTGACCATCGACGCATTCACCCCGGGCACGCTTTACACCGGGACCGGCGGCGGGGTCTTTCGGAGCAGCAACAGCGGCGCCAGCTGGAGTGCGGTCAACAACGGCTTGACCATTTACGTTGCCACGGGCGTCCCTGTGCTGGCCATCGACCCCCATACCCCGAGTAGGCTCTACACCGAGATCGCTCACGGCAGTGATATCGGATGCGGGGGCGAGTTCTTCCAAAGCACCGACCGCGGTGGCAGCTGGAGCGCTACGGGACCGATCAACGCCTTGGTCCAGGCGCTGGCCTTCGACCCTAGCAACCCGAGGACACTCTACGCCGGGGGCACCGGCAGCTGCGGCTATTCCGGCGGGGTCTACCAGAGCACCGACAGCGGCGCCAGCTGGACCCCGATCAACGCCGGCCTGAGCGGAAATGTTCTCAACGTCGACGCGCTGGCCATCGACCCGCACAGGCCGAGCACACTCTACGCCGGGACTGGTGATGGCGTATTTTCTATCGAGTTGACGTGTGCCGTCGGCACCGGCACGAGTGTGAGCTGCACCGAGTCGGCGCTGGATGCCTGCCTCCCCGGCGGTGCGGGTTTCAACGGCACGCTGACCTTCGACTGCGGCCCCAGCCCGGTGACAATAACCGTCACCAGCACCAAGACCATTGGCGCCGACACCACCATCGACGGCGGGAGTCAGATCACCATCAGCGGCGGCAACAGCGTGGGCGTCTTCTCGGTGAACGCTGGCGTCACGTTCACGGTCCAGAACCTGACCATCGCCAATGGCAGCGCGCCTGACGGCGGTGGCATCAGGAGCGAAGGCACGCTGACGGTGACGAACAGCACCTTCTCGGGCAATAGCGCGACCCTTTTCGACGGCGGCGGCAACGGCGGCGGCATCTGGAACGTCGGCGCGCTGACGGTGACTGACAGCACCTTCTCCGACAATAGCGCGCCGGCCGACGGCGGCGGCGTTTGGAACCTCGGCACGCTGACGGTGACCACCAGCAGCTTCTCCGGCAATAGCGCGCGCGACGGCGGCGGCATCGACGACTACGGCCCGCTGACAGTGAGCAACAGCAGCTTTTCCGGCAACAGCGCGCATGGCGGCGGAGGCGCGATCGCGGGCGAAGGCGACGGGACAGTCACTGTCACCAGCAGCACCTTCGCCGGCAATAGCGCGAGCGGGTTCTCCGGCGGCGGCGCCATCTGGACCAACGGCACACTCGACATGAGCAACAGTACCCTTGCCGGCAACAGCGCCACCGGCAGCCGCGGCGGCGCCATTTGCAACAGTGGCACCCTCACCGTGGCCGGTAGCACCTTCGCCGGCAACACCGGCAAAGGCGAGGGCGGCGCCGGCGGCGCCATCTACAGCGGCGGCACGCTCACCGTCACCAATAGCACCTTCTCCGGCAACAGCGCCCCTTGCCACTTCGTCCCGATCCCCGCCTGCGTCGGCAGCGACGGTGGCGCGATCGCGAACGCCGGCAGTCTCACCGTGACCAACAGCACCTTCTCCGGTAATAGCGCCACCCGCGCTGGCGGGGCCATTGACAACACGGCCGCTTGTGGTGACACCGGCAGCGCCCCCTGCTCGGCAACGCTCACGAACACCCTTGTCGCCAACAGCACCTCGGGCGGCAATTGCGCCGGCACGATCACCGATGGCGGGCACAACCTCGACTCCGATGGGACGTGCGGCGTTGGTCCCGTCGTTGACCCACTGCTTGACTCGGCTGGTCTGGCAGGCAATGGGGGGCCTACTCAAACCATCGCGCTTGAGTCCGGCAGCCCGGCCATCAACGCTGGCGATGAGACAATTTGTACCGCCCCGCCCGTGAACAACCTCGACCAGCGGGGCTACGTGCGTCCGGGAGTAAGCTATGCCAACTGCTCGATCGGCGCTTACGAGTACAACGCGTCCGGCCCGGGCGTTCCAACGGCAACCACTACCCCCACCCCAACCGCGACGCCGACGGCAACGCTCGCTCCGGTTCCATCTGCAACTCCGACACCACCGCCAACTGCAAGCCCGACACCGACATGGACGCCGACGGCGACCCGCAGCCCGCTTCCGTCCGCGACAGTCACCACAACTCCGACACCCTCGCCAACGAAGAGCCCAACACGGACGCCGAGCCAAACCCCGACAAACACGCCCACGGCAACGTCAACGGCTGGAGGCGGCGGTGGTGGCGGGTGCACGATGGCGCCCGGAGAGACAAGCCGCAGCTGGCCATTCATCTGTGTGCTGCTGCCGCTTGGCCTGCTCGTCCGCAGGCGCGTCCTGGCGCTTGGCGGCTCACGTTTTCGGGCTCAGGGTCACTGCGGTGCGGATGAAGTCTTCGATAGCGGGCTCGCCGCAGGCAACGTGCCGGCCCGGTGCTTCGGGCGGGTGACAGTGCCAGTCGCCGAGATTGTCGTAGCCGAAGGCTCGCCCTCCGCCTTCGATGAGACTCAGGTCAACACGGCGATTTCGTGAGTTGAAGAAGACATCGATGAATCGCTCCGCATCCAGATCGACGCGCAGTTTGATCACAACAAGCGTGCGGTCCACCACCCCTACCGTCGCGGACGGAAGGACCGCCGCTACCGCCGCCCGGACGGCGGCCTCGAACGCGTCGCGGTCATCAGGAAGCGGCATCGGCCGGCGGCGCCAGCTCGCGGATCAGCTCGAGAATCTCCTGACGCTCCATGGCCAGGGCCTCCCATTCCATGAAGTCGCGTTCGGCGCGATGCGAGGAACGGTCGGCGATGCGGCCGGCGTTCCAATCGGCGGCGAACTGCTCGAACGCCCGGCCGTGACGCGCTTCAAAGGCGCTGAGCTGCTCCGCCACGTCGCGCAGGCGCATGCGCAACGCATCGAGTGCCACCGCCTCGATGGAGCCGGCCAGGTCGGTCGTCGGCTGCAGCTTCCGCAGGACACGCTGCGCCCGTTCGCTCAATTCCACTTGCATAGCCGTAACGTACTACCGGCGGACCCGGAACCGCAAGCCTGCTGCTTGACGACCAGCGCTCGCCCAGCAGCCGGCGCGGGGTATGCGCGATAACGCGGTCAGGCATGACACACGAAGCCGCAAGGTCAGCGTTTCAAGTGCGTGGGGTAGGCAGTGCGGACCTAGAACCGAGATGGTGGGCTGTGCTCACCCGTGGGCTCGCGTCGATGCCGAGGACAGTGATCCGCTTTAGTTCCTGCCTTGCCAGGTCAGTCCGGAGGGAGGTGCTTTCCATGAAGTGCATCGGTCCACTGGTCATTATCTCCCTATTGGCCATCGCGAGTGTCGCGTACGGCGGCGTCAACGTGTGGACGAGTCACGGCCCGTATGGGGGTCACGTCAACGCCTTGGTCATCGACCCGCACACGCCGAGCACGCTCTACGCAGGGACCAGTATTGGTGTCTTCCAAGGCATCAACAGCGGCGCCACCTGGAGCGTGGTTAACACCGGCTTGCCGGGCACCGGGGTGGCCGCGCTGGCCATCGACCCGCACACCCCGAGCACGCTCTACGCGGCAGCCGGGGGTGCGGTGTTTCGGAGTACGAATAGCGGCGCCAACTGGACCGCGACCGGCTTGACCGGTGCGGCGTGGTGGCTGCTCGTGCCAGCGGTCGTGGTCAGACAGTGGAGAATGAGGAGAGCGCGAAGACGGATGAATCGGATCGAGAGCGAGCGATGAATCCGGTCTCGATCGTTGAGCGGAGGGCACCTGGACACTCCACGCCCGGCTGTCGCGCCTACGGCGCCCGACGCCGTTACTTGGTCAGCGGGATCTCCTGGCGGTCGCCGCGCGCTTCGATCACCACCACGAGGGCACCCGCGTCTCCCGCCTGGAGCTGCTCGTTCGCGTTGAGCAACTCGATGCCATAGACGGTTCCGTCGGGTGCGATGTCGACGTTCAGCTCGTCGCTCACCCGGATCGTCTCCACCTCCGCCGTCTTCTCATCTTGCCCGGGCGCTGCAGCTCGTCTCGTGCAAGGAGGGCAGCTGCGGGCGTGGTTGCGTATGCTGCGGCCGTGATGTCTTGACATCATGATGGATGCTGCCTATGTCACCAACGTGCGCACGACGCTGACCCTCGATGACGATCTCGCCGGGATTCTCGAACAGCGAGCCCGCGAGGCCGGTGTGTCGTTCAAGGAGGTCGTCAACCGAACGATCCGCGCCGGCCTGGGAGAATCCGCAAGGCGCCGCCGCGGTCCCGCCCCGCGCGTGATTCCCCATTCCTTCGGCTTCAAACCGGGCGTCGATCTGGACAAGCTCAACCAACTCGCGGACGAGTTGGAGGTCGAGGCGGCGGCAGAGAAGTGGCAGAGGCAGGCTGGTGATTCTTCCCGACGTAAACGTTCTCGTACACGCTCATAACTCCGATTCACCGGTTCACGCCAAAGCCCGGCGGTGGTGGGATGCTTGCCTGGCGGGTTCGGAGGGGATCGGCCTGGCCTGGGTGACCATCCTCGGCTTCGTGCGCATCGCCACACATCGGAGAATTCTTCTGCGGCCGCTCGCGGTCGACGACGTCCTTGAGCGCATTGGCTCGTGGATCGAGCTACCGCACGTGCATATTCCGCATCCGTCCGACAGGCACTTCGGCAAGCTGCGGGAGGCCCTGTCGAGGCTCGGGACAGCCGGCAACCTGACGACCGATGCTCATCTCGCCACCCTCGCCATCGAGCGCGGCTATGTCCTGCATTCAACCGATGCCGACTTCGCCCGCTTCCCGGGCCTGCGCTGGATCAATCCGTGCTCCACCCCATAAGAGCGCCGCGACGCGCACAATAGTTGACGGGTGCCAACGGGACACCGGTGCGCTTTGTGCTGCACGACATTCGCGCCGACCAACTCGATGCCGACGTCCATGGTTTGCGGTCTCTAGATCGGCTGGCAGGGAGCGATGGGTTCGCACATCCTGCCGCGCTAGCGTTGCCGGCGTCGCGGCAGCCACACCCGCCGTGTCACTTCGGCTGCGGCACAATGCGGAGGTAGGGTTTGATTGCCTTCCAGCCGCCGGGGAATTTCTTCTTCGCATCCTCGTCCGACACCGCGGGCACGATGATGACGTCCTCGCCCGGCTTCCAGTTCACCGGGGTGGCCACCTGGTGCTTGGCGGTGAGTTGGATCGAATCGAGCACGCGCAGCACTTCGTCGAAGTTGCGACCGGTGCTCATCGGGTACGAGAGCATCAGCTTGATCTTCTTGTCCGGACCGATCACGAACACGGTGCGCACCGTGGCGTTGGTGGCGGCGGTCCGGCCTTCCGACGTCGCACCGGCATCGGCCGGCAGCATGTCGTAGAGCTTGGCCACCTTCAGTTCCGGATCACCAATCAATGGATAGTTCACTTTGTGCCCTTGCGTTTCCTCGATGTCCCCGGCCCATTTGCTGTGACTGGTGGCCGGGTCGACGCTCAGGCCGATGATCTTGCAGTTGCGCTTCTTGAATTCCGGCTCCAGTCCGGCCATGTAGCCCAGCTCCGTGGTGCACACCGGAGTGAAATCTTTCGGATGGGAGAACAGGATCGCCCAACCGTCTCCGATCCACTGATGGAAATTGATCGTGCCTTGCGTCGTTTCGGCGGTGAAATTCGGGGCTTCGTCATTGATGCGCAGCGACATGATAGTCCTCCTTCGTCTTCGTTACTGTGTGTCATCGCGGCTGCTGGCGGCCGCGCGTGCGTCGTTTGAGGTCTGTACTTTGGGCGCCGGAAGGCCCGGTTGTCAAGGCCCCGTCCCCTCGGCCCTTGGCCGATTTCACGCGCCCCGCTCGCGGGTCGGCGGTGAGTTGAGTCGCACACGGGCGCGTGATAACACACTCGCCATTCCGGTCTTCAGAAAGAGAGGAAGGGTATGAAGCGATACGGTTCCATCTGGTTGGGGTTTTTTGCACTCGTCGTGTGCTGCGGCTGGCTGCTGAGTGCGGCGGCGCGCGCCGATGACGACGTCAGCAAGAAGGTCGTCGACTACTACCGCCGCAAAGCGAACGTTCCGCCGGCCGCCCAGGTCGAAGTGAAGGACCTCCAGCCCTCAAAGATCAAGGGGGCCAAGCAGGGGACCATCAGCGTCGCCGGCCGCGCGGTTGGCTTCATCATCTCCGACGACGGCAAGTACGCTGTGTTTGGAGAGGTCGAAGACCTGTCGGTCGATCCGTTCAAGAAGGTGATGGAGAAGATTTCCTTGAAGGGCGACCCCGGCAAAGGCCCGAAGGATGCCAAGGTGGTGATTGTGGAGTACTCCGACTTCCAGTGCCCCTTCTGTTCGCGCGCGTACACGACGATGGACACGCAGGTGCTCAAGGAGTACGGCGACAAGGTGCGCTTCTACCACAAGCAATTCCCGCTGAGCTTCCACCCCTGGGCTGAGCCGGCGGCGGTGGCGGTCGAGTGCGCCGGAGAGCAGAACGCCGACGCGTATTGGAAGCTGTACAATTTCCTGTTCTCGAACCAGAAGGACATCAACCCCCAGAACATCAAAGACAAGGTGCACGAGGGACTGCAGGGCACCAAGATCGACATGGCGAAGTTCGACGATTGCTTCGACAACAAGAAGACGCTCGACAAGGTGAAGGCCGACATGGCCGAAGGGCAGGCCGTGGGCGTGAACGGCACCCCCGCCTTCTTCATCAATGGCCGCTTGATCAGCGGCGCCCAACCATATGAGAACTTCAAGAGTGTGATCGACGACGAGCTCGCGCGCGCCAAGTAAGCCGCGATCCACTGGGGTCATTGAGTCACTGGGTTATTGACTCAATGATTCAATGACCCGACTCTTCCTTCATGCTCCACACTCCTCTCTGTGACCTCCTCGGCATCGAGTACCCGATCGTGCTGGCAGGCATGGGCGGTGTGTCGATGCACAAGTTGGTGGCCGCCGTCTCCAACGCCGGCGGACTCGGCGTCATCGGCGGCGCCACTCTCGATGCCGCGGGGTTGCGCCAAGAGATTCACCAGACGCGGGCGCTGACCGACAAGCCCTTCGCGGTCGACTTGCTCGCACCCATCCCCGACATGATCCGGCCGCAAATGCAGGTCGTCTTCGACGAGGGCATCAAGATCTTCGTCGCCGGCTTGGCGGTGCCGCGCGAGTTCATCGTCGAGATGCACGCGCGCGGCATGATCGTCATCGTGATGATCGGCAAGGTGCGCCACGCCATCAAGTCGGAGCAGGCCGGCGCCGATGTCGTCGCGGCACAAGGCACGGAAGCCGGCGGGCACACCGGTGAGATCGGTGGGTTGGCGCTGGTGCCGCAGGTCGTCGATGCGGTGAAGATTCCGGTGTTGGCCGCCGGCGGCATTGCCGACGGCCGCGGCCTCGTCGCGGCGCTGGCGCTCGGGGCGCAGGGCATCGTTGTCGGAACGCGCTTCGTCGCCACCCCTGAGGCGCAAGCGGCACCCCAATATCGTCAGGCGATTCTCGGCAGCGGTGACGCCGATACGATCCGCACCCGCTGCTACACCGGCAAACCGGCCCGCACCATCCGCAACCGCTACAACGAGGGCTGGGAGCGCAAGACCGACCAGATCCAGCCCTTCCCAATGCAGGTCGGCGTCTCTGTCCAAGAGGGCGTGATGGACTACATGGGCATCGGCCGCGGCGCCGATCCCGACCGCAGCTTCATGCCGGCGGGTCAGGGAATGGGACTGATTCGCCAGATCAAGCCCGCCGGCGAAGTGCTCGGGGACATCGTCCGCGAGGCCGAGGCCGTGTTGGCCGCCCCGCCGTTTGCCCGCAACGGGCGATGATCCCGCCCACACAGTGTGCTGGCGAGCCCCTACGCGGATAACGCCCGACCATCCGTAACTCTACGTATTGAAAAACTCGCCGCGGTTGCAGTAGTAATGTTGCCCGTGAACCGCGGGTGGACTCGCGCACGGAACACGGGTAACGCCGGCAGCCTCTACCTGGCGGTTGGCCTGATTCTTCCACTCACTCACTCACTCACTCACAACTGACTACTCGGCGCCGCAAGCGGTTGCGTGGGGCGCTGAGCCGGCGGACGCGGCGTGAGGGCACGCCGGCTCCAACCGGTGCGTTCTGCTGGGAATAACAGGGGGGATTCCATGACTGCAGATAAGCTGCGCCGGCAGGCGCACACACTGGGTTGGGCGTTCATGTGCGTTGCCAGCATCGTGTGTTGCGCGCCGCGCCGGCGCGCGCCGGCAGGAAGACCTGCCTGACCGGCAGCGATCCGCAGGTCGCCAACGACGGGGCGCAGATCGCCGCGACGCGGCTGGCCGTGGAGAATGCCTGCCAGTGCGTCGACTACTCCTATGAGTCCGTCTCGGCGCACGCTGACTACGTATCGTGCGTCAATGACCAGATCGCCGCAGCCG
>DATKMS010000252.1:0-9521 GCA_035541735.1 Candidatus Margulisiibacteriota bacterium
CGCCTTGAGCAGCAACGTGTGCTGGCCGGTGACGTGATGGCATTCGAGCACGCCTTCGAGTTGGGCGATCTCCTGCTCGAACTCACCGATCAGCTTCGGATGGCTGATGACCACGCCGATGAAGGCGGTGACGTCCAACCCAACCCGCCGGGCGTCGAGGATGGCCCGGTAGCCGATGATGACCTTGTTGTCGTCGAGCTTCTTGATGCGCTCGATCACCGAGGGTGCCGACAGGCCCACCTTCTCGCCGATCTTGGCCAGCGGCAGCTCACAGTTCTCCTGCAGCAGCGCCAGGATGTGCAGGTCGATGTCGTCGTATTCGCTTTCTGTTTGTCCTAATTTCATTAGGCGAACTACCGAGGTCGCCGAACAAATAGACGATCGGCGCCCGCTGTGTCAAGGTATCGTTCGGAATTTCAGGATCGGGTGTTTCTACGAACGGGAACGAAGGGCAATCGCGCCCGAGGCGGAGGCTTGCCGCCGCTGGTGTGATGCCGGAGGGTAATTCCGCCTTTCCTCGGCAAGGGATCTCTGATGCGGGCGGTTCAAAAGATCCAAAAATCCTTCGCGCCAGAAATAGCGATGCCCAGCACGACGCGTGCAGGCGCCCGGGGAGCTTTGAGCAGTTGGCGGATCAGCGGCGTGTCAGGCATCTGCCAGACACGGCTTAGTCGTTGTAGTCCGAGTCTCCTTTGTCACGCACCCGATTATCGATAGCCGCGGTGCTGAAGATGGCGTCCACCGTGTAGCTCTGTGGACCTCTGGCCTCTGTCCACGCCACATTGGTCGTCACGCTCTTCATAAACTGCTCGGGGGAGTCGGTGACAACCGTCGTCTGCACCGTGTACGTAGCGCCCTCGACAGTCTTGGTTGAAGAATGGCTGGCGATCGCGTCGTAGCCCAGGGCGTGCATGTCCTCGAGCTCGCTTTCAGCCAGGCAGACTGCGGTGGTGGTGGTGCCGTTTGTGCGTTCCAGCTGGATCTCGCGCGTCATCAGGTCGCCGATCGCGGCCACCGCCAAAGCGAACAGGCTGATTGCGACCAGCGACTCCACTAAGGTGCTGCCGTGCTGATTGCGGAGGCTGCTGGAGTTCGCGGCGCCGACCGGAACTGGGGGGCACGAGTGGAGCCGACGCGCTGCACAGGTGGAGAGTGCCATGGCGTTTCACACTGACATGAGCAAGGGGGGTGCCTCGCCGTTCGACGGCTCCCCAAGGGGCCATACGACGAAAGTCGGATGGCAAAATTCTGGCGAAAAGGCCCGTTTCGTCATTTCGTTGTCGCGCTTCCAGCAGCATTTGAGCGGCCAGAAAAGCTCGCGCAAAGGCGCAAAGCCGTAAAGGGAGCATCTGAGCAACGTAATAGTCTACGGTCCTCAAATTCACGGTCAATGAGGTTTCGTTGGGCTGATGGCCAAGCATTCTGGCCCTGATTTTCTTGGCGGCTTGGCGTCTTGGCGCGAGGACCTTTTGTCACATCAGGGTCAAGGCAGGAGACCGCGCACGATGGATGCCTGAGCAGAGCGCTTGGATGCAAAGCTGCGCCAGTGGCCGCCGGCAAAGGCGGGAGACGTACGCCAACGGATAGCGGAGATCATCAACTGGGCGGACCAGGATGCAATGGATCTCGGGCGGTCACGCCGCCTGGAGCAAGACGTTCTCGATCTGATGCAAAGGACTGACTACTTCGCCTGCAGGCGCGCCTCGAGATACGCCACGCAGTCGTCGAGCGCCGCGACCTTCGCGTAGTCGGCCTCCGGAATGTCGACGTGCAGGGTGTCGTGCAGCGCAATCACGAAGTTGAGGAAGTCCATCGAGTCGATGTCCAGTTGATCGCGGACACTGACGTCGGGCTCGAGGTGCGTGAGGTCCGCCTCCGGAGCCACATTGCCGAGGAGGCGCAGGACCGTGGCGCGGATCTCGTCGCGGGTCATAGGCGCGCCGGCTCCTGTAGGAGGCGTTCGACCGCAGTAAGGAACAGCGCGCCGCGATGCCCGTCGGTGACGCGATGGTCGCCCGACAGCGTTGCAGTCACCACCTGCCGCGACACAATCTGCCCATCCACCGACCACGGTCGCTCGACGATCTTTCCAAACCCGACGATCGCCGCCTGTGGCGGATAGATGATCGCGAAGACGCTCTCGACGCCCTGTTCGCCGATGCTGGTCACCGTGATGGTGGGATCGGACAGCTCCGAACTGCGCAACGAGCCGGCGCGCGCCCGCTGCACGAGGTCGCGGAAGTTGCGCATCAACTCGTCCACGCTCTGCCGATCCGCATCGTGTAGCGCCGGGGCCACCAAGCCACCCTGGCGCAGTGCGATCGCGACGCCGACGTGAATCGCGCTCTTCTGCACGGCGCGCCCATCGACGTACCAGGCGTTCAGCTCAGGGATCTGGCGCAGCGCCAGGGCGACGGCCTTGATGAACAGCACGCCGTGGATCAGCCGCTCGGTGACCGGCCGCTGCGCATTCGTCTCGGCAAGCCACGTCATCGTCCGCTGCATATCCACCGTGGTGCTGAGGTAGTAGTGCGGAATCTCGCGTTTCGAGCGCGTCATGGCTGCTGCGACGGTTTGGCGCAAGCGCGCCCAACGATCGGCTGCAGCCGCGGCGGGTGGCGCGGTGCGTTCTGCCGCCGCATGCTCGATGTCTTCGCGCGTGACGGCTCCGTCGGGGCCCGTACCGCGTACCGACGCCGGATCGATCCCCAGCTCGGCGGCCAGCTTGCGCGCCGCCGGCGAAATGCGCACCCGCGGACCGCCAACCTGCGGCGGCGGCAGTGGGGCCTGTGGCCCCACACCAGCTGGCAGCCGTGTGGGTCCGGCTTCGGGATGCACGCTCACGATCTTCTCCGCAACCGCCGGCGGTGCGCCCTCTTCACGGATGAGCGCGAGCACCGTACCCACCGGCACCTGCGCACCCGCCTCGATCAGCAGGCGCTCCACGACCCCGTCAACGAAGATCTCGACCTCGATCAGGCCCTTCTCGGTCTCCACCTCGGCGATAATGTCGCCGCGCTTGACACGGTCACCGGCCTGCTTGCGCCACTCGACCAGCGTCCCGGCGCTCATGTCGGCGCCGAGAATCGGCATCACGAACTCAGCCATCTGATGGAAGCTCCAGCATCCGGCACAAGCGCAGGGCATCGCTGGCTGCGTAACCGGCCTCGTCGTTGTCGAAGTAGAAGAAGACGTCGCGCCCCTGCCCCGCCCACGTGCGACAGCGTCGGGCCCAACCGCGCAGCGCACGCTGACCGTACTCGCCGCAGTACGGCCCGTCGGGACCATGCAGCCGCACGTACACGAAGTTTGCTGTGACCTCCAGCGGCGACAGATGGCGTGCCAGATCGTAGATGCAGAAGGCGGCGTTGCACCGCGCCAGCGCCTCGTACGTTGGAGTGCCGAACCAGCTCTCGTCGCGAAACTCGAAGGCGTAACGATAGCCGTCCGGCAATGCCGCAAGGAACGCCTGCAGGCGCGGCAGATCGACGTGCCAGCGCGGCGGCAGCTGGAAGACGATCGCGCCCAACTTGCCGCGCAGCGCGGCGATCACCTCGAAGAAGCGCGCGATGCTGGCCTGCGGATCCTTCAGCTTCTTCATATGTGTGATGTAGCGGCTCGCCTTGCACGTGAACACGAAGTCGGCAGGCGTGCGCTCGGACCACGCAGCGACCGTCGCGGGTTTCGGCAGATGGTAGAAGGTGCTGTTCAACTCCACGCTGCGGAAGTGTTGCACATAGTAGGCAAGGAAGTCAGCGCTGCTCAGGCCCTCTGGATAGAAGGGACCGACCCAGTGGTCGTAGTGCCACCCTGATGTGCCGACATGAATCTGGCCGGCTGTCATGTCATTGGAGTGTTCATTTGAAGCTCACACATTGAGCACCAAAACTTTGTCACGAAATCCCGTTCGTAGCGGCTGTTGGGCGTGTGTCACCATACCATCCGAGACTCAGTAGGTGTGCCGCTGCCACATCCCCCGCGCTGCCGCCACAATGGCGCCGATCTGCGGCAGCGCCGCATCTTCCAGATGCTTCGCGTATGGCATCGGCACCTCTGCGCTGCACACCCGCGCGACCGGCGCGTCGAGCTCGTAGAACGCGCCCTCCATGATCTGGGCGCTGATTTCTGCGGCAAAGCTGCCGGTGCGCCAGGCTTCGTCGACGACCACGGCGCGATGCGTCTTGCGTACCGAGGCGAGCAGGCTCTCGACGTCCAGCGGGCGCAGGACGCGGACATCGATCACCTCCGCCTCGATGCCGTCATGGGCCAGCTGATCGGCCGCCCCCAACGCCTTCCAGAGTGAGCCGCCGAAGGTGAGCAGGCTCACATCGCGGCCCTGACGCCGAACGATTGCATGGCTGATGTCCGCGGGACCGGCGCTGTCGTCGAGCTCTCCTTCCATCGGATACAACAGCGCATGCTCGAAGATGAACACCGGATCCGGTTCGCGCAGCGCCGCCGGCAGCATCCAGCGCGCGTCGGCAACCGTCGCCGGGGTCAGCACTCTGATCCCGGGGATGTGCGCGTACCAGCCCTCCAGACTGTGCGAATGCTGCGCCGCCAGTTGGCGGCCGCCGCCGGTGGCCATGCGCACGACCAGCGGGATGCTGAACTGCCCGCCGGACATGTGCCGCAGCGTGGCGGCGTTGTTCACCACCTGATCGAGCGCCAGAAGACTGAAGTTCACGGTCATGATCTCCACGATCGGCCGCATCCCGCCGATCGCCGCGCCGATCCCGGCGCCGAGGAACGTCGACTCCGACAATGGGGTGTCGCGCACGCGTTCCGGGCCGAACTCCGCCAGCAGCCCCTTGCTGCAGGCATAGGCCCCGCCATAGCGACCCACGTCCTCGCCCATCAGGAAGACGCGCGGATCGTCGGCGATCGCCGCCCGCAACGCTGCGCACACGGCTTCGCGATAGGTCGTCTTCATGAGGCCGGCTCCGTTGGCGTGTAGACATCGCTCAGCAGGTCTTCGACGGGTTCCCAAGGCCCCCTCTCAGCCGCAGCAACAGCCTCAGTGACCTCCGCCGCAACGGACTTTTCCAGCGCCGTGAGATCGGCATCGGTTGCCAACCCCTGCTGACGTAGCGTGTCGATGAACGTCGTGATGGGATCACGCTTCTTCCACTCCTCCACCTCCTCTTTGCTGCGATACAGCTCCGGGTCGTACATCGAGTGGGCACGGAAGCGATACGTACGCGCCTCGAGCAGGAATGGTCCGGCGCCGCCGCGCACGTAGGCCGCGGCCTTTCGCGTGGCGGTCTCAACGGCCACCACGTCCATGCCATCGACGGCGGCGGCAGGGATCGCATAGGCATCGGCCTTGCGTGGTATATCGGTCTGCGACTGATGGCGGGCGAGTGCGGTTCCCATCGCGTAAAAGTTGTTCTCGCAGAAAAAGAGCACCGGCAGCTTCCACAATGCGGCGAGGTTGAGCGACTCGTGGAATTCCCCTTCCGCAAGCGCTCCATCACCGAAGAAGCACGCCGTGATCGCAACGCGGCCCTGCATCTTGTCGGCCAGCGCCAAACCGAGGGCGATGGGCAGACCGCCGCCGACGATGGCGTAGCCGCCGTAGAAGTGCCGCGACACGTCGAAGAAGTGCATCGAGCCGCCGCGTCCGCGGCTGCAGCCGTTGGCCTTGCCGTACAACTCGGCCATCAGGGCGCCGGCGGGAATGCCGCGCGCCAGCGCCTGACCATGCTCACGGTAGGTCGCGACGATGGAGTCTTCCGCACGCAGTGCCTGCATCGCACCAACGGCAACAGCCTCTTCACCGATGTAGAGGTGCAGGAACCCACGAATCTTGCCGACGGTGTACAACTCAACCGTCTTCTCCTCGAAGCGCCGGATGCGCAGCATCTCGCGCAACAGCAGGACGGCGTGCGCGCGCGTGAGTGCGTATTGGTTAGGCTGGGTCATGACGTACGGGATCGAGACGGAGAACGAAAATGGAAAACAGGAAACCGAAAACAGGAAATTCGAAACTGGCCAATGAAAGGCGGCCAGGCCTTCCACCATTCGCCGGCCTCCGGTTTCCGGTTTCCTGTTTCCTGTTTCGCATTTTCCGTTGCTCTCTCCGGGCTCACCGATGCTCAGTCCTCCAGAGTCGAGATGTCTCCTTCCGGCAGCCCCAGCTCGCGCGCCTTCAGGAGACGGCGCATGATTTTGCCGCTGCGCGTGCGTGGCAAGCTCGCGCGGAACTCGATCTCCTTGGGCGCGACCACGGCGCCCAGCCGCGTACGTGCCAGTGCCAACAGCTCGCGCTGCAGCTCCGGGGTCGGCTCGTATCCTCGCTTCAAGGACACGAAGGCCTTGATCACTTCCAACGCAACCGGGTCGGGCTTGCCAATCACTCCCGCCTCGGCAACCGCAGGGTGGGACAGCAGCACACTTTCCACCTCGAAGGGGCCCACCAGGTGGCCCGAGGTCTTGATCACGTCATCGGCGCGCCCGACGAACCAAAAGTACCCGTCGCGGTCGCGGCGCGCGAGATCGCCGGTGAGATAGAAGCCGCTCACAAAACACTTTTGATAGCGCTCGGGCTCGTTCAGGTAGGCACGGAACATTGATGGCCATCCGGGCCGGAGCGCCAGCTCGCCCTGCACGTCGGGCTCCTCGATCAAGTCGACGCCGCCGTCCTTGCGCCGCTGTACGACCGCCGCCTCGATGCCGGGCAGTGGCCGGCCCATGGAGCCCGGTCGGATGTCCATGGCGGCAAAGTTTGCGATCATAATGCCGCCGGTTTCCGTCTGCCACCAGTTGTCGTGGAACGGCAGCCCGAAGGCCTCCACGCCGAAGAGCACGCCTTCCGGGTTGAGCGGCTCTCCGACGCTGGCAAGGAAACGCAGCGCGCGCAGGTCGTAGCGCCGCGCCGGCTCGACACCGGCTTTCATCAGCATGCGGATCGCCGTGGGCGCGGTGTACCAGACGGTGACCCGTTGCTCCTCCAGGATGTGATACCAGCGCTCCATCTCGAAGTCGGCTTCGTCGACGATCGCGGTCACACCATTGGTCAGCGGCGCGATGATGCCGTAGGAGGTGCCGGTCACCCAGCCGGGATCGGCGGTGCACCAGAAGATGTCGTCCGGGTGCAGATCCAACGCCAGCTTGCCGGTGATGTGATGCGCCACGACAGCGGCGTGCACGTGCACGGCCCCCTTCGGCTTGCCGGTTGTTCCGCTGGTGAAGTGGAGCAACGCCATGTCTTCGGGATCGGTCGGCTCGATGATGAATTGGTCGCTCGCCTGCTCCATCAGTTCGTGGAAGTCGCGTGTTCCAGGGAAAGTCGCCGGCTGGCCGGCCTCGGACACCACCAGCACGTGCTCGAGCGACGGCAACGCCGCACGCTGTGGCACCACCTTCTTTTCGTAAAGCAACTGGGTAGTGACCAGCACCTTGGGTCGACCGATGTCGATCCGTGAGCGCACCGGTTCAGGCCCGAATGCCGAATACAGTGGACAGAACACACTGCCGTTCTTCAACGTGCCGAGCGCAGCGATGTACAGCTCGGGGATGCGGCCGGCCAGGGCAAACACCCGATCCCCTTTGCCGATACCAAGCCGGCGCAGGACATTGGCGAAGCGACTGCTCAGGTCTCGGAGATCACGATAGGTGAAGTCGCGCACCTGCCCGCTTTTGCCGATCCAGCGCAATGCCAGATGCGCGTGGCGTGGACCGGCGGCGTGGCGGTCGACAGCTTCGTGCGCGATGTTCAGTCCGCCAGCCGGCAGACCCTCCAGCTCGGCACGCGCCTGCCGCCACGAAAAAGTGGCGCACGCCTCCTCGTAGCTCCGAAGGTTGGGAGGAACCCGCCCGTCGCGCGCCGACTTGACGATCGGTGCATGCAGCCCGCTCATGCCGGAACGCTTGCAAGACAAGTTTCCTGCCAGGGCTCAAGCCGCCGCCATCTCGCACGGGTCCTGCGCCCTTTCGCAATGCCGGGAATGCGCTCTTCGCTCTTTCCAGCTTGGGGGAATCGGCGCCACGGGCTCCAACGCGGTTGCCGTCGGCGCGCGAGTTCCGGGATCGCAGCAAACACCACGTCGGGGCAGGCGCGGACCCGAGAGTCAGAATGGTCTTCACCCGCTTTAGATCTTCACTGGCTCAGCTTCACCAAAGACGCCGCGCAGGACGTCGCAGATCTCCTGCAGGGTCGCCTCGCTCTTCACGCACTCGATCAGGTCCGGCATGAGATTCGCCGCCTCGTCCTTGGCGTGCAATTCCAACGCAGCCAGCGCGCGGGATACCGGCTTGGCGTCGCGCTCACGGCGCAACTGGGCAAGCTTCGCCAGCTGGCGTTCCTCCGCCGTCGCCATGTGCTTGGGATCATAGAGCTCATCGACGACGCGCTGCACGGGGACCTCCAGCTCGTTCTCGCCGGTGAAGCAGTTCACGCCGACCATGAACTCCTCCTGGCTCTCGATGCGCTTCTGGCGCTCGTAGGCGCTCTTGGCCACGGCGCGCGGCATGTACCCGTTCTCGATGGCGGCGACGGCGCCGCCCATGGCGTCGATCTTGTCGAACTCCGCCTGCGCCGCTGCCTCGGTTTCATCGGTCAGGGACTCCATGAAATACGAACCCGCCCATGGGTCGACGACGTCGGCAACCTTGGCTTCGAAGATCAGGATGCGCGTCGCATCCATCTGCAGTTGAATGGCCTCGAGGCTGTGGCCCAGGCCGAGCGGCTCGTCGAACGGGGGATAGGCCGCCGGCAGGCCGCCGCACATGCCCGCGGCGATGCCGCCGACAACGGCGCGTGCCAGGTTATTGAGCGGCCGCTGCAACGTGGTGCTGGTGCAACCGATATGCGCCGTGATCGGCTGGCGGATCATCATGCCGCGTGAATCCTGGGCGCCGAAGCGCTCTTTGAGCATGCGCGCCCACATCCGCCGCGCCGCACGCTGGAAGGCGATCTCGTGGTAGATCTCCATGCTGCCGCCGAAGGCGTTGAAGGTGAACATCGGAGCGAAGTCGTCGACGTCGAGGCCCGCGTCTACCCCAGCTTGCAGGTAGGCGCAGCCGTTGGCGAGCGAGAAGGCGAGATCCTGGATGCGGGTCGCCCCGGCCTCGCGCATGTGGTAGCCGCCGATGCTGTTGACGTTGAGCTTGGGCAGGTGCTGGCGGCAGAAGACCAGCGTGTCGCGGAAGAGGCGCATCGACGGCCGCGGTGGATAGATGTAGGTGCCGCGCGCGATGAACTCCTTCAGGATGTCATTCTGCGGCGTGCCGCGCAGCTTCTCGAGCGGGATGCCGCGCTTCTCAGCGAGCGCCGCGTACATCGCGATGATCACCGCCGCCGGGGCATTGATGGTGAAGTTTGACGGGACCTTGTCGATGTCCCGATCCCCGGTGAACGCCTCGTAGATCACCTGGAAATCGCGGAACGAGTCGATGGCCACACCGACGCGGCCAACCTCACCTGCGGCGAAGGGGCTGTCGGAGTCGTACCCGCACTGCGTCACCAGGTCGAAGGCGACGTTGGGTCCGCCGCGGCTGCCGAGGGATTGCATGCGCAG
>DATKMS010000253.1:0-11878 GCA_035541735.1 Candidatus Margulisiibacteriota bacterium
GCAGCGCGGGCGCCAAGCGAGGCCATGGACTCAACAGATTTTCCGCGCATCAAGCGTCTTCCACCCTACGTCTTCAACATCATCGGCGACCTCCGGCAGAAGGCGCGGCGGGCGGGTGAGGACATCATCGACTTCGGCATGGGCAATCCCGACGGCTCCACCCCGCCGCACGTGGTCGCGAAGCTCATCGAAGCCGCGTCCAAGCCGGTCAACCATCGCTACTCCGTCTCCAAAGGCATCTACAAGCTGCGCCTCGCGATCACCGCGTGGTACAAGCGGCGCTACGATATCGACCTCGACCCGGACAGCGAAGCGATTGCGACCATCGGCTCGAAAGAGGGACTTGGTCACCTCGCGCTGGCAATTCTTGGCCCCGGAGACGTCGTGCTCTGTCCCAGCCCGACGTACCCCATCCATCAGTATTCGGTGATCATCGCCGGTGGCGACCTCCGCAGCATCCCCTTGATCCCGGGCGAAGATTTCTTTGAGCATCTGGTGAGCGCCGTCAAGCAGACCTGGCCGCGGCCGAAGCTGCTGATCCTCAACTTCCCGGCCAATCCGACGACGGAGGTCGTCGACCTGCACTTCTTCGAAAAAATCGTCGACTTCGCGCGCGAGCACTCGCTGCTCGTCATCCACGACCTCGCCTACGCGGACCTGTGTTTTGACGGCTACGAAGCGCCGAGCTTTCTGCAGGTGCCCGGCGCCAAGGAAGTCGGTGTCGAGTTCTTCACATTGTCGAAGAGCTACAACATGCCGGGCTGGCGCGTCGGCTTTGCGGTCGGCAATGCAGCGATGATCGGGGCCCTGGCGCGCATCAAGAGCTACCTCGACTATGGCATGTTCCAGCCGATTCAGATCGCCGCGATCCATGCGTTGAACGGCCCGCAGGACGAAGTGGAACACATTCGCCGGCGCTACCAGGAGCGCCGCGACGTCCTCGTCGATGGTCTCAATCGCGTCGGGTGGCCGGTGGCGAAACCAAAGGCCACAATGTTCGTCTGGGCGCAGATCCCGGAGCACCTGCAGCACATGGGCTCACTGGAGTTCTCCACCTTCCTCCTGCAGGAAGGCAAGGTCGCGGTGTCGCCCGGGGTTGGCTTTGGGGAGTACGGAGACAAGTACGTGCGCTTCGCGCTGATCGAGAACGAGCACCGGACACGCCAAGCCATCCGCGGCATCAAGCGCGCCCTCGCGAACGCACCCAAGACGAATATCCGGCAAGCGGTTTGAGACGCCAATGAACAGAATGGAAAACCGGAGACAGGAAACCGGAAACGGAAAGCCGGTCAACGGAGACAACGCGCGATCGCACGTTTGCCGGTCTCCGGTTTTCTGTTTTCCGTTTCCTGTTTTCCATTTCGCGTCTTGCCCAGCTCGGCGTTCGCTGGACTAGGGAGCGCGCGTGGCACGGGAGGTCCGGGTCGGGCTGATCGGCTTTGGAACGATCGGCACCGGGGTGGTGAAGCTCCTGCAGCGCAACCAGGCGCAGATTCGTACCCGTCTCGGCGCGCGCCTGACGCTGGCGCGCATCGCCGATATTGATCTGCGCACCGACCGCGGCGTCAAGGTCGATCGCCGCATTTTGACCAACGATGCTGCGGCACTGCTCGACGACCCGTCGATCGACATTGTCATCGAGTTGATGGGCGGTTACGAGCCGGCGCGGCGTTTCGTGCTGCGCGCCATCGCCAACGGCAAGAGCGTGGTGACGGCGAACAAAGCACTCCTCGCCGTGCATGGTGCGGAAATCTTTCGTGCGGTGGAGAAGGCTGGCGTCGACGTCGGCTACGAGGCCAGCGTCGGCGGTGGCATACCGATCATCCGCACCTTGAAGGAGGGCCTGGCAGCCGATCGCAACCGGGCCATCTACGGCATCGTCAACGGCACCTCGAATTACATCCTCAGCACGATGACGCAGCAGGGGGGCGAGTTCGATGTCGTCCTGAAGGAAGCCCAGCGTCAGGGATTGGCCGAAGCGAACCCGACGTACGACGTCGATGGCATCGACGCGGCACACAAGCTCACCCTGCTGATCCAACTCGCCTTCGGCACGCGCGTGCGGTGCAAGGATATTCCCGTGGAAGGCATGCGCCACGTCACGCAGCTGGACATCAACTTCGCACGCGAGTTCGGCTATGTCGTCAAGCTGCTGGCGATCGCCAAGCAGGACGGCAACGGCATCGAGGCACGCGTCCATCCGACCATGGTGCCGCGGCAACACCTCCTGGCCGACGTGAGCGGAGCGTACAACGCGATCGCCGTGCAGGGCGAGGCGTTGGGCGCCAGCATGTACTTCGGCCTGGGCGCCGGCATGATGCCCACGGCGACGGCGGTGGTCGCCGATCTCATGGACGTGGCGCGCAATCTCCTCGGCAGCAGCCGCGGCCGCGTCGCGCCGCTCGGCTACCCCTTGGCGCAGCAGCGCCGCGTGGCGCTCAAATCCATCGACGACCTGGTCACCGAGTACTATCTGCGCTTCATGGTCGTTGACCGGCCCGGCGTGCTCGCCAAGATCTCGGGCATCCTCGGGATGCACGACATTTCGATCGCCTCAGTCATCCAGAAGGAACGCGAGCACGGCGCCAGCGTACCCATCGTCATCCGTACGCATCAGGCGTTGGAGCGCAATCTGCGCAAGGCATTGAAGGCCATCGACCGCCTGGCAGCAGTGCGCGCCAAGTCGGTGCTGATCCGCATCGAAGACAGCCTGGGGCAGTAACATACTGATCAGGTGCCCGAATCGCGGGCCGGGCATCCGTTAGCCAGGTTTGCCAGCAAATCGAAGCGGCCGCCTGACGGCTGGTTTTGCCGTCTGTGCTATGGTTGCGCGGCGCATCCGAGGTCGGGCGCGATGGACCAGAACGCGACAACGCCGGTCGCCCCGGTCGGGGCGATGACCATGGTGCGTGCGCTGCTGCGTACCAAGCCGCTCGACATGATCCTCGCCGACGCGGAGGCTCCGGAGTTTCGGCTCCGACGTGCCCTTGGACCGGTGCAGCTGACGCTGCTGGGCATCGGGGCGATCATCGGTGCAGGGATCTTCGCGACGATCGGAACGGCGGCCGCCGGCGACGCGTTGCGCCCGGGAGCAGGCCCCGCGCTCATCCTGTCCTTCGTGATCACCGCCGTGGTCTGCGGTTTCACCGCGCTCTGCTACGCCGAATTCGCCGCCATGGTGCCGATTGCCGGCTCTGCCTACACCTACTCCTACGCCACGCTCGGCGAGCTGCTGGCGTGGATCATCGGTTGGGATCTGATCATCGAATACGCCGTCGGAAACATCGCCATCGCGATCAGCTGGGCGAACTACTTCAAGACGCTCCTCAAAGGCTTCGGCATCAGCGTTCCCGACTGGTTGTCGATGGACTATCGCACGGCAGCGAAGGTCGCCGGCGTGTACGAGAGTGCGCCGCACGTTCTTGGCGTGCCCATCGTCTTCAACTTGCTGGCGGTTACAATCGTTGCGGCAATCACCGTGGTGCTGGTCTGGGGGGTGCGCGAGAGCGTCAGGCTGAATGCGGTGATGGTCGGCGTCAAGGTCATTGTCCTGACCCTCTTCGTGATCGTCGGCGTCTACTGGGTGCGGCCCGCCAACTGGACGCCGTTCGCTCCCAACCACTGGGCCGGCGTGAGCGCCGGCGCGGCCATCGTCTTCTTCGCGTACGTCGGCTTCGATGCCGTCACCACGATGGCCGAGGAAACACGCGAGCCGCATCGCAACATGCCCATCGGCATCATCGCCTCGCTGCTGATTTGCACGGTGGTTTACGTCGTCGTGGCGGCAGTGTTCACGGGGCTCATCCCATATCCGGACCTGAAGGCGGCGCTGGCGAGCGCCCAGGCCGAGCCACTGACCCTGGCCCTCGAGTACGCCAGCCCGCGCCTCGGTTGGGCGGTCGGCGTCGTCGCGTTCGGCTCGGTGGTGGCGCACACTGCGGTCCTCTTCGTGTGGCAGCTCGGGCAGCCGCGCATTCTGTTTTCGATGGCGCGTGATGGGTTGTTGCCGCCGCTGTTCGGCCGCGTGCACGGGCGCTTCCGTACACCGCACGTCTCCACGATTCTGACCGGTGTCTTCGTCGGCGGCTTCGCTGCCGTCGCCAGTCTCGACGAAATGGTCGACCTGACCAACATCGGCACGCTGTTCGCCTTCATGCTCGTGTGTGCCGGCATCATCGTGTTGCGGGTGAGAGAACCGGAACGGCCGCGCCCGTTTCGAGTCCCCAGTGGTTGGGCATGGAGTCTGGTGCTGTACAGCGCCTGCGCGGTCGGCGTTGTTTTCATCTCCGTCTCCGCGACCCAGGCGGTGGTGGGACTGCTGCTCGGTGCGCTGGCCTTCATCGTGTTTCGCAACCACGTGTTTCCCATCCTCGGCATCCTCTCGTGTGGCTATTTGGTGTGGTACTTGCCGCCGACCTCGTGGCTGCGCTTCGCGTCATGGCTGAACTGCGGCTTCGTCATCTACGTGTCCTACGGCACGCTCAACAGCCGTCTGGCGACGGCAGGTGATATGCACGCGGCGCACCGCGACGCACATACGGCGTACACTGGCGCATGGCTGGGTGTTCTGGGGACGGCCGGCTTGTTTGCCACGCGTGGGCTGGACCTCTGGCTGGAGGCGCTCCGACATCAGGAGAATCTCGGCGGCCTGCGCAAGGCGACCGCGGCACTGGCGGAGGTGATGCGTCCTCAGCCGTGGTTGGCGGTGTCGTGGTTCTTGATCGTTCCGTTGGTGCTGACCGCGCTTGTCCTCTGCCCCACGGTGATCAGGCGGGCGCGCCGCGCCGCAGCACAGGCGTCCGGTGACGACCTGCGGCGGACAGCGAGAGCGGCCAGCGCGCTGGCCGGCGTCTTGGCGGCAGCGACGCTGGGGTACGTGGTGTGCATCGCGGCCATTGCCGCGTAGGTAGCATCCTGCAGTGCAGGGTTGCGGCAGACACGACGTAGGCGGGTACACGGATTGAAGAGCGACCGCGACTGCTTCATATTCCATGCGTCCGCAGCAGCGATTTGATCTGCGTTCCGCCGCAGTAAATCGGGAGGTGAGTCAGATGGGATTTGACGCGAACACCGGACCGCTCCAGGGTATCAAGGTCGTGGAGATGGGCATCTGGGTTGCCGGCCCGGCGGCAGCTGCCGTTCTTGGCGACTGGGGTGCCGAGGTCATCAAGATCGAGAACCCTGCCGGTGGCGACCCGGTACGCGCCCTGATGGCACTTGGCATTCCGGTGCAGCTGCCGGTCAATCCGTCGGTCGAGCTGGACAACCGCAACAAGCGCAGCGTGGCTGTCAACGTCCAGACAGAGGAGGGCAGGGCGGTTGTGCAGCGCCTGCTGCGTGCGGCCGACGTCTTCGTCACCAACTTGCGTGCAGCGGCGCTCAAGCGTGCCGGTCTGGCATATGATGATGTCCGGCCAGGCAACCCGCGGCTCATCTATGCAATGCTCAGCGGCTACGGTACACGCGGACCGGACAAAGATCGCGCCGCGTTCGACTACGCTGCGTTCTGGGCGCGCTCTGGCGCGATGGCTTCGTTAGGTGAGCCCGAGGGGCCGCCGCCGACGCAGCGGCCAGCCATGGGCGATCACCCGGCTGGACTATCCCTCGCCGGTGCGGTGGCGGCCGCGCTCTATCATCGTGAGCGGACCGGTCAGGGGCAGGAGTTGCACCTGTCGCTGTTCCACGCGGGTCTGTGGATGATGGCCACCGACGTGGAGACGTGCGCGGTGACCGGGTTCGGGCCGGCGCCGAACGGACGCGCCGTGCCGAATCCGTTGTGGAATCACTACAAGGCCAAGGACGGCAGGTGGTTCCACCTGGTCATGCTGCAGGCGGATCGATACTGGACGGCATTTTGCGAGGCCATTGATCGCCGCGACCTGACTACCGACGAACGCTACGCCAACGTGGTCGTGCGCGCGCAGCACAGCCTCGAGCTGATCGCGCTGCTCGACGAGGTGTTCGCGACGCAGACGCGCGACGAATGGGGCGCCCTGTTCGATCGCTTCGAGCTGGTGTGGGGTCCCGTGCAAAGCGTCGCCGAGGTCGTGCACGACCCGCAAGCGCGTGCGCTCGGCGTCTTCGCCAAGGTGCCGCATCGCAGCGGCGAAGAGATCGACGTGTTGCGCAGCCCGATTGAGTTTGGCGCCACGCCGGCGGGCATACGGCGGACGGCGCCTGAACTCGGCGAACATACCGAGGAGGTTCTTCTCGAGCACGGATACTCGTGGGAGCAGATCGCTACACTCAAAGAGAAAGGCGCCATCGGCTGAGACGGCGTGCAGCGCAGGGGGCGGATCAGCGGCCGTGGCCGAACTGGAGTTGGCGTTCCGGCTGCCGCTCGACGGCTGGCCCCGGGCGGTCTTCGAGAGTGACCTTGCGTATGATGGCGGGCGCTTGGTTGTCGACGCCTGCACCGTGGTGCGCGCAAACACCCGCGAGCAGCTTGAGCGTGGCGTCCGCGGCACCCTGCCGATCACGGGAGTCGACGTCGCCGTGCGGCTTGCGGAGGATGGGCGGTCAGGTGGTCTGCAGGTGTGGGCCAACGGCCAGCCGGCGTTGCGTGAAGACGCCCTGCGGGCGCGGCCGACGCGCTCAGCATGGGTCCACGCGTGTCTCGCCTTGGCCGCCTCGGCAGCGGGCTTCACGGCCAGTTACCTCTATCTGGTAAAGGCGCACCTGTTGGAAAGTGAGTGGGCGCTGAAGATGGCGAATCACATGGCCGGGTGGCATCTGCTGCTGACGCTCACGCTCTTCCCTGCGTCCGTGTGGGGACAACGCGTCGGTATCCGAGCGGTGCAGTGGGTCAGCCTGGTGTTCTTCGGCATTCATGCCGGCATCGCCATTGCCAACTTGGGCGCAAGTGATCCGACCAGTCCGGACGATCCGTGGATCGCGCTGTGGAACGCCGTCAGCGGCGTCTGCTTTCTGGCGGCGGCGCTGTATGGCTTTCGCGCCCATCGCGACATGGACCCGGTGGCAGCGCTGTGTGCGGGGCGCGCACGGGTCGCGAAGGGGTAACGACGCGGCAAGCACAATGGCGCTGATTGCGCTACAACGAGCGGCGCCATGCGGTTCTTCAACGAGCCGATTCGCGACCTCATGGGGGCGATGGAGGCGCAGATTGTCAGGGCCCACCACCCGCCGCGCGCGCTGGTTGGGGTACTGCTGGCGAGTGTGGCGACCTGGTGGGTCTACGTACCGATCCACGAGTTGTTGCATGCCTTGGGATGTTACGTCACCGGCGGCACGGTGACCGAGCTGCAAATCGCTCCGGCATATGGAGGCGCGTTGTTCGCGCGCTTCCTGCCGTTCGTCGTCGGCAACAGCGAGTATGCCGGTCGTCTCTCGGGCTTCGACACGCACGGCTCCGACATCGTCTACTTGGCCACCGATGCGCTGCCGTTTCTGCTCACCGTCTTCATCGGCGTGCCCTTGTTGAAGGCGTGCGCCCGCGGCCGCCGGGCGGCGCTGTTGGGAGCCGCTTTTGTTCTTGCCCTGGCGCCGTTCTACTGCCTCACTGGTGACTATTATGAAATGGGCTCAATCCTGACGACGCGTGTCATGGCCTGGCTGACTGGCAGTGCGGCGTCGCGCTTTGCGGCGTTCCGGTCCGACGACGTGCTCAAGCTGGTAGGCGACATCCGGGCACAGCCCGCGAGCTTTCGGGTTCAAGGTGCTGGCACTGCGCTAGCAGCGGGGTTGGTGGTCGCCATGGGCCTGGTGTGTGGCGTCTTCCTGGCGTTCGCCACGTACGCGGTCGGTTCGCTCGTAGCCCGTGCCGAAGTCGGCGACCGAGTGGAGTCGACAGGAGTGGAGTACTGATCACCCGCATCTGTTGGAAGAGGATGAGTTTCGCACACCTGCGGCTGGCATGACTGAAAGCCTTGAACCCGCGAACCCTTCTGTCTTAGAACACCCTTCCCATGGGCAACCAGCCGGCCCCGATTACCGATCCCGCCGAGGTGCGCCGCATTGCACGTCTCTTCCCCGCGTTCCGCGACTTCGTCGACGATGCCCTTTTCCACCCGGAGTGGGGCTACTACAGCACTGGTAAGGTCCGTTTCGGGGAGGGTGGACACTACGACACCTTTCCGCTGGCGTTGTCTCCGATCTTTGGGCGCATGCTCGTGGAGTACGCCTATCGTTTCTGGCGCCGCGTCGGGCAACCGACCGAATTTGAGATCTGCGAATTGGGGGCGGGCAATGGCCAGCTGTGTCTCGACGTGCTCATCTGGCTCACCGAACGTGCGCGACATGAGCGCTCGTGGAACTGGTTCAACCGTGCGTTCCGCTACCGTATCATCGAGCGGAGTCCGGCATTGATCGCACGGCAGCGCGAACAGATCGGGACGTTGTGCGACAAGGCCCGCTGGACACGTGCCGATCTTGCAGAGCGTCCGGCGAGCGGCGCTCCGTTTGCATCGGCGGGAATCATCTTTGCCAACGAAGTGCTGGACTGTTTGTCGCATCACAAGATCGTCCGCCGTCACGACGGCACACCGGGGGTGGTGTTCGTGGTTCCGGTGCTCAGAGGTCATGCGAATGGTGCGGTGAAACCGCTGCGTGTGGTGCACGCCGGTGGGGTCGACGCTGCGCTCCCGCGCCGCGAGTTGGTCAAGGCGCTTGCTGATGATGCATTGCGCCACCAGCTCAATTTCCGTGAAGTCGCCTTGCCGGTGACGGTCAACGCGCCGCTGCACGAGTTTCTCGAACGCCACTACCCCGAGTTTTTTCGGGCGCAGCGGCAGTACAAGCCGTACTTTGCGTGCCCTGCCATCGAGGGGCTCGTGCGCAACGCGGCGCGGTTGTACGGGCGCTCCGAAAGCCTGTGGATCGACTACGGCGAGACCCGACAATTTCACCTGCGCGCTGCTGAGACGCGGCGCGTCTTCGCCGGGCCGCCGCGTTCTGGTGCCAGTGTGTATCGCGCGCCGGGGTTGGACGACATCACGTTCCTGGTCGATTTCTCCGTGGTCAGCAAAGCGGCGCACCAGGCTGGGCTGCATGTGCACTATTACGGCGGCCAGGGAGAGCTGGCACGGCGCAGCGGTGTGGGACTCGATCGCCGGGCTCGCGACCTCATCCTGCGCTATCGGACACTCGGCTGGATGCTGGCGGTTGTGGGTGTTGGGCCCGAGCGCGAATGGCGGCACACGAGCCTGACCTGGGGCAAAGGGAAGGGGGGCCGCATGCGCGACGACGTGAACAAGGCGGTCGCCGAGTTTCTCGGCAAGCGCAGCAGCAACTTCAAGTTGATGATCCTCGGGTGAGCCTCGCTCGTGCGCCGCACGCGCACACCCCGACGCTACGAGAGGAGACCGAGCAGTTCGCCGAGCCGTGCGATGCGCGGGCAGTCCAGGTTGCCCGGATAGCCCCCCAGCGTATCGAGGAGAACGGCCTCGAGGCCGGCCCGCCGTGCTCCCAGAACGTCGATGCTGAACACGTCGCCCACATACATGGCCGTATCGGGGGTTGCCTGAATGCGGTCCAGGGCGATGTTGAAGATGCCGGGATGTGGCTTCTCGACGCCCACCACGTATGAATCGACAACAGTGGCGAAATGCGGGCGCAGCCCATAGCGCTCCAAATCCGCCTCGATGCGCCCGTCGGCGTTGGAGATGACCGCAAGCGTCAGACCACGGGCCCGCAGCGCCGTGAGGACATCCGCAGTGTCTGGCTCGACCACACGCCACAGGCATTCCTCTTGATTGTGCGCCTGCAAGGCATCGAGGATCGGCTGCATTGCGGCGTTGGGAACGCCCAACGCCCGCAGCGCCGTGCCGAAGTATGAGGGGCGCTCGTGTGCGACATCGACCCACAGCAACCCTTCGATGTTTTCGACGGCGGTGGTGTGTGGTGTCAGGTGCTGGTCGATGGCCGCCTTGGCACTGTACTCAGCGATGCGGATCTCCAGCGGTGTTCGGGGATGGCCGTGCGCTTCCAGCACGCCGGCGATGAACCCGTAGTCGAGATGCGCCAGGGTGTTGCCGGCGTCGAAAAGCACGGCGCGCAGACCTGCACGCGGCATCCTACTGTCCCGGTACCCCTGGCGGCCCCGGCTTGAAGCGGAAGATCTGATACGGAGCGTGGGCACGCATGTGCTCCTTGCTGATGAACAACACGTGTTGCAGCGAGCTGCAGGTGACATACAGCCAGCCATCCGGGCCAAAGCTGAATCCGTCAGGCCAGCGCAGACGCGGGTCTTTGAGCAGCGTTTTGAGCACCCGGTCCGGGCCGAGCGACAGAATGGCCGAGTGCTCCATGTCGCTGACATAGATGTTGTCGAGGACGTCCATCGTCAACCCGTCGCTGAGCGTCTTTGCGGCGAAGTCCTCTACCTTCGCGGAAAGCGCCTCGGGTGCAAGCGACGTGTCGTTGAGATCCTTGGTGGCCACGCGGTACATGCGATCGCCGGTTACCGACCCGTAGTAGAGCCACTCGCCGCGTGTGTCGAGGGCGATGGAATCGATGCCGATGCGGAGCGTGTAGAAGCCGTAGACGACCATGTCGCGCCCCGCCGCCTGAATGAGATAGTCTCCGGCACGCACCGACGGATGGCCGTCGAGAAGCCGGCGCGCCTTGCCTGCGACGCTGTCGTACACGATCAGCGCGGGCGTCTGGCGGATGGGGCTGGCCTCCGCGATGTAGATCATGCGCCCCTGCGGATCGATCTGAAAGTCATTGAGCATCGACAGAAACCCGGCGACGTCGGGTGGAAACTCGAAGTGATGTACCAACTTGTTGGTCGCCAGATCGAATGCGACGATGCGTGGCTGGCCGCGGCCGTAGTTGGCGTGATCGAGCACCCATAGGCGATTCTGCCGATCAATGCGCACCGATAGGATGGAGTCGAAATGGTACGTCTCCGGCGCCGGCCGCTGGAAAGCGGCGTTTGGGTACGGCACCGGCTTGCCGTCAATCAGTTCGTGCACCTGACTGGGCGGATCGCCGTCTGGGTGGAGTGTGAAGAAGACGCGGCCACTCGCCGATACCGCGATGTTGCCCGGCGGATAGTCGAGGTTGGCGACAACCTCGAGCGCCGAGGCGGGCAGGGCCGGAGCCGTGGTACGGTCAGGCAAGCGCTGGCCACCGCCGAACAACAGGCGCAGGGCGATGAATCCGACGAGCACCAACGCCACGAGTATGCTGACGATGCGAAGCAGTCGGCTCATGTGTGTGTCTCTCAATGCCGCAGTCGATTGGCGTACGTCAAGCCACGGCAGCCACGCGCGGCGGGTGCGGCGGGTGCTTGAAGGGCACAACGAAGTGCACTAGTAGCAAGCCGCCGAGAGTTGCGCGCGCATGCTGAGGAAGGTCCTGATTGGAATGGCGCTCGTGGTCGCCGCCGCAGTGGCGTACGTCGTGGTCGGACTGGCGTGGGCACACCGCGCCATCGAAGCCGAGCGCGCCCCGCTGCCCGATCGCACTTTCGTAACGTTGGCGGCCGCCATGTACACCGACCTGCCAGTCCGCTTGTCGGTCATCAACACCGCGAGTCAGCCCATGCCGCGGTCGGCGGTGCTCGATCCCTCCAAGGATCCCAAACCGCACGAACCGTACGTCATGAGCCATCCGTCCTTCGCAATCGAGTGGGCCGACGGGCGTATTCTGCTGGTCGACGTCGGCATGACGCGGCAGGGCGCGATTGACTTCGGCCGGCCGCTCGAGTGGCTGGCCGGGGCGGCGGCCATCCAACCGCTCGGGTCAACCGCCGAACACCTGGGCGAGGCACGCCAACGCGTCCAGGGCATCGTGTTCACCCACCTGCACGCGGATCACGTCGGCGGCATCAACGAACTGTGCGCAGGGCTGGATCATCCGGTGCGGGTCTTCATGACCGATGCGCAGGCTGAACGAGCCAACTACACGACGAGTT
>DATKMS010000254.1:0-27297 GCA_035541735.1 Candidatus Margulisiibacteriota bacterium
GTCATGCGAGCAAGGAGAACAGGCGTGTAGACAAATCCACGTTGCCCGAGGGCGCCTCAGGCTCTTCCCCACCCGGGCAACTAGCTACGAAGGGAGGGAGGAACCCATGCGGTTCGCAACACCGCAGGCGCTTGCGCTTGCTTTTTGTCTGTCAGTGACGACCGGATGCTCAGTCATGCGGCATCCGAGCAGCGAAACAGAATCTTGGACGTGGACGCCAAGCGCTTCCACGGAGACATCCCATCAGCAACAAGCCTACTCACTGGGTCGAGGTGGGCGGGATCAGTCAGGTACATGGGCCCCCGGCACCCGTCCCCAGGAATTTGATTTCTCCAATTCCCGTGTAGACGACTACGTCACACGCTTCCAAACCGATCTCCGTGGGTTCTTCGCGTCGGCCCTCTCCCGCAGTGGACGTTACGTGCCGCGTATGTCGTCCATCTTGGAGAAGGAAGGGGTGCCGCAGGAACTTGCCTATCTGCCGCTGATCGAGAGCGGCTTTCGCACCGAGGCGGTGTCGCGGGCTGGTGCCGTCGGTCCATGGCAGTTCATCCGCACCACCGGCCAGCGGTATGGCTTGCGCATCGATCAGTACGTCGACGAGCGGCGTGACCCGGTCAAGTCGACTCATGCAGCCGCCCGTTACCTGAAGGACCTCTACGACATGTTCGGTAACTGGCATCTGTCGCTGGCCGCCTACAATACCGGCGAACGCAACATCAGCCGCATCCTTGGCAAGGGGTATGCGGACGACTTCTGGGAGATGAGTGACCGCGGCTACTTGTACCGCGAGACCGAGAATTACGTCCCGCAGTTTCTGGCCGCGCTGCAGATCGCCGAGGAACCCCAAGCCTACGGTTTCGCGCCGCCGGACGAGCAACCGTTGCACTACGATCTCGTGACCATCAAGAGGGCGCTCTCGCTGGCGACGGTGGCACAGCTCAGCGGGACGTCCACCGAAACGATCAAGGAGCTGAATCCCGCGCTGCACCGTGGCGTTGTCCCGCCGCAGGGATACGCCGTGCGCCTGCCCAAGGGGACGAAGGAGACGTTCGAGGTTGCCTTGGCGAATCTGCCGCCGAGCTATTTCACGCGCGTGACCCCAGTGAAGTCGCACGGTCGCCGCGGCAACGGCGGACGCGGTCGGCACCGTTCACACCGCAGCCGCGTCGTCGCCTCGCTCGCCACACATCCAGCAGGGAAGCCGGGTCCAACCATGGTGGCGTCCCGCCACCATGGGCGCTCGCGGTTCGTCGACTAGGGCCTGCGGCAAGCGTCATATCTCTGGGCCGCTCCCCCGTTCGACGGGGCTCAGGGCGGGGTTGGTCGCTGCGGGCCTGCAAGTCCCACACGTCCAAAGAACGAGACACTTGCCAAGACACGGCAAGGTGATGCATGCATGCGGGCGTACCATGCCCGTCCTCGGTCCGTGCTGGCGCCTCTTTGCGTTACTGCTCGCCGTTGTTGTCTACGCCGGGTGCCGGTCGGACAGCCCCCCGGCGGCGTCGTACTCGGTCAGCTACCGCCTCGAATGGTCGTGGGACGGCGCGACCGCCGAGGCGAGCGGCGGCTGGCAGACGACAAACGACCACGGCTACCGCGTGCACGTCGAGCGCGGCTACCTGGTGGACTACAGCATGGAGTTGGTCGAGTGTCCGAAGGAGACGCTGTCGCCGGATACCGACGCATACTGGGCGCGGTTTCTCGTGCAACCGGCATGGGCCGGCCATGCGCCGACGACACCCAATCCGGCCGCCATCTATACGCCGCACATCGAGGCGCTGCATGCACCAACGGACTTCGATGTCGGCACGCGCTGGCTCGCGGCGCAGCGCTACTGCCGCGTGCACTACCTCATCGCCCGTGCCAATCGCTCCGCTGTCGGTCTCCCCGATGACCTCGACATGGTGGAGCGCAGTCTGTACGTGCGCGGCACCTCCCAAACCCCTAGCGCTGCGGCGCCGCGCTCCTTCGAGATCGCCACTTCCGCGGCCAATGCCATGCTCACCGAGCTGTTTCCTCCGGACCGCTTCGGAGCGCAGGCCAGTGCATTCGTCGTGGACACCGGTCATGAGAACGCGCGTGTCGTCGTTCGCCGTGGGCTCAAGTCGCTGTTCGACGGGATCGACTTCGAGACGATGCCGCCGGCGCGCATGGAACGGCAGGTGCTCCAGAACGTGATCGACCACACCGAGATCGTGGTGCAGACTTCTGCCAATGGGTGAGGCCAGCGGACCGTTGGGAGCCTTGCGTATCGCCGTTGTCGCGTGTGCATGCGTCGTAACCACTGCGGCCGGCTGCTCGCGGCGCAGCGTGCCGATCGTGATCCCGTTTGCTGCGCGCTTCGGCAACCAGCCCTTCTCTTGCTCGGCGACGGTGAACGCAGCCGGCAGTACGTTCGCGGCGCGCGACCTCAAGCTGTACGTTTCCGGCGTGCAGCTGCTGGCCGCCGATGGCAGCGCGCTGGAAGTTGCCTTGCGCGACGACGGCGCATGGCAGAACGACGGGGTGGCCTTACTCGACTTTGAAGACGGGGCCGGCAACTGCGTTGATGGCACGCAGGGGACACATACCGAACTGCAGGGCATGGTCCCCGCGGGCACGTATGTAGGCGTACGGTTCACCGTGGGCGTACCGTTTGCCCGCAACCATGCAAACCCGGCGACGGCGGCGCCGCCGCTCAACCTCGGGCACATGCACTGGGGCTGGCAGGCCGGCTACAAGTTTCTGCGCTTCGAAGGTACGAGCGCGGCGGGAAGTGTCTACCGCTTCCACCTCGGCAGTACGCAATGCGAGGGCACGATCGGGTACATCACCGGATGCGCGCGGCCCAACCGCGCGGTGATTGAGCTGCACGGCTTCGCACCCGGACGCACGGTGCTGCTCGACCTCAACGCGCTGCTGCAGGCCGTCGACCTCGCGGCGGCGCCCCCCGATGCCGTGCGCGGCTGCATGGGCGGCCCCGACGGCCCAGACTGTGCCGAGGCGTTCGCGGCCGTGGGTCTCGACCTGCAGAGTGGTCAGCCTATCGCGACGCAGCACCTGTTCTCGGTGTTGTGACCGACCATGCGTCGCCGCCTCGCCCTATACGGCGCGTTACTCGTGCTGGGTGCGATCGCGGCGGTGACGGTGCGCCGCGACCATGCACAGGCCGTGTGGCACTGGGATTTGCCGCCGGGGTTTCCCGCGCCGCGCATCCCCGCAGATAATCCGATGAGCGCCGCGAAGGTCGATCTCGGTCGCCTCCTCTTCTACGACAAGCAGCTTTCGAACAATCGCACGCAATCCTGCGCCAGCTGTCACCAACAGCGGCGTGCCTTCACCGATGGTCGCGTGCACGCCATCGGGTCGACCGGCGAGGCGCACCGGCGCAACAGCATGACGCTGACCAACGTGGCGTACGCGTCGCGCTTGACCTGGGCGCACCCGCTGCTCGATCGCATCGAGGCCCAGGTGCTCTTGCCGATGTTCGGCGACGCGCCGATCGAGCTGGGGTTGCCGGATGCCACCACCCTGCTAACGCGCCTGCGCGCCGATCCGAATTACGTCGCCCGCTTTACCGCCGCGTTTCCGCAGGACGCCGATTCGATCACCGTTACCAACGTCACATGCGCCCTCGCCTGCTTTGTCCGCACGCTCATCTCCGGCAACTCCGCGTACGATCGCTACACGCGTGGCGATCAGCAGGCGTTGTCGGCCGCGGCCAAGCGCGGCATGGAGTTGTTCTTCTCCGAGCGGCTTGAATGCTTCCACTGCCACGGCAATTTCAACTTCGCCGATGCCGTCGACCACGCCAAACTGGCAGAGCCGGAGCGCGCGTTCCACAACACCGGCCTGTACAATGTTGACGGCAAGGGGAGCTATCCGTCATCCGACGGTGGGCTGTACGAGATTACACGCCGGTGGGACGACATGGGCCGCTTCAAAGCGCCGACGCTGCGCAACGTCGCCGTCACCGCGCCCTACATGCACGACGGGTCAATCGCCACACTCGAGGAGGTCCTCGACCATTACGCCGCGGGCGGGCGCACCATCGCCAGCGGTCCGAATGCCGGCGACGGCCACACCAGCCCGCTCAAGGAGAAGTTCGTTGCGGGATTCATCTTGACCCCGGCAGAGCGCGCCGACGTGATCGCGTTCCTGCAGAGCCTGACCGACGAGGCCTTTCTCGCCGACCCACGCTTCGCCGATCCGTTCGGAAGTCGACCCGCAGAGCCCGACACGTCGTCGTCACCTTTGCACGAGCTGGCGACGCAGCGCGCGCCGCGATAGGATCACGCGGCATGGGACGACTGTCGCAGCTGAGCCGCTCGATCGCCGGGAAGGTCGCCATCGTTACCGGCGCTGGCAGTGGTATGGGTCGCGCCATGGCGCACCTGTTTGCCGACGAAGGGGCGAAGGTTGCGGTGGCGGATGTCAACGCGGCCGGCGTGGCCCACGTGGTCCGAGAGATCAGCGACTCCGGCGGCACGGCGGCGGGGTGGCCCCTCGACGTCACCGATGCCGCGGCGATCGCAGCATTGGTACGCCAGGTGGTGACGCGGTTCGGCGGCATCGACATTCTCGTCAACAACGCCGGTGTCAGTCTTCCGGTGCCGATCGACAGCGACGACTTCGAACAGGCGTGGGCGCGCACCCTGGCCGTCAACCTGACCGCACATGTGCAGCTCATTCGCGCCTGCCTGCCGCACTTGAAGGCCAGCGGCAACGGTCGCGTCGTGAACATCGCCTCCACCGAAGGCTTGGGCGCCACCGCGTTCATCAGCCCGTACACCAGCAGCAAGCACGGCGTCATCGGGTTGACTCGTTCGCTAGCGGTCGAGTTGGGCGCGCAGGGTGTGACCGTCAATTGCGTCTGCCCGGGACCCATCCACACCGGCATGACCGCGGTGATCCCCGACGAGGCCAAGCAGAAGTTCGCGCGCCGCCGCGTGCCGCTGCGCCGCTACGGTGAGCCCGAGGAGGTGGCGCACGCGACGTTGAGTCTGGTGCTGCCAGCGGCTTCCTACATCAACGGCGCAGTCCTGGTGGTCGACGGCGGCATGACGGTCCAGAACACGTAGCGTCCCCGCTGCAGCTACTACGGCCGCGCGTGGATGTCTGGGCGCTCGGGGCGAGCCGGACGCTCCGGGAGTTGTGGCCGGTCGGGCCGCGCGGGCGGTTCGGGCCGCGCCGGACGATCGGGGAGTTGCGGGCGATCGGGGAGCTGCGGCGGCGCCGGACGATCGCGCCGGTCGGGACGTGCTGGCGCCCCAAAGCCTGCAGCATCGGGAACCTGGGGTGCCATCATGCCGTCTCGCACTGGCGGTCCCGCTTCTCCGTGCTCACCAGTTCTCGGTTGATCAAACGGGGCTGGTTCGCCGCTCGCGTGGCCCCCGTCGTTGGGGCCGAACGCTCTACTGCCCCTCAGCTCCCTGTCCGGTTGCGGGGGGAGCGTCGGAAGGTCACCGATCACGCCGAGGCGTTCGACGATGACCTGCCGATCCCGCACGACCGCTTGGATGCGAATGCGCGTATCCGGAGCGGGCAGTTGCGGGACATTTGACGACGCCCCCGGTGAAAGCGTGACGGCGAACGGTCCCACCCACAGCTGTCCCGCACTCGACCGCATCGCGTATCCCTCGAGATCCAACCTGCGCACATGCCCGTCGAAAGGAATTCGCGGAAGCGACTCGACCGACTGGGCAACGAGTGCGCTGCCGTCCCAGCGGCCCGTTACGTGCACTTCGTCGCCGACAGCGGGTTGCTCGCCCGTGTCGATACGGACCGGAGTGCCGGCGATCGCCAGCGCCCCCGACTCCAGCTTCATCACGGCTCCCGTGAGCTGCGCCACCTCACCCGGCTCCGTAGCCGTGACGCGTGAGGCGACAACCACACCGTCGCTGCGCCGCATCCCGCTCACCTGGACCGCAGCATTGACCGGGAAAGCCGTGGCGCCGGCGGCGTATTGATCACTGCCACCGCCGGTGCGTGTCGAGGACGACAGCTCGACAGTCTGTCCGATCACCTCGATCGTGTTGCGGTCGGTATCCACGCGGGTTACCGGCCCGCTCACCAGATGGCGCACTGTGATATGCTGTGCCAACAATTCGGAGCCCGTCCCGCTCGCCGTCACTTCCACCACCTGTCCGACCGCCAAATCGGCAGGTGTCGTCCTCTTACCATCGACGTCGACAATCGTATCGGCCGCGTAGCGGACTTCCGCTCCCCCGACGCAGACGCTCGCGAAGCCGGTAATGGTGCCGATGATGCCGGTGTCGCTCCCCAGCGAAATGCCGGTCCCGCCGATGCCGCCTTCATCATCAGGCGCGCTCGGCCGCGCACCCGTGCCGCCGATGCCGCCGTCGTCCGGGCGCGGCCGGCCGCCATCGACGCAGTTGTTCGCTGCCGCAAATCCGGGTGCGACGCACAGGAACAGCGCCAACAGGACGGCCCGGAGACGCCGTCTTCTAGGTTGGGCGCTGCATGCTTCCAAGTCGGACACGCTGCTAAGTTTCAGTGTCAGGCTCCTCTCGGGCACCGGCGTCCTCATCTTCGGCGAAGAGGTACACGCCAACATTGATGCGGTGTGACGCTCCTTGCTGGCCAGAATCCCGCTGTTGCAGGCGCAGGGCGCGCGCATTGAGTTCCTGCAAGACCTCCATGCCGCGGCGCTTGGCCAACTCCGTCAGTTCCGCCACCGCCTCCGCGCTCAAGTTGTTGTAGTTCACGCTGCGCTCCAAGAAGGGCTCCGCGCCGCCCAGCATGTTGTGCGCTGCGGCGGCGATGTGATCATGGAGGTTGCGGCCGAAGTAGTACGTCATTTCTTCAGAGCCCGGCGGCGGTATGAAAGCTTGGACGTTGAGGCTGACGCGGTCTTCGTCGTCGACACGCGCGACGCCGAGCCGCAGCCACTCGTCGAGCACGACCCGCGGCCGAATGTCCGTACTCACTGACCGCACCAACGATTCGAAGGACGGCGTGCCGCCTGGCACGGCGAGTCGTGGCAGCGGCGTCGGCTGACCGTGTGCGTCGAGATACTCGGGCAGCATGGTCCAGCGTGCGATCAGCTGCGAAGCCAACGAGGCAGCACGCGTCGGGCGCAGTGCCCGTGGCCGCTGGGTGCGCAGTCGCTTCACATCCTTGCGGTGCACCCCGGTCAGCAAAGTGATTCGGCTGTCTGTCTGGGGTTTGCCGGCTACCGGAAACTCCTTGACTGCAACGTCGACGTACACCCCCCGAATCAGGTTTGAAATAAACGGAAATGTCAGTGAGTGCGCGATCAGAAAGCGCACCAGCGGTCGGACCAGTCGTTGTAGCGCCACCACCAAGCTCTCCGGCGCCGTCGGAGCCGTTTTGTCCGCTACTCCAGCCACGTGGGATTATTTACCACAGAAATTTCAAGATTACTATTGACGTGGGAAATTTTCCCGCGTATACGAAGAGTCGTCGTGGGAAAAAATCCCACGCGAGAAAGGAGGAACGATGAGACGGTTCGCGATGATTGCAGCTAACAGCGGACCGCTGCTCGATGATGGTTGATGGCAGCGCCGCCGGATAGGGAGTCGACAAACCAACGCTCAAACGCATAAGGAGAAGCACACATGATCGGACGAAACATTTTGAGATCGATGGTCGGACTGGCAGCGGTCCTGACTTTGACCGCGGCAGCCGTATGGGCCCATGGGCCAGAGCGCGGCGGGTTTGGCGGTCCGGGCCTGCGCGACCCACGCGCCGGCGGGCCCGCGGGTGGTTTGCTGCAGCAGTTGATCTTTCCTTGTCAGGCTGACTGTGCCAACAATCTTCACACCTGCTCGGACACCGCGGACGCCGACGCGTTGACCTGCGTTTCGGGTGCGTGCTCGACGGAGATTCAAACCGCGCAGACGGAGTGCACTGCCGATCCTTCCGCACAGGCCTGCAGGGATGCTGTTACTGCGTTGCGCACATGCGCGCAGTCGTGCCTGGGCATTCGACAGACGGCACTGGGTGTCTGCCGCGACCAGGCGGACACCTGTCGCGCTGCCTGCAGCCCGACGCCAACGCCCACGCCGTGACGTGATGCGGCAGGCAGCGCGCGCCGCGGTGCTGGGCAGCACCAGCCCAGCACCGACGGCTGGCTGCCGGGGCGCTTCGCGATGATGACCTCACTGAAGCTAATGATCGACTCCCGCAACACGATTTGAGTGACCGGATGCCGCGTCCAGCAGTTATTGTACTGGCGTGGTTGCTGCTCGCTGCCCAGGTGAGTTACGCTGCCGGGCGCTTCGAGCTGCACAACTCCGTCCCGGCACGCGCCACCGCTGAGCGCTGGATGCGCGCCGCCGATCCCGATGAGGCGCTGGAGATGTCGGTCACCCTCCGCCTCCGCCAGCCGGACGATCTGGCGGCATTGATCGCGGCGCAACAAGATCCTGCGTCTCCCGACTACCATCGCTGGCTAACGCCTGACGAATTTGCCGCGCGCTTCGCACCGTCGGCCGACGACTACACCCGCGTCGTCGATTGGCTGCAGCGTCAGGGGTTCGTGGTACGCCCCAAGGTGAGCGCCACGCGCATCGACTTCGGCGGAACCGTGGTGCGCGTCGAAGGCAGCTTCGGCGTGCGCATGAACCACTACGCGCATCGCGGGCGCACGCCGCTGGCGAACGAAGATCCGCCGCTGCTCCCGGAAGAACTTGCCGGCGCCGTGGCCTTCGTGCGGCTGAACACGTTTCCGCTGGCCGAGCCGCTGGTGCGCGTTACCGGCTCAGGCGGCCTCAGCACCGCGATGGCGCCGGGGGATATGTACCTTGCGTACGACATGCAAACGCTACTCGACGCCGGAACCAACGGGGCGGGACAGACGATTGCGGTTGTGGCACGGTCCGACTTCGACAACAGCGATGTCACCAGCTTCCAGCAACGCTTCGACGTCGCAGTGCGCATCCCAGTCAAGGTGTTTCCGGCGGCCAATCCCGGCGTCGGAGCGCCGAATGGGATTTGTCGAGATGTCGGCAGCCCGCGCGAGCGCCGGCTCTGCATGCAAGGCGAGCAGGACGAGGTGCTCCTCGACGTGCAGTGGGCGAGCGCCATGGGGCCGGGCGCAACGGTGCTCGTCGACATCAGCGGCGCGGATATCGACGCGTCGTTGCTGGACATCGTCACGCATCATCCGGAGGCGCGGATCATCACCATCAGCTTCGGTTCCTGTGAGCGGTTGGACGCTGCCGATCTCACGCTCTTCGGTCCCATGTATGCCCAGGCAACAGTGCAGGGACAGACAGTGTTCGTGTCGTCGGGTGACGACGGCACCGACGAGTGCCAGGACGGCCGCGGGCGCAGCGTCAACGTGCTCGCCAGCGATGCAAATGTCACGTCCGTCGGCGGGACCGCACTTGACCCCGGGTTTGACGCCAACGGTGATGCCACGCGGTACGTCAGCGAAACAGTCTGGAACGACAGCTCCGGCGCGTCGGGCGGTGGCGCCAGCACACTGGTGTCCAAGCCCGCATATCAGAGCGCTCTGGGCGTTCCTTCCGACGGCTTCCGCGATCAACCCGACGTCTCGCTGCTTGCCAGCCCGATGAGCGCCGGATACGTCATGGTGGTTGACGGTGCGGTCAGCGTTGCCGGTGGAACGAGTGCAGCCGCGCCGAGTTGGGCCGGGATCGTCGCGCTCCTCAACGATGCCAATGGGCGCGCAGGCTCCGGCTCGATGAATGCGCTCCTGTACAAACTCGGGCGGGAACAGTACGCCGGCTCCGGGTTGGCGGTGTTCCATGACGTCACGCACGGCAACAACGGCTTCGACCGCGTCGCCGGGTATGTTGCCGGAACGGGTTACGATCTGGCGAGCGGCCTGGGAAGCCCCGATGTTGCGGTGCTGGCGCAGGCCTTCGAGCTGGCGCTGCCGACGGGCACCCACACACCGGCGCCGACGGCAACCAGTACGCCGACGCCAACGATTCCACCCGCTACCCCGACCCCGTCGGCGATCGGCGCTCCGTGCGCTGGCGACTGCAACGGCGATGGGGCGGTAACTGTCGACGAACTCGTGCTTGGCGTCGGCATCGCCCTGGGCAATCAACTGCTCAGCGCGTGCCCGAATCTCGACGTCAACCGCGACGGTCAGGTCACGGTAGCCGAGTTGGTGCAAGCGGTGGACGCGGCGGTTCGTGGATGCGCCACGAACCTGCTGTGACCAGCTGCCCAGGGTGAGGGTGTGATGGCAGCGACGACGGATCACGAGATGAGGAGGACTCGATGAATCACGAGCCCGCCGATGATGGAACCGTGGGCCGTGTCCTTGTGCGCCGCGAGGTACTGGCGCTTCTGGGCGGGTCGGCCGGTGCCGCCATTGTCAGTGCGTACGTGCCCGACCTGTTGTCCGGCCGGTTTCGCCGGCGCGGTCCTTTCGGCACTGCAGCGGCGGTGGCCGCTGCCCCGTGCGTCGTTCGGCCGGAGCAAACCGAAGGTCCCTACTTTGTTGACGAACGGCTCAACCGTTCCGACATCAGGTCCGATCCGGGCAACGGGGCGGTCAAGGATGGCGTACCGCTGGCCATCACGTTTGCCGTCCAAGCCGTCGACGGACGTTCCTGCGTGCCGCTCGCGGGCGTGGTCGTCGATATCTGGCATTGCGACGCGTTGGGTGTCTACTCGGACGTGCAGGATCCAGGCTTCAACACGGTCGGCCAGAAGTTCTTGCGCGGCTATCAAGTAACCGATGCAAACGGCGCCGCCAACTTCGTCACCATCTACCCTGGGTGGTACCAGGGCCGTACCGTCCATGTTCACTTCAAGCTGCGCACCGATCCGGGCGCCGCCCAAGGGTTCGAGTTCACGTCGCAGCTCTACTTTGACGATGCCCTCACCGATGTCGTTCACGCGCAGCAACCCTACGCCGCCAAGGGCCAGCGGACTCTGCGTAACAGTGGCGATGGAATCTACCGGAACGGCGGCTCGCAGCTGCTGTTGGCACCGACCGCAGACGGAACGGGCGGCTACCGGGCGACGTTCGATATCGCGCTCGAGGGCGCCAGCGTTCCGCCCACGCCGACCCCCATCGCCGCGGCGTGCAGCACGATTGAGACTTGCTTGGCAGATCTTCAGAGTGTGCTTCCGGATCCACTCGCCGCCTCCAGCCGGAAGGCGAGGAGCGCGACGCGGCGCCTGCAGCGTCAGGCGCTCGGGGTGGCCCGACGTCTTGCCCGCGCCGCGGGCAGCAGCGGCGCAGCGCAAGTGTTGGAGTATCTCAGAGCCCGCGCGGCGTTGCAGAGGCTGCTCGTTCTGGCTCAGGCGGCGGATGCAAAGGGAGCCTTGGATGTCCCTCTGAGCCAGGTCGAGTCGGCAGTTGCTGCGTTGTTCGACCAGCTTCCGTCGTAGGCGACGCAGCACAGGCGGGCGGGCGACGAAGAGGACCGGGTACCAGCGTCGCTTGCGGTTCCGCGCCCGAGGCTGTAGCTGCGTCGGATGCCTTCGCAGTGGCGGATGTGGGCCTTGGCGCTGATCTGCCTCGCCTGCATACCCCGCAGTGTTTCCGCCGCCAGCGAACCCCTCTACCGCCGCCTCAAGCTGAGTCTGGGCTACCATTACAGCTCGGGAACGTACGGGACCTCCAACACCACCGAGACCATGTACGTACCATTAACGGCGACGCTGGACATCGGTCGCTGGAGCTTACAAGGCACCGTCCCATATTTGCGCATCAGCGGCCCCCCGGGAGTCGTCCAGGGGCCGAACGGGCCGGTGCAGACGACCAGTGGCCAGGCCGACGGCCTTGGCGACATCCTCGCGCGCGGCTCGTATTTCCTGCCGCCGGTGAGAGACTGGATGCCGTTCATCGAGCTGATCGGCCGGGTAAAATTCCCCACCGCCAGCCGCAGTGCGGGGCTCGGGACCGGCGAATTCGACGCCGGGTTCGAGACCGAGTTCTCCTGGATCGTGCGCCGTTTCACCCCTTTCTTCGATGTCGGGTATCGCTACCTCGGCAGCTCGCCCAGCCTGGCGCTCGACAACGTGTTCCTCGGCTCGGTCGGTGCAACCTATTGGGTTTTGGACCCGCTGAACGTCGGCTTGCTGCTCGACTACCGCCAGGCCGCGTCCGCCTCGACTGGAGAGCGCCTCGAGCTCGTGCCGTTTGGAACGTGGACAATCGATAAGCACTGGTCCGCCGACGTCTACGTCACCGCCGGCCTCGCCAGTGGCAGTCCCGACGTTGGTACCGGCGTACAAATCGGCTATGCGCTCTCCGGCTTCTCGTTGTTTGCCGAGCGGCCCTAGTACACGCTTGGGAGACGCTTGACAGTCGCTTCAGCTGGCCCGTATAGAGACTCTACACTGGGTTTCCGAAGAGTGTGGGCACGTCGGATAATTCCTGGTTATGGCAGTTCGCCCGTTAGTACGGACTAACGCGAGCCGCATGATGGACCCCGGTCGCTTCTGCTTCATGGTCATGCCTTTCGGCCGCAAGTCGTCGCAGGCCGACCCTGGCAAGGGCCGCGCTGAGATCGACTGCAACGCGCTGTGGGACCGTGCGTTCTTCCCTGTCCTCAAGGAGCTGGGCTACCAGCCGGTGCGCGCGGACCAGGAGACGGGCTCGCTGATCGTCAACCAGATGCTCGAGCGCCTCGACTTCTCCGACCTCGTGATCGCCGACCTCACTATCCCGAACGGCAACGTCTACTACGAGATCGGCATCCGCCACGCCGCCTCCACCGGCGGGCGATCCTTACATGCGCGACCAGCGGGCCCCGACGCTCCTCGGGGTAGCGTTCGACCTCGGCGATCCGCGCAAGGCCGAGGAGATCGCCGTCATGGTGCGGCGCGAGGGCGCCGACGCGTGGAAGCTCCGGTCCACGCTCGACAGTCTCGAGATCAGCCTCGCGCAGGTGACCGACCCTGCCGCACGCGACCGCCTGCGTGCGGTCCTCGACGACCTGAAGCGCCAGCAATCGCGGGAGACACACGGCAATGACCAGGCAAGAGCACCTCGACCGCAGCCGGATGCCGAAGCGCATTCTGTCGCTCGACGGCGGCGGGATCCGCGGCATCCTCACCCTGGAGTACCTCGACGCGATCGAGACCCTGCTGCGCGCGCGCAGCGGCCGCAGCGACCTCCTCCTGTGCGACTACTTCGACCTGATCGGCGGGACGTCCACCGGATCGATCATCGCGGCCGCGCTGGCCTGCGGTTTCACGGTGGCGAAGCTGAAGGCGCTCTACCGCGACATCGGCGCGACGGTCTTCAAGGGGTCGTTCCTCCGCAAGGGGCTCCTGGTCCCGAAGTTCCCCTCCGAGCCGGTCCACAAGGCGCTGGACCAGAACCTCGGCGCCGACACCACGCTCGACAGCGACCGCATCCGGACCGGCCTCATGGTTATGGCTAAGCGGCTCGACACCGGCGCACCGTGGCCGCTACACAACCATCCCGAGGCGCGCTATGCCGCGCAGGACGGCAGGCTCCTCCTGTCGGACGTGGTGCGGGCGAGCACCGCGGCTCCGACCTACTTCGAGCCCGAGCGCATCGCCATCTTGTCGCGCGACGGCACGGTCGTCGACGGCGCCTTCGTCGACGGGGGCGTGAGCCCCTTCAACGATCCGTCGCTGCAGCTCCTCATGCTGGCCGCGCTCCACGGCCACGGGTTCCGCTGGCAGACCGGCACCGAGAACCTGCTGCTCATCTCGGTCGGGACGGGCACCTACAAGCAGACGTTCTCCGCCGACAAGCTGATGAAGATGGTGGCCGCCGAGCAGGGCCTGCGCGCCCTGCAGTCGCTCATGGACGACTGCGGACGCATGAACCACGCCATGGTGCAGTGGCTCACCCGATGCCTCACCCCCTGGACGATCGATCGCGCGGTGGGCGACATGCAGCTCGACAGCGCGAACGGCCCGAAGCTTGCCACGTCGGTCCGCTACAACGTCATCCTCGAGCCGAGCTGGCTCTCGACGGAGGTCTCGCTCGCTTATGGCCCCGAGCAGGTCGCCAAGATCGCCGAGATGGATGATCCCACGAACATGGACGACCTGGCGAAGATCGGACGGCTGGCGGCGGCCAAGCAGGTGAAGCCGGGGCACTTCCCGGCGGGGTTCGACGTGGCGTAGCGCGCTACGGGTTCTCTGCGAGTCGGAGCATTGCGAGGCCTAAGATCGAGACGTTGGATGCACCAGCCAGGTTGGGGTGCAGGATGTCGCGGAGCTCGATCGTGCGGCGCGAGGTCTCGTCTATGCGGCAGTCGGCTTCGGGCATCAGGCCCCAAGCGCACGGGCGGTTCGACTGGGGGGATGGGGTCGCGCCCGGTACTATCCGGATGTCGCCTCATCCTCTACTGCACGGATCCCGGAATCTGGAAGACTCCGGCGCGCTCGCGTACCCTTTCTTCAAATCGGCGGATGGCGTACGGTTTGTCAGAAGCTCGGGGAGGGCCGACCATGATCGACATGGCTCCATTTGGGTGCACCGCCCACTACAGCACCCGCGTCATCTTCGGCGCCGCGGCACTGGGAGCGATGCGGCAGGAGAAGGCGGACCAGGTTCTCGAGACGCTACTTGCATACGGCATCAACCACATCGACACGGCCGCGTCGTACGGTGATTCCGAGCTGCGCATCGGGCCGTGGATGGAGCGCTATCGCGAGCGTTTCTTCCTCGCCAGCAAGACGGGCGACCGCACCTACGCCGGCGCGCGTGACAGCGTGCGGCGCTCGCTCGAACGGCTGCGCGTCAAACAGATCGATCTGATTCAACTGCACAACCTCGTCGATGAAGACGAGTGGGAGACGGCGCTCGGACCGGGCGGCGCACTCGAAGCGCTCGTCGAGGCGCGGGCTCAAGGGCTGGTACGTTTTATCGGGGTCACCGGTCACGGCACGCGCGTCGCCGCGATGCATCTGCGCAGCCTGAAGCGCTTTCCGTTCGACTCGGTCCTGTTGCCGTATAACTTCACCATGATGGCCAGTCCCGAGTACGCCGCCGACTTCGAACGCCTGGGGGTGCTCTGTCGCGCGCGCGGTGTCGCCGTGCAGACCATCAAAGCAGTGGCGCGGCGTCGCTGGCGAGACGACGACACCCAGCGTCGCTTCAGCTGGTACGAGCCACTCAAAGATCCGGACGCCGTCACCCGTGCCGTACGCTTCGTCCTCAGCCGGTCCGAGCTGTTCCTGAATTCGTCCAGCGACGCCACGCTGCTGCGGCTCATCCTCGACGCGGCCGCCCACCGCGGTGCCGCACCCGGCCCCGACGAACTCGAAGCGGATGTGTCGCGCTACGCGATGCACCCGCTCTTTGTCTGGGGCGGGTCGGATGCAATTTAACCGCGCTTCGAAAACAAGCGACCAGTCGACAGCCGACAGCCTACCGTCGAGAGCGGCGATGCCTACCAAAGAACGCGCCGGCTGAAACGCCTCCCGTACTTTGCCCGTTTGCAGCTATGTTCGGCGCGGATGAAGCTGCCGTCAAGCGGGAATCTGGCGTGCAGTGCGGCGAAGGACACCCCAGCGCGGCGTAGACGACGGAGCTGCAACCCGCGCGCTCCCCGTCGTCGGACCGTCGAGAGGAGATGTGAAATGTTGGAGACCACAATGACCGAAACGGCAGCGGAAGAGGCCAATGGCGCGCTGATCAGCCGTGCCTACGAGGCGTTCTCCCGCGGCGACGTGGAGGGCGCGATCCGTCCTGTCATTTGAGAACTCCGCCAAAGTACGGCATTATGCTTCCATGAGGCGGTTGGGTTGGCTCGTTACGCTCAGTGTGGTGTTTGTGGAGGTGTGCCCCGCTTTTGCGGATGCGGATGGCTGGAACTACCTCATCGACAAGCTAGTGGCCGACGGCGTGGAGCGCGGGCGCGTCGTCGCGGCGTTCAGCGATCCGCGCGTCCCGCCGTTTGTCGGTCTGGAATTCTCCCCGGCGACACCGCACGAGCCCCGCAGCCTCTATCGACACTTCCTGCGACCGGCAACGCTGGCAGCAGCGCACCGCTGTCGTGTGCGTTATGCCGAGGCGTTCGAAGCCGCCGAACGGGCGCACGGCGTGTCGGCCGACGTGGTCGCGGCAATTCTCTTCATTGAAAGTGGCTGCGGTTACAACACCGGATCGAAGCTCGTGCTGTACCGCTTGGCGCGCCTGGCCATGGCCAGCGAGCCGGCGAACCTGCAGCGCAATCTCGAGCGCTACACGGACGGCGCCGGGCGAGTCGACCCGGACACCGCGGCGCAGCTGCAGGCACGGGCGCGCTACCTCGAGGACACGTTCTACCCGGAAGTGCGAGCACTGTTTGGGGTCGCCGACCGCATGGGCGTCGATCCGCTCACCATTCGGGGTTCCGTATCTGGCGCCTTCGGTGCGCCCCAGTTTCTGCCCACGAGCTATCTCGCCTACGGCGTCGACGCCAACGGCGACGGACGCGTGAGTCTCTACGACACGGACGACGCGGCCGCTTCATGCGCCCGCTACTTCGCCGGCCACGGCTGGCGTCCCGGTCTCTCGACCAAAGAGCGCCGCGCCGTAGTTTGGGAGTACAATCACTCCAGTGCGTACGTCGATACTGTCCTCGCCCTGGCGGCGCGTATCAACTCGGCACCGGCCACGCATACCAAGCAGACCGCCAAGCGCAAGCAGCAGCCCAAACGGCGTAAGCCGCACAACCGGACCGTGCAGACCGCGTCGCGGTAGAACACCCCACCGGCGCTTCCGTTCTTCCTCTCTTTGGACAAAGGTCGGGAGGTGACGCGAGCGCTGGCCGACTACCTTCCGATCATGCAGTCGCGCATGGAGCGCGGCGACTACTCTGCGACGTATCGTGAGCCGGAGGTGACTCGGCCGGTTGACCTCTGCGACGCACACGGGCGGCTCAACGCCGCCGCCGTCGGCTGGTCGCGCATGCCATTGGTGCGCGCCAACCTGTCTGGCCATTGGCTGCGGAAGAAGCGCTGGAACTTTTGGAACTGGATCGCACCGCAGTTCGTGTTGTCGGCAACCGTGGCCGACATCGACTACGCGGCCTTCTGCGAAGTCACCTTTACCGACTTCGACACGCGGCAGAGCGTGTCAGCAACGGCATTGCAGTGTCCGGGCACCATCGCCTTGCCGGAGCATGTGGAGCGCTCGCTCACCTTTGCCAGCAAGGCCATCCAGTACAGCCACATCAACAACGGCGGTGATCTCACGGTCAGCGTGCGTGCCGCTGCGAAGGGCGCTGCCATCGCCGCCGACTTCGTCGTGACCAAACCGCCGGATCACGAATCGCTCAACATTGTCGTGCCCTGGAGCGCCCGTCGTTTCCAGCTCAACTCGAAGCACAACACCCTGCCATGCACTGGGGAGATCCGCGTCGGCGGCAAACCGTATGCGATGCGCCCGCACGAATGTCACGCCGTGCAAGATTTCGGACGCGGCGTCTGGCCGTACCGCTCGTTTTGGAACTGGGCGGTGGTCACCGGCGTACAGGACGGAGCGTTGGTGGGCGTCAACATGGGCGGCAAATGGACGACCGGTACGGGCGTGAACGAAAACGGCCTGTACATCAATGGCCGCTTGTACAAGGTGATGGAAGATCTCGTGTGGAGCTATGATCCGAGCAACTGGATGCGGCCCTGGCGGGTAAACGCACCGCACTCGGGGATGATCGACCTCGCCTGCGAGCCGATCGTGGCACGCACGTCGCGTCTCAGCTTGGGGCTGCTGCGCACCGGTGGCGTCTGCTGCTTTGGCCGCTGGCGCGGTACGATCCGTTTCGACGACAACGAATTGGAGGTCCGGTCACTGATCGGCTGGGCGGAAGAGTTCCAGCATCGGTGGTGACGCCTGCGAATTGCGGTGAGTCAGCCGAATGAAACCCGAGTTGGTGAATCGGAAGTTCGTGTGACGCCGTTGTGCGAAACGTCCTTGACCTCACGCTCTCTTCTTTCCTATGTCCCTACGAGGATGGTGATCGTCGATGTATGAGATCAAACGCTTCCCGTACGATGGAACTGTCGACGCGGACGGCCACGTCCTCGAACCCGTATGGCTGTGGGAGCGCTACTTGGAGAGCAAGTACGTCGAGCGCGCCATCCGCATCAAGACAGACGAGCAGGGGCTCGAATACCTCGAGCTCAACGGCCGGCCGAGCGAGCGCACCGTCAAGGGCGTGCTCGGCTTGATGGGTGCGATGGGGGATGAGAACGCGCGCCCGTCAGCCGAGCGGCGTTACATGGATCACATCCCGTATGGCGCCGGAGATCCAGCCGAACGCATCGCGTTGCTCGACCAGGAGCACCTCGAAGCGACGTTGCTGTATCCGACCATTCACCTGCTGTGGGAATGCGAAGTCACCGATCCCGAGATCTCGTTGGCCTATTGCCGCGCCTACAACCGCTGGATTGCTGACTTCTGCCGCGGTTCGAACGGGCGCCTCGTACCGATTGCCCATCTCACGTTGCTCGACGCCGACGGCTCTGCCGCCGAGCTCAAGCGCGCCGTTGCCGACGGCTGCAAGGGTGGCTGGGTGGCGCCGTTCACCCACACGCGCAAAGGTCACGGCCATCGCGATCACGATCCGTTGTGGCGCGCCGCCGTCGACCTCGACGTGCCGATCGCCATCCATCCAACCTACGAACCGCTGTGGTCTATTCCGGTGCGCTTCGACAAGCTCGGCCGCGCCGGGGAGTTCCATTACAATGTTACCCTGCGCCAGGGCGTGCAGCAGGCGTTTCTCACCTTCCTCGACTACGGCACGCTCGACCGCTTCCCGACGTTGCGCCTCGGCATCTTGGAATCGGGCATGGGGTGGCTCGGTCCCTTTCTCGATCGCTGCGACGCGGTATTCGACACCATCTCCGGTCGGGCCGTGCCGATCCAATCGAAACCAAGCGCGATCTTCGCGCGCCAGTGCTTCATCTCGGGCGATCCGGATGAAACGGCGGCGCCGCTACTCTTCGACCACATCGGCGCGCACCTGTTCATGTGGGCGACCGACTATCCGCATCCGGACCATCCGTCCACATGGGTCGATGCACTGAGTCGCCAGGTTACCGGACTCTCTGCAAGCACACGCGCCGCCTTTCTCGGGGACAACGTCCGGCGCATCTACAAACTGTAAAGGCAGTTCGTACCGGCCGCCTCTCAACTGCACGAGCGCAGCACGTTGCGCACGAAATCGAGCAACTCGCCGGCCGACTCGAAGCGCGCCGCTTTCCCGGAAACGACGTGCTCCACCCGCCCACTGAGCGGCCCCTCCTCCAATGCTCTTGCGTGGCCGCGACGGAACTCGACGACGAATGCCCGCTCGGGCGGCAGCTCCGGGAGTTCGGATTCCGTTGATCGATCATTCACGCCGGGATGCGACATGCCGGCCACCGTAACCCCAAGCGGGTCCGAGATCCTGAGAACATTCCGCGAACATTCCGAGATTCAGGTGTGCCGAGGCCTGCAACGGCACTGCCACAGAGCTGCGGGGCCGCGCATGCTGCCGCGGCGTGAAGATCTCACGTCCAGCCGCTAAGCGCCCGGGTTCGCGGAGGCAGCCGTCGAGAAAGTCGCTACAGGCCGTGCTAGCGCTCGCGGCAGCCGTCACAAATTTCTTCGGGCGGGCGGCGCAGCCCGCTCACCAGGACACGGCCACCGCGCAGGTGGCTGCCCAAACGTCGACGCGGTTGCCGAGCGACGTGGCGAGTGGCCGCGAGCTATACGCGGGGTTGCAGCTGAGAAACTCGATGGGGCCGCTGCCCCATAGTCCGGCGCCGGCGCCCCACCCGGCGTTCGTGTCGATCCCCGTGATGGCGTAGATGCGGAGGTAGTCGGACAGGGGGTTCCAGGCGTCGGGGAGCACGCGCGCATCGAGCCCGAAGTAGCCGATCTCGTCGGCGTTGGTCGGCTCGCCCAACGCACTGATGTTGCGATACTCAAAATCGGTCGCCACCCGGATCTCGCTCAGCAGTTCCGCGATCGGCGCCGACGGGGTAAGACCGAGGGGTACGAACGGCAGCAGACTCAGCCCGATCCGCGAAAACCAGGCGTTGCTGGTGCCGTGCTGGTCGGTCGACGTCTGCGTGAACGGATCAAACTGCTGCGCCGACTCATGATGCCGCTCGACCTGCAGGAAAGCGCCGGCGTTGAACCAATCGCGCGTACCGCGGCACCAATGCGCGCCGATCGTCAGACCGAGTTCGTGGTCCTCGTGCGACTCGACCAGCGTGACGCCGCCGCCGGTGAGGCGCAGGTCGCTCGTCGTCCCCGGCACACCTGCCAGCACCCCAACAGAGAGCCCGGGGATCGCCAGGGTCGCGCGAGCCAGATCGACGCCCAGGGCCAACCGCACCATGCGCGTGTAGATACTGAGGTCGGTCCCGGGCAGACTGCGTGCAGTGCCGCCGCCGTCTGCGTAGATCACGTTGACTTCGAATACCCACGGGTCGGCGGAGATGGTGATGGACGGGCTGTCGATGTTGAGCCCGATCCCACCGACGTTCAGGCGAAAGAAGCCGTGGCTCACGAAGGCCCCATGCGGCAGCAGCGGTAATACGCCTGAGGCAAGGGTCCCGGGATTGGCGAAGCCATAGGGGTCGGCGGCATAGGCACCGCGCGCTTCGCAATCGCCGTAGAGGCACAGATTCAGCGCCGCTATGTCGCTGCCAATGTGCTGCGCCACCGCGGGCCGATCGCCGAACCCCATTAGACTCGCAAGTGCCAACTTGAGGAGGAAGACCCCTGTCCGCCACCGGCCAGCGTAGCAGCCACGCCCCATGCGGGCGCTTCGCAGCAACCTCGATGCCTTCACGCCTGGCGCGGCCTCCGGGCCGATTCCACCGCCAGGTTGCCAGCACTGGGAATCGTAGCCCCGCTCGCGCCACCGCGTCGCTCAGGGATCGAGGCGCATCACGTCTACCGCGTTCGACCCCTTCGGCAGAACGACCAGCGTTCCATCCTCGCCGAGAACCAGGCCGCGCGGCGGCAAACGGTCCACGTCGCGGCGGAAGATGCGAGCCAGGAGAAGGTTATCCGGAGGCGGGGTGAAGTGGGTGAAGACCAGGAGTTGCACGCCGGCCGCTACCGCCTCGCGCGCCGCGTCGGCCGGACTCGTGTGGTAGCTCGGGATGTCGCCGAGGATCTTCGCGATGCGCGACTCGCCTGCTGCAGTTGCAGCTTCCTGCATGATCTTCACCATGCTGTTTGCCTGCGCCTCGTGTACCAGAACATCCGCGCCGCGCGCCTGCGTCACGAGATTGGGGCACGGTCGCGTGTCCCCGCTGATCACCACGGACCGGCCCCCGTAATCGAAGCGGTAGCCGAAGGCAGGCTTCACCGGATCGTGAGCCACCGCGAAAGCGGTTACGACGACGCCGTCCTCGTCGAGGACGCGAGTGGCGTCGGTGCCACCCAGCACTACTGGCATGGGGACCATTGCAGCACGGTCCGGAGGCAACAGCGCGGCGCCGTGGTGTGCGATGCGGAAGCCGGTGTCGGCGGCGTATGCTTGTGCAAAGCCGTGTACGAGTTCGGTCACGCCCTCGGGACCGTACACGCGCAGCGGGCCCGGACGCCCGGCCGCCCACGTCTGCATGTTGAACTCGCCGAGTTCGCCGATGTGGTCGGAGTGCAGGTGCGTGAAGAAGACGGCGCCGATGGCCTCGCCGCGCACGCGGCGGAGCGCGAGTGTGCGCCAGCTTCCGGGCCCGGTGTCGACGATCCACAGGCGGCCGCCGGCGAAGACCGCCGTGCACGCCTCCGCACGGCGCAGCGACGGGATCGGCGACGCCGTCCCGCACAGCAAGACACGCAGCGCATCGGGAGCAAGCAGGCTGGAGGTGTCGCGCCCGATGCGCCGGTGCGCAATGCGGCTGACGATCGCGTCTTGCACCCGCGGCGACCACAGCGCGAGGATGCCCGCACCAACGACGGCCACGGCGAGCGCGAGCAGTGCCCGGAGAACCCGTCTCATCCGTGGCTCACTCTTCCGCCGGGGGGAACGGACGGTTCAGCGCCGGCCGTGGCGGTTCGCGGAAGTCGGGGATCGCGCCTGCGAGCGCGACGTGGTCCGCAAAGAACGGCAGGATGCCCGCCTGGTCGAGGACGGCGTCGAGCCGCCCGCTGCGACGCTCGACGTAGCGAGCAAGCAGGGTCGCACGCGCATCGCGCAGGAAGTCCGTCGCGCCCACTGCGACCCGCGCTCCGTTCTCGAAGGCGATGTCGGCAACGCCGTCGCAGCAGGCGCGGCTGACCCACGGGAGGTAGTGCTTGCCCAACTCGGCGAGCACCGCGATCAACGTGTCGGACACGACTGGATCATCCCACACGCCGAATTCTTGATCCTCCGGCTCCAGCAAACGGTGCGTATGCTGCACGACCGCCGGGCCATCCTCCTCCACCCAGCGGCGGCAGACGGGATCGTTGATGAAGTGCGCGGCGTTGCCGCCGAAGAGCGCGAAGTCGGCGAGCGATGGGCGCGCGCCGAAGAGGTAGGGCCGGCGCGCCAGATGCGCGCCGAGGACACGCATCCACGGTCTTAGGATGTCGTCGACCCAGAGCTGGATGGTATCGGCGGTCACGCCGAGCGGTGGACAGCTGCTGCGCACATGGGCGCCGACAGCAGCATGCGCCTGATCGCAGGAGAGCGGCATCTTGACGGTGATGTCACGCGCCAGCTCGAAACCCGCAACGGCGCTATTCTCCGCGAAGTACCAGCGGGTGCCGACGGCAGGCCGGTAGAGCCACTCGTCGGCGGCATCCTCGACCACGTAGCAGAGGAAGCGCTGCACTGGGTCCGTCGGGACGACGGCGGGCTCCGGGAAGCGCAGCTCGAGGTGGTGGATCATGGCCGTCGAATCCCACATGAACTCACCCTCGGGTGTTTGCACGACCGGTACGCCGCCCGGGAAGCCTGCTGCCATGGTCTCCGGGCTCGCGCCGGGGAAACGCCGCAGCATCCACGGTATGCCCTTGTAGTCGAGGTACCCGGTCATCTTGCGCGTGAAGTACGACTGCATCATGCCGTGGACGCGGTACGCCTGCGCTCGCATGACCCGAGACCTACGTCATCCGAGCCAGGCAGCAAAACGCTCGAAGCACCAGAACGCCGAGAGGGCTCCCATCGCGTAGACGGCGAGACGCCGGGAGCGCGCCGCGATGATCGGTAGCCAGGTACCGAGCAGCGTGCCGGCGGCTCCTACTGCGACGACGAACGCAAGCTGGCCGAACTCGATCCCCACGTTGAACGAGAGCAGCGCCCGCGGCACGTCGCCCGCCGGGAGCCCGGCCTCGCGCAGCGCGCCGGCAAACCCGAACCCGTGCAGCAGGCCGAAAGCGAACGCCATCACCCACGGGAACCGCCCGAGCACGGTCGGGCCGCGCAGCGCTCCGCGCGCCAGCTCCACCGCCAGCACATAGATGGTGAGCGCAATTGCCACCTCGATCGGTGCCGGCGGAATTTTCGATACCCCGAGTACCGCCAGCGTCAGCGTGATGCTGTGACCGATGGTAAATGCCGTGACGGTCCCGAGCAGGCGCCGCACGCCGCCAGCCAGCAGCAGCAGGCCGAGCACGAACAACAAGTGGTCTGGCCCGCCGAGAATGTGCTCGAATCCGAGCTTCAAGTAGCCCGTGACCACGGTGGCTGGGCGTGCCGGCGCCTGCACGACCACGAACGGCTCGCTCGGCCGCGCGACCGCTTGCACCACTCGCCCATCCGCCAGCGCCACCCGCAGCAGCGCGTCGGTGCGTCCGCCGGCCAACCCCGCCACCCCGAGGCGCTGCCCCACAAGCCCCTGCGGGCGGCAGTCCACCGTCCACTCGGTCGTGATACTGTCACCCGCCTCGTTCGCTGTGCCTGGCGACACGAACCGGCAGTGCGCGGGCAACTCGGGACGGAGATCGGTGCCGGGAAGGCGGAGCGCCGAGATCTTCCATGTCACGTGCACCAACCCGTCGGCTGATTCGCGCAGATCCAGCAGCGCCGGTGACAGCGGATGCGCCCACGCCGTCGTGCCCGCCAGCGCTGCCGCCAGCACCGCCACCGCCAGTTTCATCCGGCACCTCCTACGGAAGGGAGTGTCGATTTTCTCACCAGCGTCCGAGCCGGCCCGACGCCGGGGAATGAATTCCCCGGCTGAGTCGTGGAAAAGTCCCCTGAAGGGGACTCCGAAGATCCCTTGGCAGTCGGCTTCAGCCGACTTTGAGTGACTGAGCCGGGGGATTCATCCCCCGGCTCGCACGGCAGCTCCGTGGCTTTGGATCTATTGGCGCCCTCGGAAGCAGGGGCCGACCCTGGTTGAGCGGTGGAGTGCCCCCGTGCCATCTCGACCCCATACTTCTCGCGCAGCCGGCGCAGGAAGGCGCCGTAGGCAATTTCGCCCTGCTCGAGTCGGTAGGCGCGCTCCACCTGGTTGCGCACCGCCGCCAGCGACGGCAGATGCCCGGGCTCGCGTGCCTCGACACGGACGACATGAAGGCCGTACGCGGATTTGAACGGACCACTCCAAAGCCCCGGGGCGAGGTTCATGACCTGGCGTGCGAACTCGCCGCCGAAGAGTTCTTCGAGGTCATGCTGCGTCATGAAGTTCCCGGTCGGCCCGATCGGGAACGGGTCGCCGAGCCCGTCGAGCGCCGGTGGTGCCGGCGACTGCAGTGCCGACAGGACCGATGCGGCGGTCTGTTCGAGGTCGCGCGCGCGCGCATCGCTGTGTCGGTCGCGGCTCAGGAACACTTGCGTCAGCCGCACACGTGGGGGTTGGCGGTATTCATCTGCGTGGCCCTTGAAGTACGTCTGCAGGGCCGCATCGCTTATGGGCCCATCCGGAATTTCGCGCCGCGCGATGAGCCGCATACGCTCGACCAGGGAGCGGCGCACGAAGGCATCCTCTCGATCGAGCCCGAGGGCCAACGCCTCGCGGTACAGCGTGTCCTGGTCGCGTTGATCGTTCTCGTCGAAGAAACGCATCTTCTCGGCGAGGCGAAAGCGGATGGCAGGCCCGGCACCCAGGCCACGCGCCAGCGCTTCGCGATAGAGCAGTTCCTCATCGAGTGCCTGTGCCGCCAGCAGTGCCTCCTCCGTGGGTTGTGGCGGCACCCCCGTCTGCCGGATGAAGTCCGCGCGCAACTGGGCGATGCGCCCGACCGGTGGAGCCACCGCCGGAACAGGCCGGCGCTCTCTTTCGATCAGAAAGAGCGTCGCCCCGATCAGCACGAAGTGCAGGCCAGGCCGGGTCAGCCAAGTGCGAACGCGGCGGCCCATGGTCAGCTCGTCTGCAGCTTGGTCCCCTTGAACGCCCACAGCCGGCTATGGGTGGCGTGGTAGCTGCCGATGCGCAGGTCGATCTCGACCATGTGATCGACGCGGTCGGCATGCGATAGATCCATGGGCACGGTCTGCACAGCCAGTTGGCGCAGGCCCGTTGCTGGCACCTTGAGCGTGACGCTCTTGAGACCGCCGAGTGCACCGGTCTTGTCCTGCAGCTGATACTTCCCGCCCCCTTTGTTCGTCATCGTGCCGGCCGGAATGGTGACCTGGTAGATGTCATCATCGTCGTGCACGGTCAGGGTGAGCGGATCGGTGTCCGGGTTGAACGCCGGCGCCGCCGCACCGATCTGCGCCGACAGCTTGAGCACGTCGGCACCGGATTGCTTGCCGAAGGCGACGGAGGCACTGAGCTTGCCGATGCCCTCGGGTTCGTACCAGAACGGCGACGTCCAGGCGCGCTCCTGGATCGTCTTCGGAATGGCCGTGTCGCAACACTCGGCGTAGTCGGTGGGCACGGAAGCGGGGGTGCTGCAATCTATTTTCGCGTCGTTGCAGATGCGGGTGCTCCAGCGACAGGTCGGGTTTTCGACGACCCGTGCATAGTAGAAGGCCCGCTGCTGCGATTTGAACTTCGGGTCCTTCCACACGGCGCACAGCGAATTGGCGCCGGGCCCCGATGTTTGACAGGTGCTGGTGTCGACGCTGGCGCCGTTATTGGGCTTCTTGGTGATGTCGTAGACGGCCTCCTGCGCCTGGCCGCTGTCGTCGATCCAGCCTTTGACGATCTGAATGCGCTGCAGCGGTGTGCCGGGCGCGTCCGTGGTGCCGCTGTCCTTCATGGCGAGGACGGCGAAGCTCGGGCTGGAGTTGCCGCTTACCGGGCCCAGTTCACCGCCCATCGGCACACCCTTCTGATAGCCGGTGGCGGCAAAGCTTGCCCCTTTGCAGATGCTCCCCGCCAGCTTGCCGGCGAAGGCGCGGACGATCGGGCGGGTGCCGCTGGTGGCATACACCTCGCGGCGCCGCATCGCGGCAAACAGCGCGTCGCGCGAGTTCTCCTCGGCCCACACGACGGCGAGGCCGCCCGGGTTGTGCTGGATGTTGGGGCCTTGCCCGAGCTTCGAAATCCGATAGGCGGGGCTGCCGTCCTGCGTGCCCACGTGCCCTTGCCAGTTGTCCTCGTCGACCTGCCCCGGTGTCGCATTGTGCGTATCGGTCGCGCCGACGAAGCCGAGTTTGAACGGGTTGACGCCGAGCGACTGCTCCGTCAGCAGCCCCTGCTTGAGCGCGTTGCGGACGAACAGCAGCGGTGGGAAAACCTGGTTGGGGTCGCCGCCGTTCGCCTGGAAGAGGAACTTGCGGGTGACTTTCTCGAAGCCGCAGAGTTCGTCGGTGGTGTCGACACCGGTCTTGCATTCCGAGTCGCCCTTGTGCTGGAACACTTCGACCAGCGGTTCGAAGGCGGCGCGCGTGGTGGCGTCGGTGACACTGAGCGGGCTGCCGTCGCTGTTGGCCGCCTCGAACATTACACCATTGCTCAGGTTGGAGTTGTGCGGAATGGCGAGGACATCGCAGCCGGTGCCGGCATCGAGGCACTGTGTCTGCAACTGCGCCCACAGGCCCTCCGCGGTTGGCTGATCGATGTACGAGATCGGCAGCGCCGGCACGTTGGTGTTGCGGAAGATGACGTTGCGGTGCAGGTTCGCCTGGTTCGGCGTGCCGGACCACTCGTAGGCCACGAAGGTGGTGAACGCACAGGCCGCGGTGCGATCGTAGAACGCCTCGGCTGCGTCCTGTTCCTCCGTCCAGATGACCGAAGCACTGCTGGAGCAGAGACCAGGTGTGGCCTTGCAAAAGTCAGGCGGCTGCGGGTTGAGCGAGAAGACCGTGGGCAGCAAGATGTCGAAGAAGCTGTGTGGAATGTAGCCGGGAACGACCTTGCCGACGTCGTTGCGGATAGCGGTGCACTGGGTCGAATCGTGCCCGGTGACCCCGGTTGTCTTGCAGATGTAGTCCAGATCGAAGCCTTCGGCATGGTCGGTGACGGCAGCGAAGTCGAGTGGCCGGCGCAGCTGCGCGGTGCGGGTCGCTTTGCCGCTGGCGTCGTACGGGGGCAGGTCGATGG
>DATKMS010000255.1:0-32237 GCA_035541735.1 Candidatus Margulisiibacteriota bacterium
CGCGGACAAATCGAGTTGGGGGACGAGGCGGTGATCATCGGCCGCCAGCATGACCAAGAGGTGACTGCGGATGAACTGGCCGCGACGCTCGGTACCATCAACTACGAAGTGGTCACCGCCATCTCCCACCGCGTGCCACGCGTCGTGGCAGGCGAATAGGCGTCAACTCGATCGGTTCAGTTCGTGCGCTTCCGCGGCGTCGCGGGGCGGAGCACGCACTGGATGGCTTCCCTTAGCAAGGGGCGAAAGCGCGCCGAGAACAGCGCCAGGATGGCGCAGACGATGAGTGCAAGGGTGCACAGCATGCTCGCTTACCTCGGCCGCTGGGCCATCCAGCTCCAGGACCCTACATAGCGCACGGTGAAGGGATGTGTTACTCGGTTCACATGCAACACCGGCCCTTTTCGCTGCATGGTGGCCGCAGGGGTTCTTGAAGCCTTCCGCCTGCAAGCGGAGTTCTGCGCGAGCTTCGGGTCGCCGCTGTATGCGCAACTGCTGGCACGCGCCGCGGAGGACATCGAACAGGGTGGGCCGGTGGCGCGGCTGCTGGACGGCTGGACCGGCAACCCGATTCCCGATGCACTTGTGCTTCGCCTGATGGGTGGCGTGCACCGCCTGGTGCTCGACGGCGCCGCTCCAGAGTTGGCCCGCTTCTATCCGTCGGCCGGTGGTACGCCTGCCTGGCCGGCGCTGTGGGCCGCGTTCGAGGGCGTCGTTGAGGCACACGCTGCGACCCTACGCCCTGCGCTCGACCGGCCGGTGCAGACCAACGAGGTGCGGCGCAGTGCTGCGTTGCTGGGCGGATTCCTCACCCTGTCTGCTACGCACGGGCTCCCGCTGCGCGTGCTCGAGATCGGCAGCAGTGCCGGACTCAATTTGTGCTGGGATCGCTACCGCTATGAGGTCGCGGAATCTGTTGCCGAGGGCACGGCTCCGGTGGTGCGGCCGGTGTGGGGCGACCCCGCCTCACCGGTCACGATCCGTACCCAGTGGACGGGGTCGCTCGACGTCTTCGGCTCGCCGGCGGCCGTGGCCGAGCGTGCCGGTTGCGATCTGGCACCGGTCGACGTCACCGACGCGGCGCAGGTGCGTGTGCTGGAGTCGTTTGTCTGGCCGGATCAGCTTGAGCGTCTCGCGCAATTGCGCGCGGCCGTCGCCTTCGCCCGCCGCACGCCACCCTCACTGGCGCAACGTCGTGCTGCCGACTGGCTCGCCGAGCAACTTGCCGTCCGGCGCCACGGCGTGGCCACGGTCGTCTTTCACTCGATCATGTGGTGGTACCTGACGGAAGAAGAACGCGACCGCGTGACGGACATCATTCGCCGCGCTGGCGAACGCGCCAGCGCGGGTGCACCGCTGGCGTGGCTGTGCCTGGAACTGATGGGGGCGACGGCTGCCGACCTGCGGCTGACCTGCTGGCCGGATGGCGACGAAAGGCTGCTGGGGCGCGCCGATCCACATGGCCGTTACGTGCGCTGGGGCCTTTCCCGATGATGCCTGAAAAGGCCAACGCGTAGGCGCAAGCCGTGAGGCGACCTACCCGCGCCACCAACCATCGAGGGGTTTCTCGCAAAACCACGTGCGGCGCTGGGTGGGTTCTTGGGCAACAGCTTGTGCTTTTCGGCCACCATGCCGTTCCCATTGCTGGGAATTGCGATCCCGTTGCCCCTTGCCTGGTGCGCTCAGGCAGACGGTATGGTGCTTGCTTCGAGCCGGGCAGGCTTTGCAATTGTGCGAGAACCTGGCGCGGTTAGAGGGCGCCGAACGAGGAGATTTCAGGATGGTGCCAACGCATACCCCACGCCGCCAGCGTACGCGCGCCGAAATTGTGCGCGCCCATCGCTACACCACGGGCGGCATCGTTCGTGACTACTTGACGGTCCACTTCGGGCCGGATCACGTCATTACCCACGAGGTGACTCCGGACGGGCGCCACACGTTTTCCGTCCGCGATGGTGCCAACCGCCGGCCTGTGCACACACTCCTCGTCGACCTGCTGGTGCTGGAGATACATGAGGGTCGCCTCCACAAGCTCGCGGGCCTCCTCTCCTATCTCCAAGTCGCGCACCATCTCCGCAGGGGCGGCGCCGCCCCGCTGCGCATCAACGATCGCTGCGAGCTTTGCGAAGCGCACACTGGCCGCGTGCTCGCGCTGCCGCCTGGGCGCCTCGCCGTCTACGGTTGGGAGCCGGTCGCCCGCATGGCGTAGTCGGGTGCCTACACGTGGGAGCACACATCATTGCGACAGGAAGGAGGCAGCGATGAGAATCGCAGGGCTCAGCAAACGCGGGGTAGGTAGTGCCCTCGGCGGCGTGTTGGCCTGGGCGCGTAAGCGTGGCTCGCGCAGCAAGGAATGGGTTGTCGAATGCCCCCACACGGAGACCGCCACGGCGATTACGCTCGACGCGGCGGGTCATGTGAGCGGCTGCTGGTATTGGCCGCAGCGGAAAAATTGCACCCGGAGTTGCGCGAGCGCCAGTCTACAGCTGTGACATGGAGCTCGCGGGCTTATCCGGCCGCAGCACGCGGTGCCCCCGTGCAGTGATGCAATCGTAGTACTGGTCCTCGTTTATGCGCTCGGCGGCCCAGCCGCCTGGGTTGCCGCTGTTGGCGGTAAAGCCCCAGCTGCGGTGCTTGGATTCCCGGAAGCACTCGTCGCGGTCTTGCGCCAATTCGCTCTGCGTTTTGCCGGGACCGGGCACAACGACCAGTGGGGTGCACCCGGCAGCGGTGAGGAGCAGCATGAGCGCAAGCAATCGGGCGCGGGCGGTCGCGTTTCCTTGGCAGAAGTCCAAGCGTGCCATCTGGGCTCACTTTCCGAGCTACTGCAGCTGAGCAAGGAGAGCGCCACCGCCCCCAACTGGCGCAGTGTTGCCGTGAAGCCACGGCCAGAGTTTCAGACGGCGCCACGCCGACGTCGGTGGTACGGTGATTGGCGGGACGCACCGATGCGCGTCCTGCGCAGCGTCTCCGCTGGGCACACGGTCGGCGCCCTAGCGCCGACCGTGCCTCGTAGGCGTGATGGCCTGCCAGGCGGCGGAGGACCGGCCGGAGTGCATGACGGCTACTCAACCCAAGTGGGAGGACAGCGCGCCCTGGCTGATTCGAACAGCCGACCTCTTGGTTCGTAGCCAAGCGCTCTATCCAACTGAGCTAAGGGCGCGTGCGCCGTGACGGCAGGAGCGTTTCAAGTACCATGCGTCACTCGAGGGCGCAAGTTGTACACCTGCACACTGCTCCCGCTGGGAAACGCAGGCGGCGCCTGCGTCGCTGGGTTGCACCCGCCTGACGACCTCGGTAGATGCGAACGGTGCGTCAACTCCGTCCCCGGCTTCAGCTTGGGCCGTCGGTTCACCCCGCCGATGTGCCGCGCCTGCGGCGCGCCGGTATCACGGCGGTGTTGTCGCTGCAGCAGGCGGGTGTGGATCTGCCGCAGGCGGCCATCGAGTGCATGCGCGCTGCGTGTGAGCCCACCATCGTCTTCCGCAACATTTCCATCCACGACTACGACCCGCATGCGGTGATCGCGGCACTGCCACGGGCGTTGTCCGTCCTGCGGACGCTGCTCGCCGATGACCGGGTCGTCTACCTGCACTGCAGCGAGGGGATCAACCGTGCGCCATCGGTAGCACTTGCCTACCTGGTGCGTGACGAGGAGCTTTCGGTGGACGCGGCCCTGGCGCAGCTGCGTGCGTGCGACCCGGGAGCGCGGCCGTACGCCGCTGTGATTGACTGGCTCCGCAGCCGACCCTCCCTCCTCTGAGCAGCCGGCGCGTACCGGTGATGCGATGGAGGGCGCACGACCATGATTCCACGATCATGCGCGAACCGTCGCATCACGACTGCTCCGTTGGTAGGGTCGGCGGGGGAGGATGATATGGCGAAATTCTTTGATCGGTTGGAGCCGGAGCATAGCGCGTTCATTGAGCGTCAGCCGCTGTTCTTCGTGGCCACGGCGGCGGAGGGCGCGCACCCGAACTTGTCGCCAAAGGGCTACCGGGCCGTGTCGGTGCTCGGACCCAGGCGACTGGCGTACATCGATATGCCCGGGAGCGGAAACCAGACGGCAACGCATGTGGCCCTGCACGGGCGCATCACGCTGATGTTTTGCAGCTTCGAGCGCAAGCCACTGATCCTGCGCATCTATGGCAAGGGCAGGGTTGTCCACCGTCACAGCAGCCAGTTCGCCAGGCTTGCCAAGCAGCTCGGGGCCAAGGTCGGGCCGCACACACGGCAGATCATCGACGTTGGCGTGCAGCGCGTGCAAACCTCCTGCGGTTATGGCGTGCCGCTGTTCGACTACCGCGGTGACCGCGACACCCTACAGCGGTACTACGACAAGAAGCACCGCGAGGTTGATTGGGAAGAATACCTCGACGAACATACGCGCCCGCAAGCGCCGATCGTCGGTTGCGCCAGTGAACAGGCGCGGAGTCAGTAAATAGTTATCAGTCATTAGTCATCAGTGACCAGTGATCAGTTGGCCAAACAATGGTGAGCATGCGCGATCACTGACCGCTCGTCACTGGTTACCAACTAATTGCCAATTACTGATTACTGATTACCGATCACTCGCCCTCGCCTCACGCGTGACTTCCCCGGTGGGACTCGCCTCGGGCCCTTCCGTGGCCGTCGGCGTTTCGGTTGGCGGCGCAGTCGTCGTCGCGCTGGCGGTTGCCGTCGGCGATTCGGTGGTCTCCAGCGTGGCGGTCGGCGATGGTGTCGGCGAAGCCGATGGCGTGGGGCTCGTCGTCGCAAGCGGCGTGTCGGTTGCCGTGGGCGTCGGTATGGCCGTGTCAGTCGGTGTTTCGATGGCCTGCTGCGTGGTGGTGGGCGACGGTGTGGGAGTTGCCGAGGAAACAGCCGTGGGGCTGGTCGTTGCGAGCGGTGTTTCGCTGCCGGTTGCCGTGGGCGTCTGTATGGCGGTCTCCGTCGGCGTTTCGGTGGCCTGCTCTGTGGTGGTGGGCGACGGTGTCGGAGTTGCCGAGGCCACACCCGTGGGGGTTGTCGTTGCAACCGGGGTTTCGCTGTTGGTGGGGGTTGGCGTGGCCGGGGGCGTTTCTGTCGCGGTCGGCGTGGGCAGTACCGCGGTAGGTGTGAGCGTGGGCGGCGGTGCCGTTGGTGTCTCGGTTGGCGTCTGCGTCGGCGGCGTGGGACATCCCGATAGCGCGTTGTGTACGGCGGTGACCAGCTCGTTGATGCTGACCTGACCATCCTTGTTGGCATCGAAGCAGGGGCATATAGGGAGCAAGATCGGATCGAGCGCTATGTCCACACCGTTGATCAGATCGGTGATGGTGACCGTGCCATCGTTGCCGCAATCGCCGACGCACAGATTGGCTGGGCACGTCGGCAAGGGTGTCGCGGTCGGGGTATGTGATGGCTGAGAGGTTGGGGTGGCGGTGGCAGTCGCGAGTGCGGTGTTGGTGACGGTACGTGATGCCGTCGGGGTAGGTGTCGGCGAGGTAGCACTGGTGCGGGTAAGGGTTGCGGTCGCGACCGGCGTCGTCGAACCACGACACGTCCCGTTGTTGCAGCGGTCGTTGGTCGTACACGTATTTCCGTCGTCGCACGGCTGGCCTTCGTTGATGGGTTGCTTGTTGATGGTGCACTGGCCAGTGTCGGGGTTGCACTGTGCCGTCGAGCACGCGTCGTTACACGATACGGGCTGGGTTTGACATTCGCCGGTGCTTGGCTCGCAGAACGCCGCCGAGCAGCGGTCCGTGGGTGTCGGACACATCTTAACGCTTGGCTGGCAGAACCCGCCGTCCGCGCATTGCGCACCCAAGAGGCATTTCCCCCACTCGTCGCTCAAGCCGGCAATGGTGCAGGCTGTGCCGGGGGCCTTCGTATCGACCGGTACGCAAAAGCCAAACCTACACTGGGCGCTGATCGCGCAACCGCCAGATAGTTGTGATGTGCACGGAGTGCCATCGGTCTTTGGCGTGCTCTGGCAGCTGCCGTCTGCCGCGCAGGCGTCCACGGTGCAATCGTTGTGGTCGTCACACGATTGTTGCGCCCACAGAGCGTGTCCCGCCGCGACGCTCGTACCGACCAAGAGCGTCAGGAGCCAGAAGCGGGCAGGAGCCGCAACTCCGCTGCGTGAGCACATCCTCCAATGCATGATCCGCTCCGGTCGAAGCACGATCCGTGCGCCACGAACCGCTACACAATACGCTTGCTGCGCAACTCCCCGATGCCGCTAGGCGAATACCCGAGCGCGCGCAGAACCTCGTCGGTGTGCTGGCCGAACTCCGGTGGGGCAGTCGGCTCCAGAGTGGCGGTGTCGGAGAATTTCAGCGGCGAGGCGATCAGCTTCAACCCGTTGACCTCGCGGAGCATGCCGCGCGCCTGTACCTGCGGGTCGGCAAACGCTTCTGGGATGCTGTTGACCGGTCCGAAGCAGATGTCGACCGGTCCCAACTGCGCCAACCATTCCGCTTGCGTCTTGGCCTTGAACTTCTCGCGGATGACGCGCAGCATCTCTTCGCGCCGCGCGCCTTCGGCAAACTGGTCCGCAATGAAATCTTCGACGCCGAGATGTACGCAGAGGTTGCGCCAGAAGTGCTCTTCGAGGGCACCGACGGTGACGTACTTGCCGTCCTTCGTCTCGTACACTGCATAACACGGGTGATGCCCGGTGAGGCGCGTGCGGCCGCGCTCGGGTTGTTGGCCGGTGACCAGGTAGAGGAGGGCGTGGAAGACGTTCCAGCTGACGCTGCCGTCCATCATCGAGACATCGACGAACTGGCCGCGCCCGGTATGTTCGCGGGCCATGAGGGCGCCGAGGATGCCCACCGTCGCCATCAGCGCGCCGCCGCCGATGTCGGCGACCTGCACCGGCATGATCGTTGGCGGATTGCCCGCTCCACCGGAGACGCCCAGGACTCCCGCGTAGCCGAGGTAGTTGATGTCGTGCCCCACCTTGTCGCGATAGGGTCCGTCTTGCCCGTAGCCGGAGATGGAGCAGTACACGAGGCGCGGATTCAGCTTCGCCATGCTGGCATAGTCGATGCCGAGCCGGTCGGTGACGCCGGGGCGAAAGCCTTCCAGGATGACGTCGGCATCGGCGGCGAGGCGATTGAAGATCTCCCTGCCCTCGGGTGATTTCAGGTTGAGCGTCATGCTGCGCTTGTTGCGCTGGATGAGCGGGATGCCGATGCCCATGACGTCGTTGGGGGCGGCCACCACCAGCACATCGACGCCGAGATCGGCGAGCATCAACGAGCAGAAGGGGCCGGGGAGCTGCCGCGACAGATCGAGCAGCTTCAGGTTGCGTAGTGGCGGTGCCATGCTTCCTCCAAGTCGCGGCGGAAGGTAGTCTAGCGCCGCGTACACCGCAAGCCGGGAGAGCAATTGGGGGATATGGGATTGCAGATTTCGGATTGCGGATGTGAGAGGACACGTTGCAGCCACTGATGCCGCATACAGACGTGCCCGGTCCGAGGAGCGAGGAACCTCAGTTGAAGGAGCGCATCCGCGTTGCGGCGCGGCGGCTCGGGTTCGAGCTGTGCGGCTTTGCGCGCGCCGCCGTGGCGCCGCATGCGGAGTTCATGCGGCAGTGGGTGGCGGATGGCAATGCCGCTGAGATGAGTTACCTGCAGCGCGGATTGGCCCGGCGCCTCGATCCGCGGCGCGTCATGCCGGCGGCGCGCAGCGTGATCACCGTTGGCTATCGCTACCACCCGCCGCCGCTGCCGCCCATCGAGTGGCAACGCGAGCTGCGCGGGCGTATCGCGGCGTACGCGCTGGGCACGGACTATCACCTCATCGTTGCGGAGAAGCTGCGGACGTTGGCGGTTCAGATCGGCGCGTTGCGACCGGCGGCGCTGCTGCGTCCGTACGTCGACACCGGCCCAACACTCGATCGCGAGTGGGCGGCGCTCGGCGGTGCCGGCTGGTTCGGGAAGAACACCAACATCCTGCACACCGGCGCGGGCTCCTACTTCTTTCTCGGCGAGCTATTGACCGATCTGGCGTTGGAGCCGGACCCGCCGCTGGCGGATCACTGCGGTACGTGCACGCGCTGCCTGGATCTGTGCCCGACGGCGGCGCTGAAACCGGGCTACGTGCTCGACGCGCGCCTGTGCATTTCCTACCTCACCATCGAGTACCGGGGCGCCATCCCCGTCGGGTTGCGCAGCAAGATGGGAAATTGGATTTTCGGCTGCGACATCTGCCAGGAAGTGTGTCCCTGGAACGACAAGTTGGTCCGCGGGCACGGTGCCCCAGACGCGGCGGCACTGCTGCCATACCTGCCGGATCTAGCACGGCTGGGCGAGGCGCAGTTCCGCAACCGTTTTCGCCGCAGCGCCATCCGCCGGGCCAAGCGCGAGGGGTTCGTGCGCAACGTCATGGTGGCACTGGGGAACACGCAGAATCCCGCCGCGGTCGGTGTGCTGGCGGAGGCGCTGCTCGACGACCCGTCCGCCCTGGTGCGCGCCCATGCCGCATGGGCGCTCGGTGCCATCGGCAGCACGCGTGCGCGGCGCGCGCTCGAGGCGGCGCGGCGGCGTGAGGCAGACGCGGCGGCGCGCGCGGAGATCCATGCGGCGCTCGACGGCAGCGGTCCCTAGACCTTGGTAAACACCCCTGGTTGGAGTTCCTCGCTCGGGGACCACGGCGACCAGAAACCCTCCCTTGTGGTTGCAATGTCTTCCCGGTTCACGTTATGCGGACGGCAACAGGAACCATGGACCACGCGCGCAAACGCTTCGCCGAGCTGGCCTCGGGGCCGGACCACCGCATCGATCTTGCGGAAGCCGCGCTGCTGATTGCTCAAGAGGAGTACCCGTGGCTGGACGTCGCCGCATACTTGCGCCGCTTGGATGAGTTGGCGGCGGCCGCCGGTAGCGAACTGCGCCAGGGCCTGGCGCCGGCCGAGAGAATTGCGCGGCTCAACCACTTCCTCTTCGTCGAGTGTGGCTTTACAGGCAACAGCGACGACTACTACGACGCGCGCAACAGCTTCCTGAACGACGTGCTCGATCGCCGCACCGGTATCCCCATTTCATTGAGCCTCGTCTACAGCGAAGTGGCCCAGCGCCTCGACCTGCCGGTGTATGGCGTCAGCTTTCCCGGGCATTTTCTGGTGAAGTACGTCGGCGACGAGGAGATCATCATCGACCCATTCTTCGGAACGGTGATCAGCACGGACGAGTGCGCGCAGCGCTTGCGGGGAATTTATGGAGACGAGGCGCGGTTTGATCGCCGGTTGCTGCGTCCTGCAACCGCGCGCGAAATCCTGGTGCGCATGCTCAGCAATCTGAAGCAGGTGTACATCCAGCAGAGCGACTTCGAGCGCGCGCTGGCATGCGTCGATCGGATCTTGCTGCTGGCGCCCGACACGCCGCGTGAGCTGCGCGACCGCGGCATCATCTACCAGCGCCTGGAGTGCTTCGCGGCAGCGTTACAGAACTTCGAGCGCTACCTGCGGCTGGCGCCTGACGACGCCACCGCGCAGGTGATCCGCGACCTGCTCCCCGAGCTGCAGCGGCAAGCGGCGCAGCTGCAGTGACGGCACGGGTGATTCAGGTCGCCGCCGGCGTCATCGCGCGCGCCGGTGCGGTGCTGGTCTGCCAGCGCCCCGCCGGCGGCCATCATCCCGGCAAGTGGGAGTTTCCGGGAGGAAAGGTCGAGTCGGGCGAAAGTCTCGAAGACGGTATGCGACGCGAGTTGCAGGAGGAATTGGGTATCGAGGCAGAGGTCGGGGCGGTGTTGTGGCAGAGCGAGCATCACTATCGCGGTCGCGCCCCTTTCGTACTGACGTTCTTTGCCATCCCGCAGTATCGCGGCACGATCAGCAATCGCTGCTTTGCCGACATGCGTTGGGTAGCAGTGGGAGAGCTCGGGACCCTCGACTTCCTCGAAGGCGACCGCGAATTCATTTTGCTGCTGCAATCGGGTCGGGGGCGGCCCGATTGATCTCCGGCCTACGGCTCCGGTGGTTCGAAGCCGGTGCGGCCGCGACGCTCTGGGGAGCTGAGGCCGCGTTCCATGGCGGCGACGATCTCGCGCGCCGCGACCACCGGATCATCCGCGTCGCGGATCGGTTGGCCAACCACCAGGTAGTCGGCACCGGCACGGATCGCCGCCTCGGGTGTCATGACGCGCTTTTGATCTTCCCACGTGGCGCCGCGCAGGCGCACACCGGGGGTGACGATCAGGAAGCCACGGCCGCATTCTTTGCGGATCGGCGCGATCTCCTGCGGCGAGGCGACGACCCCGTCCATCTTGGCTTCGAGCGCCAGCCGCGCCAGGCGCACCACTTGGTTCTCCACGCCGCTGGCCACGCCGACGCGCTTCAAGTCGTCGCGGTTCAGACTCGTGAGCACCGTCACCGCAAGCACCTTGGGGCGGCGCAAACCTTCGCTGCGGCAGACTTTGGTGACCTCGGCGACCGTGCGCTGCATCATTTCGAGACTGCCCGAGGCGTGCACGTCGAACATGCGCACCCCCATGCGCGTCGCTTCGACGGCGGCCTTCGCGACCGTGCGCGGGATGTCGTGAAATTTGAGATCGAGAAACACTTCGCCGCCACGCTCACGGATGCCGTGCACGATCTGCGGGCCGGCATGCAGGAACAACTGTTTGCCCACCTTGAACATGCCCACTTCAGCTGTGAGACGCTCGACCAGGCTGAAGGCGTCGTCAATCGAGCTGATGTCCAGCGCGAAGATCAACCGACTGCGCATGCCGCCCTGGCGCAGGCCGAAGGGCCACCGCAAGGTCATGCTGCCAAGCCGTCTCGGACGAGCGTGGCGACGCGCTCGACGGCGTCAGTGAGGGGAATCTCCGCGGCGGTCTTGTCGCTGCGACGCTTGAATTCCACGCAGTCGCGGTCGAGGCTCTTGGCGCCGACCGTGAGGCGCAACGGGATGCCGATGAGGTCGGCGTCCTTGAACTTGATTCCCGGCCGTTCCTCGCGATCGTCGATCAAGACCTCGACGCCGGCACCTTGCAGCTTGGTGTAGAGGTCGTCGGCGACGGCGCGAATCCGTTGGTCCGCCGTGTTGACCGGCACGACGTGCACGTGGGCCGGTGCCAGGGGGAGCGGCCAGATGATGCCGTTGTCGTCGTGGAACTGCTCGACGGCAGCGGCGGCGGTGCGCGTGATGCCGATACCGTAGCAGCCCATTTCGATGGGGTGCTCCTGTCCGGCCGCATCGAGGAAGGTCGCCTTCATCGCAGCGCTGTACTTCGTGCCGAGGTAGAAGATGTTACCAACCTCGATCCCCCGATGACCGTTGAATACGCCGGCGGCGCAGCGCGGGCATGGATCACCGGCGCGGGCGAGACGCAGATCGGCGAACGCGACATCCGGGAAATCGCGCGTCTGGCTGACATCGACGAAGTGGTGGTCGGTTTCGTTGGCGCCGGTGACGCCGCCGGCGAGGCCGCGCAACGCTTCGTCGGCAATGATGCGTACCTGCAGGCCGATCGGTCCGGCGAAGCCGACATCGGCCCCCGTGACACGCTGCACCGTGTCGGCGTCGGCCATGGCAATCCAGGGTACGCCCAGCCGGTTGCGCAGCTTGATTTCGCTCAGCTCATGATCACCGCGGACGAGTGCGGCGATGGTGTCACCGGCGCTGGTTACTACGAGCAGAGTCTTGATGAAACGCTCCGGCGGCTCCGCCAGAAAGGCAGCAACCTCTTCGACGGTCCGCTTCTCCGGCGTGCGCACCTTCTTGAGCGGATTGGCCGCGGGGCTGGGGGTGAGGGCCCGCTTGCCGATTTCAGCCTTCTCGACGTTGGCGGCATAGTCACACGTGTTGCAGCTGACGATCGCATCTTCTCCCGAGTCCGCCAGCACCTGAAACTCATGCGCCCGGCGTCCGCCGATGGCACCGGTGTCTGATTCGACCTGCCGGGTATCAAGACCGCAGCGCTGGAAGATGCGGCGATAGGCGTCCGCCATGTTCTGATATTCGCGGTTCAGGTCGTCGGCGTCGGCGTGGAAGGAGTACGCGTCCTTCATGATGAACTCGCGTCCACGCATGAGGCCAAAACGCGGCCGAAGCTCGTCCCGAAACTTCACCTGGATCTGGTACAGGTTGAGGGGCAACTCGCGGTAGGAGCGGATCTCGCGGCGCACGATGTCCGTCACCACTTCCTCGTGCGTCGGGCCGAAGCAGAAGTCGCGCTCGTAGCGGTCCTTCATGCGCAGCAGTTCCTTGCCGTATTGCTCCCAGCGGCCGCTCTCTTGCCAGAGTTCGGCGGGACAGATCGCCGGCATGAGGATCTCCTGCGCCCCGGCACGGTCCATCTCCTCGCGCACGATGCGCTCCACCTTTCTCACCACACGTAGGCCGAGCGGCAAGAAGTCGTAGATGCCGCGTGCGATCTGCCGGATCATGCCGGCGCGTACCAGCAGCTTGTGGCTGACGACTTCAGCGTCGGATGGATCTTGCTTCAATGTCGGGATGAGCGATTGCCGATAGCGCACAATGGCCGGACCTTAAATGGAGACCTAGATCAGGTCAAGCGCCGGCCGGACGAGATGAGGCTGCCTGCTTGCGCCGCGAGCTGCTATGCGAGGCCGAATCTGACGAGAAGATGTCTGCAATGACGACGCTGGATGTCTGGGAGTTCTGCAACGGCAAGGTCCGACGGAGCACGACACAGGCGAGGTTCCGGTTCAAGGGCCAGACGACGTATGTCGACCGACTCCCAGCCTGGGTGTGTGACCAGTGCGGCGAGCAGTCCTTCCGCTGTGGCGGTGTACAAGCGGCTGGAGCAGAGCGCGCGACACCGGGCGCGCATCAATGCCCCTGCGGCATGTTGGTGCCCCATGATGCTCCCTCCCCATTTGCCGTGCATTCCTGCGCCTAGCGCGGGAATGCGCCTGCACCGGGCAGCGATGGTAGGGCGATCCGCCCGACGCCACCGCCTTAGCCAGGGGCACATCCCCGCCCCGGTGCCCGCGCTTCTCTCACACATCTGGTTGTGTAAGACTGCGTGTGGAGGAGTGTGTGTGATGGCGACTAATCTGGCAATTGATGACCGGCTGATTGACGAGGCGCGGGTTGTTGGCGGTCACAAGACAAAGAAGGAAGCGGTCACGACTGCGCTCCGCGAATACATCAAGCGCCACAAGCAGCGCCGGATCCTCGAGCTCGTCGACCAGATCGCCTATGACCCGGGGTACGATTACAAGGCGGCGCGCCGCCGGAAGCGGCGATGAGCGTCCTGATCGACACGTCGATCTGGTCCCTTGCACTGCGCCGGAAGACCGCGCAGCTCGATCGTGCGGAACGCCAGCAGGTGGAAGAGTGGAAGGCCCTCGTATCCGATGGGCGCGCGAGACTCGCGGGCATCATCCGGCAGGAGGTTCTCTCCGGCATCCGCGACGCCCGTGATTTCGAGCGGCTCCGTGAGCGGCTTGCCGCCTTCGATGACGTGTCCACAGACACGACCGATCATGAGCAGGCCGCCGGCTATTTCAACGCCTGCCGCGCCAAGGGGGTTACGCCGACGTCATTCGACGTGTTGATCTGCGCGCTCGCGGTCCGCCACGGGCTCGCCATCTTCACGACCGACGCCGACTTCTCTCACTACGCCAAGATTCTGCCCATTCGCCTGCATGCGGTCCGCGCCGCCGGCTGAGCCGCGCCCCGTCATATCACACGGGTCCCGATGCGCACCCCTGAAGTTTGACTTGCCTTCGACCCGTGCTATACCTGTCATCCCGTAGCTCACTCCTGGGCTACGGGTTTTCTTTTATGGGCTCGAAAGTCGTCGCCATTGTTCCCGCGCGCTATGAGTCCACCCGTCTCCCCGGAAAGCCGCTCGCCCTCATCGACGGCAAACCCATGATCCAGCATGTCTACGAGCGCACGCGCGGCGTGATGCTGGTCGATCAGGTGTTGGTGGCGACGGACGACGCACGCATAGCAGATGCGGTGCGCCGCTTCGGCGGCGACGTCGTCATGACGCGTTCGGATCATCCGTCAGGCACCGATCGCATCGCCGAAGTGGCCACGCGTCTCGATGCGGACGTCATCGTCAATGTCCAGGGTGACCTGCCGTTTCTCGCCGCGCCGATGGTCGATGCGGCCGTTGCGCTGATGCGCGCCGACAGCGCGCTCCCGATGGCGACGCTGAAGACGCCCATCCGCGACATGGCGGAGATGATGAACCCGAACGTGGTCAAGGTGGTCAGCGATCGCGACGGCTACGCGCTGTATTTCTCGCGCAGCCCCCTGCCGTATTGGCGCGATCGGTCAGACGAGGTCATCGGGTACAAGCACATCGGCCTCTACGCGTATCGACGCGACTTCCTGCTGAGCTTCGCACGGCTGGCGCCGACGCCGCTGGAACAGGCGGAGAAACTGGAGCAGTTGCGCGCACTCGAATGGGGCTTTCGGATCAAGGTGGCGGAGACCCTGGGTGTTGGGATAGAGGTGGATACACCGGACGACCTGGAACGGGCGCGGGCGCTGGCCGCGAGTTAAAGGGGGGGTGGCGATGGCACAGGAAGGGAAGCGGACCAAGTTCATCTTCGTGACCGGCGGCGTCGTGTCGTCACTTGGCAAGGGCCTGGCATCGGCCTCGATCGGCGCGTTGCTTGAGAGCCGCAACCTCAAGGTCACCATCTTCAAGATGGATCCGTACATCAACGTCGATCCCGGCACGATGAGCCCCTTCCAGCACGGCGAGGTGTTCGTCACCGACGACGGCGCCGAGACCGACCTCGACCTCGGCCACTACGAGCGCTTCCTGTCGTCGCGCATGAGCCAAAAGAACAACTTCACCACCGGCCAGGTCTACGACCGCGTCATCGCCAACGAGCGCCGCGGCGAATACCTCGGCGGCACCGTGCAGGTGATCCCGCACATCACCGACGAGATCAAACGCCGCATCCTCGAGGCCGCTGAAGGATTCGACGTGGTCATCGGCGAGGTCGGCGGCACGGTTGGCGACATCGAGAGCCTGCCGTTTCTCGAAGCCATCCGGCAGTTTCGCTGGGATCGCGGCCGCGAGAACGTACTCTACATTCACCTGACGCTCGTGCCGTTCATCAGCGCCGCCGGCGAAGTGAAGACCAAGCCGACGCAGCACAGCGTGAAGGAGCTCACGGGCCTCGGCATCCAGCCCGACATCCTCCTGTGCCGCACCGAGCGTTTGCTGGAGCGCAAGATCAAGGCGAAGATCGCCCACTTCTGTAACGTCGATGAGTCCTCCGTGATCACAGCGAAGGATGTCGACTGTATCTACGAGGTGCCGCTGGTGTTTCACGAGGAGGGACTCGACGACCGTATTGTCGAGAAGCTCAACATGTGGACCGGGGCGCCCAATCTGACGAAGTGGGCCAAGGTGGTGCAGACCATCAAGCATCCGCGCGACACGGTGCGCATCGCCATGGTCGGCAAGTACGTCGAACTGACGGACTCCTACAAGAGCCTCAACGAAGCGCTGGTACATGGCGGCGTCGCCAACGAGTGCAAGGTCGAGGTCGCCTACATCGACTCCGAGAAGATCGAACAGGAGGGTTTGCCGCCGGCGCTCGAGCATGCCGACGGCGTGCTGGTCCCCATGGGCTTCGGCCCGCGTGGCACCGAAGGAAAGATCGCCGCGGTGCGCTACGCACGCGAGGAGAAGGTGCCGTTCCTCGGTATCTGCTTCGGCCTGCAGATGGCGGTGATCGAGTATGCGCGCCACGTCTGCGGCCTCGACGGCGCCAACTCCAGCGAGGTCAACGAGCAGACCCCGCATCCGGTCGTCCATCTCATGCACGAGCAGCGCGACGTGGAGCGCAAGGGCGGCACGATGCGCCTGGGAGCGTATGCCTGTATCCTGCGTGAGGACTCGCTGGCGTTCCGCCTCTACGGTAAGCGCAAGATCAGCGAACGCCACCGCCACCGCTATGAGGTCAACAACGCCTACCGCGCGACACTTGCCGAGCACGGGCTGGTCCTCAGCGGCCTGTCGCCGGATGAGTCACTGGTGGAGATGATCGAGCTGGCGGACCATCCGTTCTTTCTCGCCAGCCAGTTTCATCCGGAGTTCAAGTCGCGCCCCCTCGATTGCCACCCGATGTTCAAAGGCTTCATCCGCGCCGCGCTGCAGCATAAGACCGAAGCGGGACAGGCGCCGTTACTGAGCGCCGTGTCGCGCTAGGCGCAGCCCAGATGCCGCCGTCCAACGAAGTGCACGTTGGGCCGCTGCGCGTCGGCGGCGGACGCCCGTTCGTATTCATCGGCGGTCCGTGCGTCATCGAGAGCCGCGAGCACGCGCTGCGCCACGCGGCGGCGCTGCGGGCCATCACCGACCGCGTCGGCGTGCCGTTCATCTACAAGTCGTCGTTCGACAAGGCCAACCGCACGTCACTCAGCTCGTATCGTGGCCCCGGGTTGGAGCGGGGCCTGGAGATTCTCGCCGAGGTGAAGCGCGAGCTCGGCGTGGCGGTGCTCACCGACGTGCACGAGCGCGACCAGGCCGCCAGCGTCGCCGCAGTGGCCGACGTGCTGCAGACCCCGGCCTTCCTGTGCCGACAGACCGACTTTCTGACCGAGGTGGCCCGTGCCGGCAAACCCGTGAACGTCAAGAAGGGGCAGTTCCTTGCACCCGGCGACATGGGACCGGTACTCGAGAAACTGGCGAGCACCGGTAATCGTCAGCTGATGGTCACCGAACGCGGCTTCGCCTTCGGCTACAACAATCTGGTCGTCGACATGCGTGCGCTGGCGATCATGGCGGGGTTCGGGTACCCGGTGATCTACGACGCTGGACACAGCGTGCAGTTGCCGGGCGGACTGGGCACTGCCTCGGGCGGCCAGCGCGAGTTCATCCGTGTGCTGGCGCGGGCTGCCGTCGCCGCCGGCGTCGATGCGGTGTTCCTCGAAGTACACGAAGACCCGGATCATGCGCTCAGCGACGGGCCGAACTCGTATCGCCTCGCGGAGCTGGAAACCCTGCTGCGGGAGTTGAAACGGATCGATGACATCAGCAAGGAAGCTAGTGAACGGTAAGCTGCGTAAGCCAGCTACCGCCCGACGCGTGCTGACCGTCCGGCGCGGAAGGGAGAGCGACGACATCCGCCGTGCGCGGCGCGTGCTGGCCATCGAAGCCGCGGCGGTCGCGGCCTTGGCGTCACGCCTCGATGCGCGCTTCGACCGTGCGCTGGATCTATTGGCGGTGTGCCCGGGCAAGGTGGTGGTCACCGGCATGGGCAAGTCGGGCATCATCTGCCGCAAGATCGCGGCGACCCTGGCCAGTACCGGTACCGCGGCCGTGTTTCTGCACGCCGCCGAAGCCGCACACGGTGACGCGGGTGTGTTCATGAAGGGTGATGCGGTGCTGGCGGTGTCGAGCAGCGGCGAAACCGAGGAGGTGGTGCGCCTGTTGCCGCTCGTCAAGCGGCTCGCCCTGCCGTTGCTAGCGATGACCGGGAGCAGCCGCTCGACGTTGGCGCGCGCGGCCGATGTGGTCCTCGACGTGAGTGTGTCCGAGGAAGCGTGCCCGATGAACCTCGCGCCCACGGCCAGCACGACGGCCACGCTGGCGTTGGGGGATGCATTGGCGGTGGCGCTGCTCGAACGCAAGGGCTTCGGGCCCGAGGATTTCGCCGTGCTGCACCCGGGTGGCGCGTTGGGGCGCCGGCTGGTGAAGGTCGAGAAGCTCATGCATCAAGGCGACGCCGTTCCGCTGGTGCACGTGAGCACGCCCTTCGTCGAAGCTGTGCAGGCCATTTCCGACAAGCGCTTCGGAATCGCCGGCGTCATCGACAACAAGGGCGATTTGGTGGGCGTCATCACCGACGGCGACCTGCGCCGCGCCTTTGGCGGCGTCGATAACATCCGCGCCGTCCGCGCCGAGGACATCATGACGCGCAATCCGAAAGCGGTGCCGGCCACGTCGCTGGCGGAGCAGGCGGTCGCCCTGATGGAGCGCCACAGCATCACCGCCCTCTTCATTCTGGCGGACGGCAGCCGGAAACCCGTGGGCATCATCCATATTCACGATTTGCTGAGAGCGGGCGTGGTGTGAGACGTGCGCTGAGAATGGTGCTCGAGCTTCGTGGTGAGGTAGCCGATGACCTCAGCCCTCTGAAATGAAGAATCCACTGCGCCCCCTGCGACGGACCGCGCCGCGGGTGCGGCGTCTGGCCCAGCGCCTGAAGAACGGGACTGTAGGGTTGGGCGCGGCGTCTGCCCTCCAGCTCAGTGCACGCGTGTCGCTCGAACACACGCTGCGCCTCAGCGAGCAGGTTGGCGCCCTCCTGTACCGTGTCCTCCGCCAGCCACGCCACCTGGCGCTCGAGCATCTGCAGATCGCCTTCGGTGACGAACTCACACCGACGGCGCGCGCGCACCTGGCACGCGCCTCGTTCGTGAACATGGCGCGCTGTTTTTGCGAGCTGGCGAAGATCGACGAGATCCGGGCGCGACGCGACGAATACTTCGAGGTCGATGGTGAGGCGCACGCGGAAGCGCTGCGCACTGCCGGTCAGCCCGCCATCATCATCACGGGGCACATCGGCAACTGGGAGCTGTTGGCCGCCTATTTCGCCTGGAGGGGGTTCCCGGTGGCCGCCATCGCGCGGCGCATCCATGCCGAACGCATCAATCAACTGCTGGTGGACCTGCGCCGGCGCCATGGTGTCGAAACCATCCTGCGCGAGAGTCCCCACTCGGCGCGCCAGATCCTCAAGGCCCTCAAGGACAACAGTCTGCTGTCCATGGTGATCGATAAAGATCCGCATGCGCCGTCGGTGTCCGTGCCGTTCTTCGGACGCATGGCCCGCACGCCTGCGGCGGCCGCTGCACTCGCCATTCGGCAGAACCTTCCGGTGACGGCCGCATTCATTCAAAGGCGCGACTTTGGCCACCGCATCACCGTCTGCCCGCCGTTTGTCATTGAACGCAGCGGTGATGTGCGCGCCGACATCGCCGCGCTGACACGCCAGTTCAGCCTCACATTCGAAAGACAACTCCGCAGAAACCCGGCAGAATGGGTGTGGTGGCACCGGCGCGGGCGGCGCGCACGGTTACCTCACCTTGATCTGGATAGGGATTTTCAATATAGCTCATCGGACGCGGTGATGCGGCGGCGGGGCTAAGGAGGGAGTCATGGCCACAGATTCACGAACAATCTTGCTGATGAATTACTACCGCGACGCCGAGCTCCGCGGTGCCAATCTGCTGTTCCGCCTCATGTCGCACCTCGAGGACCCGGACTCCCAGCTGAAACTGTCGCTCCACCTGGCGGATGAAACGCGTCACGCGGCGCTGTGGACCAAGCGCATCAGTGACTGCGGCGGCGCGCCGGCGCGGATCGCCGACGGCTACCAGAACCGCATCGGCCTGCGCGTCGTGCCGCGCAACCTGATCGACATTCTCGCCTTGACCGTCGTCGTGGAGGAGCGCGCATATCAGCGCTACATGGAGCACTCGGCGCGCCCGGACGTTGATCCGGAGATCCTTGCTGTCCTGCGCGAAGTGACGAAAGACGAAAAGTGGCACATCTCCTGGATCAAGGCGAAGCTGGAAGAGATCGCCGCAGCCGAAGGCGGGGTGCAGCGCATGAATGAAGCGCTGGCACGCTACCGCGAGATTGACCGCCAGGTATATGCTGAGCTGCTGGCCAAGGAACGCGCCGCCTTTGCCGAGCCGGAGCAGCAACCAGCGGCGGTCTAGGCGCTACGGCACGCCACCGCTGTCGCGAAACCGCTGAGCGCCACTCTCCGCAACTGCCCCTTTCACTGATGACCGCAGCCGAACGACAGCGTACGGCGGCGGCATCCGTGCGCTTCATCTATCGCGTCGAGTACGCCGTCTTTCGTACCGCGCTGGCGCTGTTTGCAGCCCTGCCGCGCAGCGTCGCGCTCCGTCTGGGCGCCTGGCTCGGCGAGCTGTTCTACGTCTTTGACGTGCGGGATCGGCGGATCGCCCTCTTCAATTTGGGCATTGCATTCCCGGACCGCAGCCGCGCGGAACACCGGCAAATCCTGCGCGCCAGCTGCCGCAATCTCGGGCGCGTCGCTGCGGAGTTCTGCCACCTGCCGCAGTTGACCACCGACACGCTATCGCAATTCGTGACGTTCGCGGACCGTGCGGCGTGGGATCGTGCCATTGCCGCCGCGCAGGAGAAGGGCGCCATCATTGCCACGGCGCACTTCGGCAATTGGGAATTGCTCGCCTACGTGCACGGGCTGCTCGGGTATCCGGTGACCTTGGTGCACCGGCCGATGCACAACCCAGTGTTCGATGATGCGATCACCAGGCTGCGGGCTGCGGCCGGCACACGCTCCATCAAGAAGAAGGCGGCGGCGAAGGAGGCGTTACGCGCCCTGAAGCAGCATCAGATCCTGGTCATCCCGTCTGATCAAAATCAGACGCGCAGCGCCGGCGTGTTCGTTGACTTCTTCGGCAAGCCGGCGTGCACGACGCCGGGTGCCGCCCGGCTCGCCATGCTCACCGGTGCGCCGGTGTTCCCGGTCTTCCTGGTGCGCGATGGTGAGAGCGGTCGCCACCGCATCGAGATTCTCCCGGAGATCGCCATGGTCTCCACCGGCGACCGCGACGCCGATATTCGCGTGAACACACAGCACTGCAGCGCTGCCGTTGAGACCATGATCCGCCGCTACCCCGAGCAATGGATCTGGTTCCACAAGCGCTGGAAGACGCGGCCGCCCGACGAGCCGCGGCTCTACACCTGAAGCAAATGGAGCGCATGCTGTTTCAAGCTGCGGACGAGCGCCGCCGAGGCCCTCGAAGCGGGGCGCGGTCGGTCGCTCACGTTCCGTTGGTGGCCCGAATCTGTAGCCCCGCGGGCAGTGATTCGTCGAAGATGCGGGCACGCTCTTGCGTGCCGAGCGGCACGACCTCGGTCACCAGACGCGCGGCGCGCTGGCCGGAGGGCAGGGGGTGCAGCCGTTCGGCTAGGCGGGCGCGCACCTGCGGATCGAGGTCCCGTTCGCGGTCGCCCACGCAACGCGCCAGCTGAACGAGCGTGAAGGACAGCGCTTCGGGCGTGGTCCACTCGATAGCGAGCAAGGCTTCGATCCACTCGGCCACGACGTTGCGTGCCACCACGCAGTTGAGCGGTCCGTGGAAGGGCGCGCGGGCGCCGAGGCGGCCGAGGGCCCAGATCTCCACCTCGGTGGCCCTGCCTTTGACGATCGCCGGCACCAGAGCGTTGCCCAGCTCCGCCTTCATCGCGGCGGACAGGCGCTCGCAGCTCGCCATGAGCTGCCAGTACTCGCGCAGCTCCTGGGGGCCGACCTTCGCGGCGCTTTTCAGCTTCGACTTCAGACGCGGCAGGAGATAGGGCGCTACCTCGGTGTGCAGCTGCAGTTGCTGCTGGCGCGACAAGCCGCCGGCGACGCGCTTCCACATGTTCCACCACTCGGCACGACACTGCGCCGCCTTCGCAAAGCGCAAGCCGGAGGTCTTGATCTTCCACAGCTGCTGGATGCGCCAGTCGTCCAACTCGGCGCCAAAGCCCGGCCGCAAGAGGAAGCCACTCAGATTCAACCAGCGAGCCTCGTGCTGTGAGCTGCGACCGCGCTGGCCGTTGCCTTCCCAGAGGACATCCCACAGCTTGCGGATCGCCGCCACCGGCCACGCGTCTTTGCCGGCTGCCAGACAATCTTCCAGGGTGCGTCCAAGGGCGACCGGATCAGCGCTCCCTGCCACCTCGCCGGGCGGATAGACGGCGCGCAGCGCGTCAATGGCGGCTGCAAGCTGGGTCTCGCCGATCACCGACTCGGCTGCCGGCTGCTCCGCTTGATCCTCCTCCGGGGGCGTTCCTTGATCGCGCAGTTGGAACTGCAGGCGCCAGCGATGCTCGGTCATCAGCGAGCGGCACCACACTTCGAGGGTGCCGATTTCCGTCAGGTGCACCAGGACGTGAACAGGAATCTTGCGGGCTTCGAGCTTTTTGCCGAAGCGCAGCACGGTGCGAATGGGTGGCAGTTCCGCAAGCGAGTCGCGCTCCGCGTGCACGAGCTGTCCGGCGCGTTCACCGCTGCGCGTGCTCGAGGCGTAGAGCGGAAAGCTCACGGCGCGGTTCGCCAGCACGTCGAGCGCCGGGTCTGAGATCTCGACCTCGGTACCCTCCTCCATGCCGCGCGAAACCAGGCACAAGGCGGTGACCTCATTGGCTTGGGTGACGCCATGCGCCGGGCCGGCGGCGGCACCGCTGGCCGCCGACCCGATACCCAGATAGTACGAACGCGCCGCGCCGCCGCCGATGCGTACGCCGAGGCCGCGGCGGACCAGCCCGTAATAGGCCGCGCCGCGCGCCACTGCCAGGTCGAGGTCGACGCTCTGCAGCACGCGCGGTTCCCAGCCGTCGTCGGTGGCGTACCAGCGTGCAATGATCTGTCGCAAGCGATCGCGAATCAGCGCCGGCTTGAGGGCACCGCCGTTGAACAGGACGGCATCCGGACGCCCGCCGGAGGGCTGGTGCTGCGCTCCTGCGCCCTGAGCGTCGTCGCGGTGCCGCAGCAGGAAGGTGGCCAGGTAGCGCGACACCTCGGGGTCGGACGCGAAGGGCAAGCCCCACTCCTGCAGGCCAAGCCGGGCGCTGCGACGGGGGACGGCATCGTGGTCGACGAACGGGAAGAAGCCGTCGATCACTGCGTGCTCAACCGCGTCCCGCGAAAGATTGGCAGCAAGCACGCCGGCTACGACGGACCGGCCGCGCCCGACGAGGCGGATGGGCACCCCGGCCGGTGGATCATCGCCGAGCAGGGTTTCCTTTGCGGCGCGGCAAAGATTGGTCAGCGCATGCCAGCGCGCGCTATCGAGCTGGCCACCCAACTCGGGTTCGAGCAGCCGAGCCAGCGCAATGTCGATGTTGTCGCCGCCAAGCAGCAGGTGATCACCGACCGCCAGGCGCTCCAAGATGACACCGGATGCGGCATGGCGCACGGCAATGAGGCTGAAGTCGGTGGTGCCGCCGCCGACGTCGATGACGAGCAACAGGTTGAGGTCATCGAGTTGCTCGCGCCAGGTGCGCTCGTTGCTGCTGAGCCATGCGTAGAACGCGGCCTGCGGTTCTTCCAACAACCAGACGCGTTTGAGCCCAGCATTCTCCGCTGCGGCAACGGTCAGCTCGCGCGCCACCTCGTCGAACGATGCGGGAACGGTGAGCACGATGTCCTGGACTTCAAACGGGGCATCGGGGTGAAGGTGATTCCAGGCCTCCCGCATATGTGAGAGGTAACGTGCCGACGCCTCCACTGGCGACAGTTGCTTCACCTCGGGCAACGCACCCCACGGCAGAATCGCAGCGGTCCGGTCGACGCCGCCGTGGCACAGCCACGACTTCGCGGACGACACCAGCCGACCTGGGACGCGCGTGCCCTGCACGCGCGCAAACGTGCCGACGGCGAATGTGCGCCCACGATCCCAAGGGAGCGCCAGTGCGCCAGGGGCGATTTCGTGTTCACCGGCGAGGTACAGAAACGATGGCAGCGTGGGCTGCGCGGCGAGCGTCCCTTCTGCAACGAGTTGTGGGACCGGAAAGATCTCCACCTGCTTGCCGGCAGCGGTGTCGACGTAGGCGACCGCAGAGTTGGTGGTGCCGAGATCGATGCCAATGCAGAAGCGCGGACGCATGGAGGCCGGGTGTTGGGTACTTTGCGTTAGGCGATTTCTACTTCGGCTGGGGCGATGATGGTGGCGTCGGTGTCGCCCGGTGACTGGGGAAGAGCGACCTTTGCGGCGCGCCAGCCGGCATGTTGCAGGGTGCCGCGGAACGGCGGGGTGCCGGTGACGTTACCTGTGAGGCGGATCGTCGCTGGATCGAAGCCGGCTTCGACGACGACCTCGCTTCCGTCCTCCGCGCTGAAGATCCGCTCGAACTCGATCCGTTCAGTCAACGCCTTGCGACAGCCAGCGTGGATGGAACGTACTGCGGCACCGACCTGTGCATCGCTGTAGCCGTCGATATCCTCTTTGAGGAAGTCGATCAGCCGGCCCTCCTGCTGGAGCAGGGCGAGCAAGCGCAACGCCGGAGCAGGTGAGGGCGGACCGGGCGCCGCGGCGGGTGCTGAGGGCACCGCCGGCGTTTGCCGCGCGGCGGGCGCAAAGTTGCGGGCCAGGAAGGCAATGAGTATGGAGACCGCCAACGGCGCGCAGATGCTGTAACCCACGGAGACCGGCGAAAGGCGGTAGGTTCCTTCGAAGAGCGGGACATCTGGGTTCGCCCGCATCGCGAGCAGCAGGATCGCCACGTTGGCAGCGGCGACCACGACGCCGGCAAGCAGAATCATCACCACCAGTGCAGCGCGGCCCTTCGGCGGCTGGTGCATAGCATTCTCCTTCATGTGACGTGGCTGTGTCGTATAGCGAAGCGATACTAGCCCCTCCAGCCCGCCGGCGGCTCAATCGGGCTCCAGGCGCGGCGGCCGGCGCAGCTCCTTGATGGCCGTGCGCGCGTGCTTGGCTTCCAGAATTTTCTCCTGCGCACGGCGGGAGCGCCGGCGCTTCTGCCGCCGCAGCTTGGCGATGCGCTGCGCTTCGGCACTCCGCTCCCCGAGCACCGCACGCTCGATCTTGTCGGCAAGCAACTGGCGGGCGCGAAAGCGATTGAGCGCTTGCGAGCGCTCCCGTTGGCACCTTACCATGGTGCCCGTTGGCTTGTGGAGTAGGACAACGCAGGTGGACACCTTGTTGACGTTCTGCCCGCCTTTGCCCCTGGAACGCACGAAGGACTCGTCGAGGTCGTCGTCGCGGATGCCGAGCCGCTCGAAGCGCTCGGCCAGCGCTCGTGCCTTGGCCGCTGATACGGGGAACATGCGGCGAACATATCAAGCGGCGCTGGTTGGTGCACGCTGTCGCTGCGTCCAGGATTACGCTACAGGTCGACGAGTGTCTCAGCCCGGTGCCTGCGTTGCGAACAGAAGCGGCCAATGAACGTAGCACCGCGACGACGAATCGGCATCGACCTGGGCGGCACGAAGATCGAAGGCGTCGTCCTGGATGTGGACAACCGTCCGTTGTTCCGTCACCGCGTCTCCACCGAGAGCCATGCCGGATACGCGCATATCTTGGATCGGATCGCAGGGGTCGCTCAGGCGTGTCGTGCGCTGGCGCCGGAGTGTGCGGCAATCGGTATCGGAACGCCTGGCGCGATTTCGAGCCGCGACGGCACGATGAAGAACTCCAACACGACGTGCCTCAATGGTCGTCGGCTGCAGGCGGATTTGGTCGACCGAATTGGTATGCCGGTCATTCTGGAGAACGATGCCAATTGCTTCGCCCTCGCGGAAGCCGTTGCCGGTGCCGGATGCGACGCGGCCCTCGTCTTCGGCGTCATTCTCGGGACGGGCGTTGGCGGCGGCATCGTGTATCGCGGCGCAGTATGGCGTGGGCCGCAGCACGTGGCGGGAGAATGGGGACATCACTGCATCGATCCGACCGGACCGCCGTGCTACTGCGGCCAGCGCGGCTGTGTGGAGACGCTGATTGCGGGCCCGGCGGTGGAACAGGAGTACCGACGCGTGAGCGGCGCCAGCCTCGCGATGGCGGAGATCGTCAGTGCCTTTCGGGCGGGTGATATGGCTGCGACGCAAGTCGTCACGCGCTTCATCGATCGCTTCGGGCGTGCCCTGGCGAATGTCATCGACATCCTCGATCCCGAGGCCGTGGTCCTCGGCGGCGGTCTGTCGAACATCGAGGAGCTCTACACGTTGGGCCGCGATGCGGTGGCCGGTTACGTCTTCAACGACGAACTGTGCACGCCGATTCGCCGCAATCAGCTCGGCGATTCCGCGGGCGTGATCGGCGCGGCGCTACTGGTGTGAAGGCACGCGGCTTCTGTGGCCGGCCGCCTCACGAAGCTGGCCTGGTGGATGGTCGCACCGCGCGCGAGGCCCTTGCGTTCGAATGCGGTGATGCCATGGCGTGGTGGCGGCGCTCCGCGGCTGCGCGCCAGCTCGGTGCAGGCGTCAAGGGCATGAAGCGCCAGCGTGAAGATATCGGTCACGTCGGTCGCGAGGTGGATTTGCCCGCCAGGCACGAGGGTCCGTTGCAGGCCGGCAGCTAATGCCGGTGTAAACAGGCGTCGCCGCTGGTGCCGCCGCTTCCACCAGGGGTCTGGGAAGTAGATGTGGTAGGCCGCAACAGCCGCAGGCGGCAACAAACTGGTGATGATGCAGGCTGCGTCGGCAGCGAGGACGCGGGCATTGCGGAGACCATGCGCCTCGAGCGCCGCCGCCAGTCGCGTCGCGCGGCTGCGCGAATGTTCGATGGCGAAGAAGTTGGTGTGTGGTGCCCGTACGGCTGCGGCGAGCAGAAACGTGCCTGTGCCGGGGCCGATCTCGATTTCGACGGGATCGCTGTTGTCGAAGATGAAGCGCCAAAAAGCGTGCATGTCAGGTGAGCAGGCGGCCGCCATCGACGGGTAAGACGGCACCGGTGACGTAGTCGTTGCGGATCAAAAACAGTGCTGCATCGGCAATGTTCTGCGGGTCACCTTCGCGCTTCAGGAGCGTGCGCTCGATCTCACGTTGCCGGATGGCGGGGTCGAAATCCTCGGGGAACAGAACTGGCCCCGGGGCGATGGCGTTGACCCGCACCGACGGTGCCAGCTCCTTGGCCAGTGCATGGGTGAGGGTGATGATGCCGGCTTTGGCGACGGAGTAGGGCAGATAGTCGACCCAGGGGCGGATCCCAGCAACGTCGGCGAGTGTGACGATGCAGCCGCCACCATGGGCGTGCATGTGCAAGCCGAAGCGCTGGGCGCACAGCGAGGTCGCGCGCAAGTTGTTCGTCAGCATAGCATCCCATTGAGCTTCGGTGAGCGCGGTGAGCGGGGTGCGCTCAAAGGCGCCGGCATTGGCCACCAGCACGTCGAGACGTCCGAACTCCACCAGCGTCGCTTCGAGCAGTCTGTCGACGTCCGCTACGTGCGTCACGTCGGCGCAGACGCTGAGGGCCCTGACGCCGGCGCTGCGTGCTGCCGCGGCGGTGGCTGCGGCTTCGGTGGCGGAACCGCGGTAGTTGATCACGACATGGCTGCCATGCGCCGCGAGCGCCAGTGCAATCGATTTGCCGAGGCGGCGCGCGCCGCCGGTGACCACGGCGACGGCGCCACGCAGGTCAGTCATATGCTCCTACGGCGACGTCGGTTGCGGCGTCGGAGCAGCGGCCGGCGGCGGCGCTGCTTGAGCCGTCACGCTCTTTTGTTCAACGCCGTCGTCTTCGCCGGGCGATAAGGGTTCCGCTTCGTCGTCGGCCGCCTCGCTGCCGACGTCCTCGGTGGGTTCCTCCGGCTGCGTCGCCAGCTGCGGAGCGCTGACACGAGGTGGCGCTGGCGCCGGTCCGGCTTCTTCCTCGGCGAGCGGCGCGTTGCGCGGCAACGGCTGGATGCTACGCAGTTGCTCCTGCAGCGGGCCGAGTTCGCGCAAGGGCTGCGAGATCATTTCGCCGAGCGGGCTTTCTGCGTCCTTTTTCACTGCGCCAACCGATGCGGCAACAACCGAGCCGCCGCCGGCGACGGCTCGGCCGGAGGTGACGGCGCCGCGACTAAGGTCCGACACCGGGCCGCTGACGAGATCGCCGCTCACGGAGCCTCGCACGGACCGGTCGTTGAGTGTTCCTGCGGTGCTCGGGAGTTTGCTGATGCTACCGCGCACCGGGCCGCTGCCGGCCCCGACATTGGTGCTGAGATCCCTGAGCGGGCCGCTGTCCTCTGCAACGGGGTTGGCGCGCGTTTGGGCAAGGGCAGGGAGGCGCAATACGGCACCCAAGCAGGAGAGCGCGATGGCGAGGTGGAGCAGGTTCACGAACCGCCCGCTGCCCTGCAGACGCCGGTGCGTCGTGCGGCGGCGGCCACGGCTGCGCCAATGCGCGGTGCAACAGTTCGGTCGAGGGGGTCGGGAAGAATGCGTTCGGGTGTCGGCTCGATGACCGCACTGGCCAGTGCTTGTGCCGCGGCGACCTTCATGTCCGCATTGATCGTGATGGCGCCGGCGTCGAGAGCGCCGCGGAATACGCCCGGAAAAGCGAGGACGTTGTTGATCTGGTTTGGAAAGTCGCTGCGGCCCGTGCCGACCACGACGGCCCCGCCTGCGCGTGCCGCGTCCGGCATGATCTCTGGCACCGGGTTGGCCATGGCGAGGACGATCGGATGCGGCTTCATGGTCCGCACCATCGCTGGGGTCACGAGGTCGGGTTGTGACAACCCGATGAAGACGTCGGCCCCGGAGAGCGCGTCGGCAAGAGTGCCTGTGCGCCCGGCGCGGTTGGTGTGCTGTGCCAGTTCGCGCTTTGCGGGGTTCAGATCGGTGCGGTCGCGATGCACGATGCCCTTCGAATCGCACAGCAGAAGATCGCCGACCGCCGGCAGCAAGCCGCTGGTGCCGCAGCTGAGGATCAGGCGCGCACAGGCGATGGCCGCGGCGCCGGCGCCGCTGAACACGACCGTACACGTCGCAAAGTCCTTGCGCGTGACCTGCAGCGCGTTGAGCAGCGCGGCCAGGACGACGATCGCGGTGCCGTGTTGGTCGTCATGAAAAACCGGGATGCCGATGTCCTGCAGCCGCGCCTCGATCTCGAAACAGCGCGGGGCGGAGATATCCTCCAGATTGATACCACCGAAGGTCGGCGCGATGGCCTTCACGATGTCGACGATTTCGTCCGCATCCTGTGTGGCCAGGCAGATCGGAAAGGCATCGACGCCGGCGAACTCCTTGAACAGCACGGCCTTGCCTTCCATCACTGGCAGCGCCGCCTCTGGGCCGAGGTTGCCGATGCCCAGGATCGCGGAGCCGTCGGAGACGACGGCAACGGTATTGCGCTTGATGGTCAGCTCGAAAACGCGCGTCGGGTTCTTGGCGATTTCCAAGCACACCTGCGCAACGCCGGGCGTGTAAGCGAGGCTGAGGTCCTTGGAACTGGCCAAGAGGACCTTGCTTTTGACTTCGAGCTTCCCGTGCAGGCGCGAGTGTAGGGCAACAGACTCCTTGTCCAGATCGGTCATAGAGGGGCTTGTAGTCTAGCCGGACCGGTTTGAGATGCAACCGCGGCTATGGGATGGCGCGTTGTCGTGGCTATGCAGATGCGGGGGGAGCAAGTGCTGCGGCCGTCCCAGGCCGTGAGTGGATTGACCACTCACGGGTGGGCAGGAGCACCCGCGCCACCCAAGCCTCGATGCAGCGAAAGCGGGCGGTGGGGACCCGCCCGCCTAAATCAGCACCCGACGACGAACGCGACGCTGGTCGTGCCGCTGCCGCCGATGTTGAGTGTAGCCACCTTCTTGGCACCCTCAACCTGGTAGTCGCCGGCTTGCCCGGTCACCTGCTTGTACGCATCGAGCACCTGGCGCGTGCCGGTGGCACCGACCGGGTGGCCGCAACCGATCAGGCCGCCGCTCGGATTGATCGGCATCTTGCCACCCATTTCGATGGTGCCGTCCTCGACCGCCTTCCACGATTCACCCGGCTTCGTCAGGCCGAAGTGGTCGATAGCCATGTACTCGGAGGTGGTGAAGCAATCGTGCGTCTCAATGGCGTTGACGCCCCACACGTCGGCGACGCCGGCGCGGCGGAACGCGTCCAGAATGGCTTGCCGCGTATGCGGTAGCACGTATGGATTGTCGCGGCTCTCGGCGACTTTCGCATCGAACTCGATCGGTGCGGTGTGATGGCCCCAGCCGAGCAGGCGCGGAATGTTTTCGAGTTTGATGCCGCGCTTCTTGGCATAGGCCTTTGCCGCCTTCTCCGATGCGAGGAAGACCGACGCGGCACCGTCTGTGACCTGCGAGCAGTCGGACACCTTGATGCGCCCGCCGATGATCGTGTTGAACTTGTCGGTCGAACGTGCGTGGTCCTCGGTCATATACCAGTTGCGAGTCTGCGCCAGCGGGTTGCGCTTGGCGTTGGAGTAGTTCACTGCCGAGATGTGGGCTAGATGTTCTTCCTTGAGCCCGAAGCGCTTGTCGTACTCGTCCCCGAGCCGTCCGAAGAGCTTTGGAAACGGGAACTCGATACCCTTCGCTTCCGTCTCGTACCACGCGGCAGTACCAAGGAAGTCGCCGCCGGTCTTTGGATCGACGGTCTTCATCTGTTCGACGCCCACCACCATTGCCAGGTCATAGCGTCCGGCTTCGATCTCCGCGGAGGCAGCGAGGATGGCAATGCTCCCGGAGGCGCACGCGGCTTCGTGGCGCGAGGTGGGCAGGCCGGAGAAGCTCGAATCGATGTCGAGCAGGAACGCCCCAAGATGCCCCTGCATGGCGTACAACTCGGCCGCGAAGTTGCCGACGTGGCCGACTTCGACGTCCTTCGGTTCGAGTCCGGTCGCTTCCAGACCACCGGCAACCGCTTCGCGCATCATTGCCACGATGTGTTTGCTCTCCTTGTTCCAGTTGCGCGCGAAGTCGGTCTGGTATCCGCCGAGCACGTAGATCGGTGTTGCCATGTTGATTGCCCTCCCTGAGCAGGATGTCCCGTTCTGATGATCGCAACCTATCATCGCGCCGGCCTGGTGCAAGGGCAGCCTACGCTGCGAAGAAGCGTCCGATGTTGACGTGCGCCTCACGGAACAAGCGTTCGCCGGGCTTGGCCTGCGCCAGCACTTTGGGTACGGGCAGGCCGCAGCGTTCGATGGCCTTGATGGTTTCCTTGACACCGATGACGTCGGCCAACACCGTCGGCGGCACCCAGTTGAATCCAAAGCCCATGATGCGATCGACGTCGCGTGGTTCGCGAACGACTTCCTTGTCGCCGACGCGGTTGAGCGCATAGCTGACGTAACCGAAGATCACCTTCCTGGCGAGGTCGGCTTCGGCGCCTTCGGCGGTGACGAACAGCTGCATCGCCTCGACGTACTTGCCGACGCGATGCAGCTGACGGATCTTCTCCACGAAGGGCAGGGGGCGCAGGCCGTTCTCGCGGGTGTCCTTGTACGCCCCGGTCCTCGGATCGAGCGCCAGATTGATGGTCTGCTTGCCCTCCTTCACGCGCCGGTAGAACCCGCCGTGAGCCGGGGTCTTGTTGCCGAGATGGCCATGGTCGATGAGCTTATCCATGTACACCGGCAGCTTGAATAGATCGTGCGCTTCGTCCTTGGTGTGCACGTGGACGTTGTCGACGATCGCCTTGTGCACGTCCCACCCCACCAGGTCGATGGTGGCGAGCGGTGCCATGGCGCGGCCGGTGTAGGGACCGATCAGGTAGTCGATGAAGGTGACGCCGTACTGTTCAGCCAGGATCGCCACCTCGTTCAACACCTTGAAGCCGACACGGTTGCCGCAGAACGCGGGCTTGTCGTCGGTGACGATGGCGGTGCGGCCGAACCGGGTTTCGAGCATTTCGACAGTCGAGGGAATCAGCTTGGGGTCGGTCTCCGCGTGCGGGATGACCTCGGTGCCGACGATGACGTGCGGAGGATTGAAGAGGTGGATGCCGAGGAAGTTCTTTCGAAATGTGTCGCTGCGTCCATGCGCCATCTCGGCGATGGACAGACCAGAGGACACAGTGGCGACGATCGATTCGGGCCGGCGGCACTTGTCGACGCGCGTGAAGAACTGCTTCTTCAGCTCGATGTCCTCTGCGAGCGCTTCAAAGATGAGATCGGCCTTGGCCACCGCTTCTTCGAGGTCCTGGTCGTAGGTACCCACCGAGATGCGGTCGGCGATGCGCGCGGACTTCGCCATGTTCTGTGCGGTCACCAGCCCTTCGTGTGCCTTTTCGACGGTGCGTGCGAGAAAGACGACGTCGCAACCGCCGGCGGCAAACACCTCGCCACTGCCGGCACCCATGGTCCCATTGGCGCCCAAAACCACCACGTCCTTGATGTCGATCATGTGTCCTCTTGAACCCCCGGAAAGGATTGCTTCGAAGCAGGGGAAGGGTGTCGCATGTTTCGGGTGTGGACTCAAGGTCTGCGCCCCCGGCCCCACAACCCGTTGCCTGACGGCCGGATCAGCCGCTATTCTCAGGCCATGTCACAGCGCCAAGAACCCTGGTTGATGCGTACCTACGCCGGCCACACCAACCCCAAGGCGGCCAATGAGCTGTTCCGGACCAACCTGGCCAAGGGACAGACCGGTCTCAGCGTGGCCTTCGATCTGCCGACGCAGACGGGGTACGACTCCGACGATCCAATGGCGGCGGGCGAGGTCGGGAAGGTCGGCGTGCCGATCTGCCACATCGCCGACATGGAGGCGCTCTTCGACCAGATTCCGCTGGCGAAGATGAATACCTCGATGACCATCAATGCCACGGCGGCCTGGCTGCTGGCGCTGTACACCGCGACTGCCGAGCGTCAGGGGGCGAA
>DATKMS010000256.1:0-22766 GCA_035541735.1 Candidatus Margulisiibacteriota bacterium
GGTGTCATGTCATTTCACTCCTTTGCCTAGCCTATGCCTGCGGTCGTTCTTCGGCCTCGTGACGCAGTTCCTGCTCAGCGCAAAGCCAGTCGTCGAGATCCTGCCCGTGCGTTGCGCCTCGAGAGATAAACCGTGCAAACGCGCGCGCGCCGAAATTCCCCTGCAAGAGAAATCCCTCCGCAACCCTTGGTACGGCCGCGTGCACCCCATTTCGACGCGCACGGGACCGGCTAATCGCACTTGCCGTGCTCGTTGTCCTCTGCGTCGAACACGTTGGAGAGATCCGCGACGGCAGCGTCGCGGCTACCGAGCGCATCGAGGCCGTACCGTTCCTCGAGCGTCGCGAGAATGGAGGTCGTGTCGTAGGCCGTGTGATCGACGACGAAGTTTCCACGCAAGAAGGGGGTGACGATGAGCGCAGGGATGCGTGTACCCGGGCCCCACTGGTCGTGCGGTCCCACCGTGTTGCCCTGCCCTGGTGGGACATGGTCCCAGTGGTCGTGCGATCCCATCGTGTGGCCCTGCCCCGGTGGAGGGACATGGTCCCACTGGCCGCCAAACTCGTCGTAGGTCACGATGATCATGGTGTCCTTCGCACAGGCGCTGCTTGTAATGGCGTCGATCAACTCGACAAGGTGAGTGTTCCCTTGACTCTGGCTGGCGTAGCCCGGGTGTTCGTTTTCTTCACCGATCGGCTTCACGAAGCTGACAGGCTTGAGGTTGCAAACGGCGCGCGTCGAGGACTGGCTGAGTTGCAGGAACTCCTGCTCGTCGCGCAAGTGCGCCTGCCGATTCGCCTGGCCAGCCTTGGTCGCCGGGTCGAAGGCCGCGTAGTAGTTGAAGGCCTGATGGTGAAACTGGAACAGGTTGTCCGGACAGTTCGGGAACACCGCATTCGCGATTGTATTCGGATCGGAGCAGGACGGACCCGTCCCGTTCGTCCAACCCGGCGCCCCAATGTCTCCTGCCGCATTCGACCATCCGCCGGAATACCAGGCCCAGTCGACACCCGCGTGCGTAAGCCGATCGCCAATCGTGGGCGTGGTCAGGGCCGGGAGCCGCTTGAAGTCCGGGGTGCCGGGTGAATACGGCTGAAACCACGGCTGGGTCGTGTTCACAGCGTAGTCCCCGCAGGCCAGGCCGGACACCGGAGAGGGACATTTGACCGTCAACTGCGAGTCTTTCACCGTCGTTGTCGGCGCGTAGAGCGGGTACGTATTGGGAAACCCGTTGGTGTCGACGACGGAATGCAGGTCCTGCGCTCCGCTCTGCGCGGCATTGGCAAAGAGCGGCGACGCGGCCGCGATCAACCACTGGTGGTTGAGAAACGACCCGCCGAACGCGGCTTGGAAGAAGCTATCCGCGATTGCGTACTTCGGGTGGCTCGGGGCATGCAGGTACTGGTAGATCGGCAGCTGGGTCGTGTCGTAGTAGCCCATCGCAAGGCCGATGGCGTCGCTGCCGGTCACGTACCGATCCATCCGACCGCCATCGATCTGGTACTGTTCCTGGTAGAAACGGTGCACGATGTCGCGCGTGCACCCGCCGGGCAGGGCGCCCGGAGCGTCCTTGGGAATGCCGTTGGCGTAGAATTTGTTGGGCGGTGGACACGTATGATCGGCCGGCACAATGTAGTCATCGATCCGGAACGGGGCATTGATGAAGGCGCTGCTGATGCCGAACCTTGAGTCGGTGCAGGTGACCGACAGCGGTGGACTCGTCAGGTTCACATCGTCTTGCTGCAAGCAGCTGTACGCGTCTCCTGTCTGCGCCTTTTGTACGGTGTGCGCGGCATCCGCGTCGCTCAACCCCCGAACGCCTTCCCAGCCGCCATAGAGGTTGTCGAAGCTGTGATTCTCCTGGTAGATGATGACGAAGTGGTCGATCTTCCCAAGCTTGTTCGTGCGCGCGTGCGCCGCCAGCGGTCTGGTGAGCAGAACGGTGGCGGTCAGGACCAACGCGAGCTTCGGCGATATCCGTTGCATATGAACCTCCCTTTCGTTGACCTGGGACCTTCGTTGCCCAGGTCGGCCAAATCTGCGCAGCTAGTACCCCGAACCCACGCCGCTGTCGAATCAAGAATTGATAAATGAATGATGTAGAATATGTTACGCTGTTAATTTGCAATTGCCCTGTCTCAATATTCCAGAGCACATTACGAACGGGCGCGGTATGTCGGAGAGAATCCACCCGCGCGTTGGCGCCGACGCCGTAAGCCCTCCCGCAGCCATGCGGGATCAAGGCCGAGAACCGCGCAGATATACTCGAACGAAAAAGCCGGTGCGGCCGTGCCTGCCACCGCTGCATCGCCGCGCGCCATGATCCACTGCTCCGCCTCCGCAAAGAGCCGGCGTTGCCGATACGTTGTGGCGCAGGCATTTTGTTGAAAGCATCGAATGGCTTCTTCGAGCACCGCGACGAGCAGCCGGTATTCACCCGTGCGACTGGCGTTCTGTCGTCGACAGCCGCCGAAGAACTGCTCGGGCAGGAGGCTCTGCGGTTGGAACACGTGCGTGTCGGCTGCGGACCCGAGGCAACGAAGTGATCGGCGCATCCACCCTTGCCTATCCGCGCAGTGTTGCACGGCCGTTGCGAGACGATGACCTTTAGGCCAAAACGTGAATGTCTACGAAAAGGGCCGCCTGCGGATCGACTTGGCGGCCTACGAAGCGTGGCTGGATGGCCGCCCGGCGCATCTGTCGTTGGGCGACCACGAGCGCTCGGTTAGGTCAGCGGGAGGGTCTCATCCATCTTGCGCAAGCGATGGACGAGGATGCGCATCACCTCGAGCGAAAAAAAGGGGGTCTGCTGGACGAGGAATTGGAAGCGGGTTTCGTTGATGGGGACCAACCGGCAATCTGTCCGGGCAACGGCCGCCGCGCTGCGCGGCCGGTGATCGATCAGCGCCATCTCACCGAGAACGCCGCCGGGCCCGACCGTGTCCACCAGCTTGCCGTGGACCATCAAGTCCACCTCTCCTTCCTTGACAACGTACATCACATCCCCGGGTTGCCCTTCCGCGAAGATCTCCTCGCCCGCCGAAAACGACTTGTGGTCTTCCGAGAACTGAAAGAGTGCCATTGGTGTTCTGCGCTCCGCTTCTCTTTGCTCCGCCGCCCTGCGCGATTCGTCGCGCCAAGCGATGCATGTATGCTGCGGCCCCCATCATATGTGTGCGCGCACAGGCACAGTCAGCTGAACTCTCCCCGAATGTAGTCTTGCGTGTGCGTTTCCTTTGGATCGTCAAAGATCGCTGCGGTCGGGCCGTATTCCACCAAATAGCCGGTGCGCCCGCCGCCCGACGTGTCGACATAGAGAAAGCCGGTCATGTCGGCGACGCGCTTCGCTTGTTGCAGGTTGTGCGTGACGATGGCGATGGTGAATCTCTTCTTCAGCTCCTGCATCAACTCCTCGATGCGGCGGGTGGCGATTGGATCGAGCGCCGAACAGGGTTCGTCCATCAGCAAGACATCCGGCTCGGTGGCAATCGCTCGGGCGATGCAGAGGCGCTGTTGTTGGCCGCCCGATAGCGAGAGTCCGTTCGACTTGAGTTTGTCTTTCACCTCGTCCCACAGCGCCGCACCGCGCAGCGCGTGCTCTACCTTCTGCTCGAGGTTGCCCTTGTACCGATTCAAGCGCAGACCGAAAGCGACGTTGTTGAAGATGCTCATGGCGAACGGATTGGGTTGCTGGAACACCATCCCGATGCGTCGGCGTACGCGCACCGGATCCACTTTTGGTGCGTAGATGTCCTGGCCGCGCAGATGAACGTGGCCGCGCAACTTGAAGCCCCGCACCAAATCGTTCATGCGGTTGAGGCAACGCAGCACCGAACTCTTCCCGCAACCCGACGGCCCGATGAACGCGGTAATGCTACCGCGCTTGATTGGGATATGCGTATCGCGCACGGCCTTGAAGGCGCCATAGTACAATTCATTGATCCGGCAATCGATGAGCACCCCGTTGGCCGCCGGTTGTGCCTTGGGCGCAGGGCCGATGTTGGACGACATTCCAGACCTCCTAGAGCCGCACCGCGCGTCGGGACAGCGCTTGGCCGGCAAGGTTCGCGACGAGTACCAGGACGACGAGCACCAACGCCGCCGCCCATGCCAGCTCGATCTGGTTGTCAAAGGGCGAGCTCGAGAAGTTGTAGATCAACACGGCCAAGGACGGCGTCGGCTTCATGAGATCGGCAAAGGCTTTTGGCAGAAATTCCGGGAACGAGCGGCTCATCCAAAATTCACTGAACACGGCGGTGAACAGCAGCGGGGCGGTTTCCCCCGCCGCACGCGCGACCGCAAGCATTACACCGGTGAGGATTCCCGGCGACGCGGTAGGGAGGAGCACGCGCCACACCACCTGAGTTGGGGTCGCGCCCATGCCGATTGCCGCCTCACGCATCTTGGCAGGTACCATCTTGATGGCTTCCTCGGCTGTCAAGATGATCGTCGGGAGCATGAGGAGCGCGAGGGCGATACCGCCCGCCGGCGCGGAGAAGCCTCCCGTGGTCATCACCACCGTCGCGAATGCAAAGACTCCCGCGAGGATCGAAGGCAAACCGGTGAGCACCTTCGCAGCGAAGCGGACGACGAGCGCCGTACGCGTTGTCGGTCCAAACTCGGCCAGATAGACCGCGGCCAGGATGCCGAATGGTACGCTGATCATGGCGGCGATGCCTACAATGGCCAACGTGCCGACGATGGCGTTGCCGAAGCCGCCGCCCGTCATCATGGCGGCCGGCGGCAATTGCGTCAGCAGTCCAAGACCGAGCTGCTTGCCGCCGCGCAGCGCGAGGAGATAGAGAACCGAGAACAGCGGGAACAACGCGGCCAGGGTCAACACGGTCGTCAGCCCGGTCAGCGCGGCGTTCAACAACGTTCGCGGCTGCCGGAGCGAGCGCTCCAACTCGAGCAAGTTGATCTGGTCGGCGGTCGCGAACGGCCCCCGCGGCTTCATCAGCGCAACCCTCGCAGTCCCGCCTCAGCGCGCTGCAGGATCACCGCACCGATGATGTTGACCAGCAACGTAATCGACAGCAGCACGAGGGCTGCATACATCAAAGCTCCGACCTCGATTGTGCCGGCCTCGGGAAAATGGTTCGCCAGCAGCGCAGCGAGCGTGCTGCAAGGAGAGAACAGCGACCAACTGATCACGTTGGCGTTGCCGGCGAGCATTGCCAAGGCGATCGTTTCACCGAGCGCCCGGCCGAATCCCAACACAATCGAGCCGAAGATCCCCGTTGCCGCCGCCGGAAGAATCACGCCAAGAATGGCCTCCCACTGGGTCGCGCCGAGTCCCATTGCGGCTTCCCGTAACCGTACGGGCACCGCCACCAGCGCATCGCGTGAGAGCGCGGATATTGTCGGAAGGACCATGATTGCGAGTACCAAGGAAGCGGGCAGAATACCCGGGCCGCTGAGGTTGGTACCGAACAGCGGAATCCAGCCCAGATGCGCATTGAACCAGTCCGCCCCGGGCCGCACGAGCGGAATGACGACAAAGATACCCCACAGTCCATAGACGACGCTCGGGATGGCGGCCAGCAGTTCCAGCGTGATCTTCAGCACCGCCTCAACGCGCGTCGGCAGTGTCACGAGCCAGGGATGTTCGGCGAAGCCGAGCGCTCTCAACGCACGGTCGACAAAGGTCGCCAGGAATCCTTCGCTGAGAAAAATCGCGATGGCCACTCCGAAGATCGTCCCGAAGGTGAGCCCGATGACCGCGGTGTACAGGGTGCCGAATATTTGCGGCAGAATGCCGAACGACTGACGATTGGCATCCCAAACCGTGCCGCTCATGAACCCGAGTCCGTACGCGCGGATCGCCGGCTGCGCGACGTGTCCCACCTCTCCGACCACCCAGACAACGACGAGGACCGCGCCCCACGCAAACGCCAGGGCGAGGCCGCGGAAGGCCCGGTTGGCCGCGACCTCGAAGGCGGAGGGCGGCTGAGAGATCGACGTGCTCTCGGCGAGCAGATCTCTCTCAGGCGACGTCGGCACGGCTTCAACGGGGGTTGACGGGAGAGGCACGATCGTTCCCATCAACGCGCCTCAGGGAGTAATCTGATCGAGCGCCTTCGTCACCGCGGCGACGACGTTCTCCGGCAGCGGGATGTAACCGAGGTCGCTACTGAACTTCTGAGCGTCGGTGAGGCCGTAGCGGATGACCGCCTTGAGGGCGTTGGCAACCTCCGCTTTGGCGTAGGTCTTGTAGCAGAGCAACCATGTGTAGGTGACGATCGGGTACGCGTCCGCTCCGCCCGGATCGGGTAACCATGCACGCAGGTCAGCCGGCATCTCGACGCCAGCGAGTGCCGCCTGCTCGCTTGGCAAGTCTACCTTTACGTACTTGCCACTCTTGTTCTCGAGTAGTGCCATCGGCAACTTGGTTTCCTTGGCATATCCGTACTCGACGTAGCCGATGGCACCCGGCGTTTGCTTGAGCAGTGCAGTCACGCCGGCATTGCCCTTGCCACTGACTCCGACTGGCCAATTGATCGACTTGCCCGTGCCGGGCCCAGTCTTCCATTCGTTGCTGATCGCGCTGAGATGGTTCGTGAACACGAAGGTCGTCCCGCTGCCGTCGGACCGCTCGACGGGGGTGATCTTGGTCGCCGGCAGGGTGACGCCGGGGTTTGCCGCGGCGATCTTCGGGTCATTCCATGCCGTGATCTTGCCGAGGAAGATGGCGGCGTATGCCTCACGCGACAAGCGGAGGTCACCCGTGAACCCGGGGAGGTTGTACCCGAGCACGACGCTGCCCGCCGTCATCGGGAGCATGACAACGCCGCCCTGCACCTGCTTGATTTCGTCGTCGGTCATCGCCGCGTCGCTGGCGCCGAAATCGACCAACTTATCAGTAAATTGTTTCACGCCAGCACCACTGCCCAGTGCCTGGTAGTTGATCTGCACCTCCGGGTGCAGGTTGTGATACCCGGCAAACCAGCGTTGGTAGAAAGGGGCGGGAAATGTGGCGCCCGTGCCCTGCAGCGTGATGTTATCCGCCCCGTGGGCAGCAGATCGACCTAGCAACGACGCGCTCGCCATTGCAATGCAGACCAGCAGGACTGACGGTTGTTGTGATCGCACGGCGTCCTCCTCTTACCTCAGTGGCGCTCCGCCTGTGTTCGGGTGTGTCGGGTCCGGACCGTAGTCTGGAAACGTCAAGACTGCTTTGAGATCATTGCCAATGCTTCCGCGTTTCACGCGGAGCGGCAGGCTGACCGTAGCGCACGATGATTACGGGGAAGCTTCAATTTGATGAACATCACGTGAACCGACGGAACCCGCCGCAAGAAGCAGCCCATGACCGCCGGACTCCTTCCCCGGCTTGCAAGGAACAGATCGAGGCCGCGCTGATGCGCGAACGCGCACTCGCCGATGCGCGAGGTCGATTAGACGGGCTGCGAGCCGGCGATCATGAACCGGTAGTGGGGCTTGCAGCAGAGCACGGCCTGCGTCGATCGCCATGCCCTCGACGTGGGTCGCTCGATCAAGATCGATGTAAAGGGCACGGCGCCCCGGAGAGTGCGTGACCAATGGTGGCTGCGGCCTGCCTTCACTGAAGAGCGGCTCCGTCCCTGGCGCGCCGCTCCACCTCTTGGCGAAGACTGCTCATCATCTTCGGTAGCGAGCGTTCGACGAGATAGCTCTCGATCGAGGCGGGTAGCGGCTCGCCCGTGTCGACGCGGTCGCGCGACACCAGCAGCGCCGCAGCCTGGCCGTGCGGCAGGACCTGCCAGCTGCCGTTGCTGTCGTGGATATCGTGCGGCGCAGAGTGATCGAGCACGAAAGTCATCACGCCGCTGGCCGGGTCCAGGGCAACGATCAGGGTGTATCGAATCTTCGCCCAGAAGATATCGACGGATTGTCGAATCCAAGCGCGATTGTTCTCGACCCGGTCGATGTGCGACTCGCTGACATTGGGAAAGATTTTGGGCCGCGATTCGAAGTCGGCGAGTACGGCCCACACCTCGGTGGCCGGCCGGGGCACGATCACCGCCGCGACGCTCTCGCGGGGGGCTGCACCGTCACCTGCGCCGCCCTTTGCTGTGCGCGAATAGTCGACGATCACAACTTCACCCTTCTCGAGGCTCGCCCACTCGGCCTCGGAGAACAGCTCCCGCGCGGCTCCAGCCGGCTGCCGGCAAGCGACGCATGGTGGACGCAACAGCTCCTTCGGCAACTCTGCTGCGGAGGCAACCGCCCAGGTCAAAATGAAACCGATAGCGGTGATGACCTCCATGCTTCGCCGGGTAGGCAAAGGCCGGGCAAGCAATTGAGCGGCGGCGAGCAAATGACGTCGCACTCGGCGCGCCGATCAGGCCATACTTGCCCGCACGGAGTCGTCGTACCACTGCGACATGTCGTCGTACATTTCGCCCTTGAGCATGTAGTACGGGGCCTTGTGATAGATCTTGATGTCGTGAAAGGGGTCGGTGAGGATCTTGGTGCACCAGACAAGCCCTGACTGCACGCCTTTCAGAAAGAACAGGTGGACGGTGCGAAAAAGGACCGCCCCCAGGCCGATCACCAACCACACGGACGCCAGGTTGTCCAAGAAACTTCTCGCCCCGCTCGGCGCCTCGAGCAGGCCGAAGAGCGTCGGCTCCCCAGCGAGCACCAAGGGCGCAGCGATCCAGATCGACAGCAACACCACCTTGCGGTGCAGGTTATAGCCGACCTTCACGCTCTCCTTGTAGGCGTGGGTGGCTTGGTTGACCGCGTCGTAGGTCTGCGGCTCGAAGAAGAAATGCCCCGTCTGGCGCAGCACCATGGCCAACAACCAACCGACGAACACTGCAGCCGCCGGGTGGATAAAAAGCAGCACGTAACTCGTCACGAAGCACAGGGCACTCGCCAAGTGCAGCGACTGATTGACGCGATTGTGATGATAGTAGCGGTGATCGTCCCAACGCTGCTGACGCAACTCCTCGGCAAAAGTCATAACCTCCTCCTCCTGACTGCGGACGCGGCGCGTCCGGTTGCGCTGTTCATTTCTCTTCCACCAGAAGCGCTTGGCCCATCGCGACTCTCGTGCCGGTGGCTACTCCGCCGGCCAGCCGGTAGTCTGCGGTGGCGAAGACGATGATCGTCGAGCCTTGCTGGAAGTAGCCCATCTCCTCGCCGCGGCGATACTGCGCGCTGCAGGGGATGCGCTGCGGCCCGCGGTAGCGGAGATCCAGCGGCCGGGGCAGGCAATGGAACTGCATGCTCGCCACCAGAATGGCCGCGACGGGGACGAGCGCGATGCTGCGACTGCCCCCTCCCACCTCACTATCGCCGTTGCCGACCCGATCCAGCTTCAGCTCGACGACCGCTCGCTCATTCTTGCAGAAAAGCTTCTCGATCCTCTGCAGAGCAATCGGATTCACGTTCCACGTGTCACCCGAGATGTAGATGATTTCCTCGACCCGGCAGTCGACCGGGGCGTGGAAGCGGTGATACATGCTCGCCTTGAGCCGCAGCGTTACGTACGTGCCATCGCGATACTTCGATCGGAGCGCAGGATCCGGGATGAGGTCGGCGATCTCGTAGGGGAAGCCCTTGGCCTGAAAGACCCGGGTACCGTCCACTCTGCCGCAGGCACCGACGATGGCGTCGCAAGGACTGACGGCAACGTGCCGGCGCGCATCCACGCTGCGCGCTCCCTCCTTCAACTCCCGCGTGAAGCATTCCTGGAGACTCTTGAACTCACGCTGCCTGGATTCTCCGAAGTCCAGATCGCCGTCGAAGATTCTCCACACTGCGATCGACACCCGCGTCAGGGTCGGGCTCTCGATGGAGCTGTACCACCCCATGAAGCGCGTGAGCAGGCGGCGCGGGATCCGGTTGGTCAGCAGGAAGTTCACCCGCTCATGCTGACTCCAGGAGCGGATCAATTTGGGTGCAGCGCTCTCAAGCAACGGACCGCTCCTGGGGGAAGGCCTCGTCGAATCCCACGTCCGCATCGCTCTCGGCGCTGGGTTGCGTGGCGGGAGCGGACAGCGCGTCGCCGAGACCCAGATCCTGCATGAACCGATTCATGATCGGCTCGGCCTGGTAGAGCGCCGCCCGGGCCATGGCGTTCCGTCGCATCGACTCGCGTCCTTCGGGGTGCTGGAAATGGGAAACGATGCGGTCGCCCATCTCCTCGATGGTCTCGACGAGGTAACCGCTGTGTCCGTCTTCGAGGATGTCCCTGGGCCCCTTACAGTTGTAAGCCACTACCGGCATGCCGTGCACCAGCGCCTCGAGGAGCACGTTGCCGAAGGTGTCGAAGCGCGACGGAAAGACGAAGAGGTCCAGGCCGAGGTAGAGCTCCGCCAGGCGCCGGCGACCGACCCACCCCAGGAAACGTGCATCGGGTAGGGCCGCCTTTAGCTCTTCCTCCGCCGGCCCGGCTCCGGCGATCACCAGCCGCGCGTCGGGCAGCGACCGCCTCGCCTGGGCGAGGATCTGCGGCAGATCGCCGATTCCCTTTTCGCGACTGAGCCGGCAGGCCGTGAGAAGGATCGGCGTATCGGGGGTGGCGTCGGGAAAGAGTTCCGACTTGTCGATCGGTGTGGCGCTCGGATGGCGCGGCTGCGCATGGTGAGCGGTCAGGTACACTCGGTCCGGTGGCAGCTGCATTTCGTGTCCGGTCAGCCACTCGCGGTGCTCGTTGTTGAGAACGAAGACGCCCTCGAACTGCCGGTAGAGCGCGCGCAGCATGCGGCGAATGCGATCGCGCTCGTGTTGATCGAGATCGGTGGTGTGCTTGGCAAAGTCGATCCAGTCGGTGTGCATGAAAAAGTAGCTCGGGACGTTGAACATGAACTTCAGGAACAGCGCGACGAGCGCCATGGGTCCCTCCGTCGAACACACGACGCGGTCATATCCACCGCGAGAGAAGATGGCGGCGACTTCGAGTGGATCGGGAATGCGAAATTCCTGCTCACTGTACTCGCTGACGGTGAACGTCGTGAGCGGCCGAACGACCCGGAGATGCGGCTCGTCGGCGGCGTGCGAGTCGCAAATCAGGAAGTCGACCGGCAGATCGCGCCGTTGAATCTCTGTGAGCTTGCCGGAAAGCGATCTTGAGACGCCATTGCGGTCGCGCAGGGTGTCGGTCAGATAGAGCGCGCGTTTCTCGTGCTGCCCCTTGCCGACGTGTTGCGCGAACTCGTTCAGAAAGGGGCGGTTCGAGTACAGGACGCGCGTGCTGGCTACCGTCGCCGCAGCCAGAAAGAGGTTCATGAAGACGGGAAACGACAAGCTGTCGAGCACCTTCTGGACGTCGAAATCGCTCATGTCCGCGCGTCCGCCGGCATCGCCGAAGAACAACGCCGTCAGCTGACTCGGCACCTCGAACTTGCGGATGATCTCCTCAGTAGAGAGCTTTTGGAGCGGCTGCGACGCATTCTCCGCGGCGGCCTGCTGCAACCGCTTGATGATCAGAGAACTCAGCTCGGTGAAGAGCGCCGACAAGGAGCGGCTCACCGTTTCGACGTACTCCTCCGAAGATGCGCGCGTGCTGGCAGCGATGCGTTCGAGGGGCTCGAGGCAGAAGCGATAGTCTTTCGAGATCTGCCATCGCAGCAAGCGGCTCGGCCTTTGGCCCCGCAACGCGTCGTGGATGAGATTGAAGAACTTGCGCGTGTGTCGGTGCTTGCGTACCTCCAAGAAAAGGTTGCCGATCGCGAAGCACGCGAGCTTGTCAGCGGTCTCGCCGCGATGGAGAGCGATCCGCAAGAGCCCGGGATCTTCAATCCTGGTGGCGGCCTGCGCGAAGTAGTCGAGCAGCGCAATGGTGAGTTTCTGACTTTCGGCGACATGGCCGAAGGGCGCGATGCGCCCGGCGCGAATGGCTTCCAATGCCAGGGCGGATGGTTTCTCCGTGCGCAAGCGCTCGCGCAGGTTGGGAACGTAGAGGCGCGACCCGCAGGTGCCGGCGAACACCCCGAAGTGATCGTCCGAGCCGCCGGTGAGCACCTTGGGGATGCCGGGGTCGACGCCGAACTCCGCCGGATCGAGGCGGTGCTTCCGACCGTAGTGCTCGATCTTTTCCGGGGTGAGACCCTGCAGCCAGTTGAGCGTAAGGACGCTTTGCCAGAGATCGCGCTGGCCGTTCAGCACCTCGAAGCGCTGGAACATCACCGCGAGCTTCTCGAACAGCGCGAGGTCGATGCGGTCGAGGGCGGTGTAGAAGTAGAGCGGGTGGGGAAGGACGACGGGCAGATTGTGCTCGTGCGCATAGCGCAGAAACGCGAAGATGTCGCGCCGCTTGTGCGTGAGAACTTCTTCCTGGCGGCGGTCCAACCCGAAGGTGAGGACGTGCAGGAAGAGGTCGTACTGCGGGAAGTGGCAGGTGAACTCGCACGCCGCCAGCACGTCCTGCCCGGCATCCTGCAGGTCCCAACAGGAGCGCGCGTTGTTGTGGTTGGTGATCGTAATGACGTCGGAGCCGTTGCGCTTCAGCGCGGCGACGAGGTGATCGGTCGGTAGCCACGTCTCAGGCAACCGCAGAATTCTGCCCCACAGGTCGTCAGGGAGGTCGCTGTTGTGGTCATGGCAGTGCAGGTCGACTCGCAGGCATTGGTCGACCGGATACTTCGCTGACTCCTGCCGCAGGAAACGGCGAAATTCGTCGTTGAGAGAGCGGCGAAACCTTCCGGTTCCCAGTTCGTTGACGTGGCTGCTCATGTCCCAACCTCCCGGACATGCCGAGCAGGATCCGCCCGCCCCGGTTGCAGAAGCAGTCTCCGCAGCCACGGAAGGCGCGCCGTGAGCATGTCCCTCATCATCATCCGCTTGATGGTCGTGTTCGTGAGCCTCGATGAATGCCACCACCACTGATCCTGATGCATGCGCTGCGCAGCGCGCACGAAGCGCTCCATCACCGCACGGAAGTCGTCATCCGAGTAGTCGAGGCTCATGATGAATCGCCCGCTGCCGACCCAACTCAGCTCGAGTCCCTCGGCTCTCAGATAGAACTGGAACATCCAGTTGTAGCGGCTGGGTATCTCGTAGAGCACCGTCAAGATGGTCTGCATGTTGGCGACCCGTACCGGAAGAGCCAGGCCCGCGAGCCGACGGTTGAGCTCCGCGACACGCGCGTTCCACACCGCGTCGAGGTCGTGGTACCGCTGCTGCATCTCGGGTGAGTCGAGGCGCTCGAGGAATTCGTTCATCGCCCCCATGACATAGGGGTGTGAGTTGAAGGTGCCGCGCGCGAAGGAAATGTCGGCGGGCGCGTCGTCGCGGTAGCGCTTCATCAGTTCGCGGCGGCCGCAGAGCACGCCGACCGGCAACCCGCCGCCCAGTGTCTTGCCGTAGGTCACCATGTCCGCCTGAATGCCGAAGTATTCCTGGGCGCCGCGGTACGCGAGGCGAAAGCCGGTGAAGACTTCGTCGAAGATCAGGACGATCTTCCTGCGGCCGCACACGTGGCGGATCTGCGCCAGCCAGCGGGCGTAGCGCTCACGGTCGAAATCGACGCGGCGATCGCTGGCGATCAGCGCGCCGTCGCCGGGCGCGTCGGCGTTGGGATGGAAGGCCTGCAGGGGGTTGATCAAGACACAGGCAATGTCGTCGCGCGTTTCAAGAACACGAAGGCTCCGCTCGCTGAGATCCGCGAGCGTGTAAACGTCGTCGACCTTGCGCGCGTTGCCGACACCGGGTTGCACCCCATCCCACCAGCCGTGGTACGCGCCGCAGAAGCGCACCAGATGGGTGCGCCGCGTGTGGTACCGAGCCAGACGGACCGCTTGCATGACGGCCTCGGTCCCCGACATGTGAAACGAGACCTCGTCCAGACCGGACACGGACTTCAGCCGCTCGACGTTGGCGCGGATGAGCGGGTGGTAGGGTCCGAGCACCGGCCCCAGGCGTTCGACCTTGGCGCTGCCTTTGGCAATGCAGTCCTTGTAGAAGTCGTAGCCGAAGACATTGACACCATACGAGCCCGAGACGTCGTAGCGCCAGTTGCCGTCGACGTCCTTGACTTTCACGCCGCGTGTTTCGTCGACGATCGACCCGTACCTCAGCTCCCTCGGGACCTGGTTGCGGTAAGGAAAGGGAACGCGATATGCGCAGGTGAAACCCACGTCGGAAACGTCGTTCAGGAGAGAACTGTTGATGCCTAGGACGGTCGGCGAGGTCTCCCGCACCTGCCGACGAAGCTGGTCGAGGCCCGCGCGGCGCTCGCGCGCCACCGCCTCCGGCGCCCCGTCACTGACGAAGAACGTATCCTCGTCGTATTCGAAGAACCTGATGAAGCGCGCGATGCGGCGCGACGATCTGGCGTGCCCACGCAGCGAAGGATGTTTTGCACGCGACAGCTGCAGTCGCCGGCGAACCGCCGGAAAGAGGGTGACGACCGCGAGGACCGTCAGCAGATAGGAAGAGGCAAGCACCTTCTTGCTCACACGTCTCTTAAAAACGACGTTGAGCGAATTCTAGCAGGTAAGCATGAACACCAAGTTACTGAATCTTTAATGTTGTGCTATTGAGTGGCGGGTACGCAAACAACTCTATGCCATGAACCGGGCAGCCAGAATGGCTTGGGCGGTTGACAGAAAGCTTTCGTGAAGTCGCTGCCTTACTATAGGAGGCAGTGACGAACCTGTTAAGTCTTCCTGACGTTCGCTAGCTGAGTTGTGGGGCCTGACGGGCGGAGCGGCTAGAGTTGTGCCAGCCAGTCGGCGATCGCGTCGCCGATCTCGTCGGGCGAGTCTTCTTGCAGAAAGTGGTTGCCGCGTACCGCCACCTCGGTCTGGTTGGGCCAACGGCGGCAGAACTCGCGTTGCGCACCGATCAGGATGGCCCCCGGGTCGGCGTTGATGAACAGCTTCGGCACATTGGCAACGGCGAGCCAGTCGGCGTAGCGTTGCACGATCTCCACGACCGCGGCGGGCTGCCCGTCGATCGGGATTTGACGCGGCCACGTCAGCGTTGGCCGTCGCCCCTCGCCCGGCTCGGCGAACGGCTTGCGATAGACGCGCATCTCCTCCTCGGTCAGCTTGCGCAGAATGGATCCAGGCAGCACGCGTTCCACGAAGACGTTCTTCTGCAGCACCATGTCCTCGCCGGCGGGAGAGCGGAAGCCCTGAAAGACGGCGCGCGCCGCTTCTGGCCACTCGGCCCAGGTGAGCGGGCGGACGACCGCTTCCATGTAGCAAATGCCCTTCACATCGCCGCGGTGCCGGTTGGCCCAATCGAAGCCCAGCGCGGAGCCCCAATCGTGGATGACGAACGTGACGTCCCGGGCAACGCCAAGCGCGGCGAGCGCCGCATCGAAGAATCGGCGGTGCTCGACAAACGTGTACCGGTCGGGTCCGGACGGATCGAGCTTATCCGAATCGCCCATGCCGATGAGGTCGAGGGCGATGCAGCGTCCGAGATGCTGCGCGTGCGGCATGACGTTGCGCCACAGATAGGATGAAGTGGGGTTGCCATGCTGGAAGACGATGGGAGCGCCGGCGCCCAGCTCCACGTAGGCCATGCGCTTCCCGAGGACCTCGACGAACTTCTTCGGGTGTTCTTGCGCTGAGATCATTCGCTCCTCCTGGCTGGTGAGCCGAGACGGTCTATCCCTTTATCGCGACCGCAGTGTAGCGCTTTCGAGGCCGGCCCACACGCCTCGTCGGCGGGCGTACACTCATGGTTTCTTCCGTGCCCGCAGGAAATGATATGGAGCGTGGTCATGGCAAACCCGCACAAGCCGCTGATCGTCGCGGTGCTCTTGGCCACTTCCCTCTCGGCCTGCGGTGGCGGTGACAGCGGCGGCTCCGCTCCACCCGGCCCCGGGCAGAACAGCTTCAACCTCTCCAGCGCCGTTGGGCTCATGCAGCTGTGCCTCGAATCGTACCAGATGTTGACCGACTTCGAGAACGGTCAGCCGTTCACCCTGCCTCCTCCGTACACGCTGCAGGAGCAGTTCTACACCGAGGAAGATTTCTCCGGCGACGGACTCAACGGGATGGTCCCGATCGCCTTCGTCGCCACCAGCGGCAGCTCGATCTACGTTGTCTTCCGCGGCACCAACACCATTTCCGAGTGGATCGCCGATGCGACGCTCACCCAAGTGGACTACACCTACGTCGCCAACGGCGGCCAGACGGAAACCGGCTTCACCAACATCTATGACAGTATCCGCGCGCCGCTCGTCCAGGAGGTGAGCAGTCTCGCCAGCGGCGGGACCTATACGACTCTCTACGTCACCGGCCACAGCCTCGGCGGGGCGCTCAGCGTCCTCGCCGCGCCGGACCTGGCTGCGCAGACACGGTTCAAACAGCCGGTGGTCTACACCTTCGCGGCTCCGCGCGCGGGTGATCCCACGTTCGCCTCGCTCTTCAACGGCGGCATCGCGACGAGTTGGCGCGTAGCGAACACGAACGACGCGGTGCCCAAGCTCCCCCTTCCAGTGACAACGGTCATTGGCCCGCCGCCGGACTTCAAGCCCGCAACCTTCTTCTACGAGCACGTCAACAGCGAGTACGACATCACCTTCGGCGGTCCGATCAACAGCGTCGACGACGTCGTCTTCAACCACGACTCGTGCAACTACTTCGCCACGCTGTGCGGGCTGACCAGCAATCCAGCGCAGTGCAAGGCAATGGGCCAGGGCATCAACGACTGCAACTTCTCGTGATGGTAGTGTATGCATGACAACCAACGATTCCGCTCTCATTCGACGTGCTGAGCCGCGCGATGTGCCGGTGCTCGGCCGTTTGGGCGCCGCGCTGGTGCGGGCGCATCACGCCTTCGACGCCCGCCGCTTTCTCACACCAGGCCCAGGGCTGGAAGACGGATACGCCCACTTTCTGCGTACGCAGCTGGCGGAAGAGGATGTGGCGATTTTCGTTGCCGAGCGCGCCGGGGCGATCGTCGGCTATGTCTACGCCGGCATCGAGCCGCGGTCGTGGAAGGAACTGCGCGACGTCGCCGGGTTCATCCACGACGTCGTCGTCGACCCCGCGGCGCGTTGCGCGGGCGTCGGGACCCGTCTGATCGAGACTGCCGCGGCATGGCTCGCCGGCCGCGGCGTGGCGCGCGTGATGCTGTGGACCGCCGCGAAGAACGAGGAGGCGCAATGCCTGTTCGAGCACCTGGGCTTCCGGCGCACGATGATCGAGATGACGCGCGAATGCCCGATCGTAGCCCGCGATGAATGCCGATAGGACCACGGCGTCGAGCGCGCCGAATGGTTCATGTGACCTGCTCAGCTTTGGGAGAGCTGTCCGGTCGCATAGCCGATGGCGTGAGCACGCAGCGAACCAACGAAATTGGTGAAGCTCAGTTCCGGCAAGGGCTCGTGGTACTGGCCACGCAACCCGCCATCTTTGTCCGAAACGATCAAGCAGGCAGCGCTGTAAAGCCGCTCTCTCACGAGCTTGGTGCAGAGTATCCCGTACCGCTCGATGTAGGAAGCATGCCGGAATTCCTCGAAGACCGGGAAGTGTGGGGAGCGCGGGCTCAACGGCCGCGTCGAGGTAGTCGCCTCTTCCACGAGGACGAGGTAACCGGAGCCATGGTTGCGGTGACGGCTGCAACGCGCCGTTCTTGTATGCAGCCCAGAGGTCTGTTGCGTTGCCCAGTGCTTCCTCCGCTCGGTTGTTGGCGTTGTTTCCGAACGAGCCAACGTGCGCCTTCAGCTCGAGAGTGCCGAGCAGCTTGCCCTCGATGATGATCAGCAAGTCCCACTGTTTTGTCGGGCGAAAGAAACCTGGTAGGACCACTTTCGATCTGTGCCGCAAGATCGCTGCGTCGGGTACGCCGCTTTCGACAAGGAGATTGCGGAGCAGGTTGGCAAACCCATCGAGATGTTTGCCTCCGGTCACCTCGGCACGGCTGCCGTAGTCGCGGCGCCCACTTGCCACTCCCTGCTTCTTCCCTTGGCGCCTGCGGGTTTGCCAGAAGTGGCGGACGGCCCCAGCGAGACGCGGGTCGAGACCCGTCGGCATGCATTCCTTCAGGCGCGCATTACGTTGAAGCGTGCCTTTGCAAAAAGACCCTGCGTTGCGTTGTCCAGACGGGTGCGAGCGTACTCGAAGTAGTGTGGATCCACCTCGACGCCGATGCTGTGGCGACCCCAGCGTGCCGCGGCAAGGTTGGTTGTCCCCGTCCCCATGAATGGATCGAGAACGGTGTCGCCGACGAAGCTGAACATGCGGATGAGTCGCTCGGCGAGTTCGAGCGGGAACGGGGCAGGGTGGTGCCGTGTCGATGCGCCGGTCAAGCCGTTCCAAACCTGCTGGAACCATTCGCGGTGCCTGTCGGCAGGAATGACGCTGAGGACGCGCGTGGTGACCGACGGGCTCCGGTAGGCCCCCGGCTTGCGCTGCATGAGGATGAACTCGATGTCGTTCTTGACGACGGCGTTGGGTTCGTACGGTTTTCCCAGGAACCCACTTCCGCCGTTCTCCACCTCGTGAACCGCGTTGGCGATTTTGTACCAGATGATGGGAGCGAGGTTGTCGAATCCCAGGCGCCGGCAGTGTTCCTGGATCGACGCGTGCAGCGGCACAACGGTATGACGCCCATTATTCTTGCGCCGCGAGAGGCATACATCTCCCACTACGCAAATCAGCCGTCCGCCGGGGACGAGAGTGCGAAGGCAGTGCTGCCAAACCTTGTCCAGCTCATCCAGAAAGCGTTCGTAGTTATCGACGAAGCCGAGCTGTGCTGGCGTGCGGCGGTATTCTTTCAGGGTCCAGTAGGGTGGCGAGGTCACAACGAGGTGTACACTCTCGGGCTGGATCATCGAGAGGTCGCGGGCATCGTGTCGGTGCAGATCGTGGGAGGTGGGAAGGTCCTGAACCGCTTGCTCAATCAAGGCGGTCAGCTTCGCGTCGCGGGCAATACGCGGCAGTGCTGTCTGGTGGTTACGCAGATCGCCGAGCTGCCCGATGACGCGGCTTGTGCTCGCGGGGTAGGGGCGGGATTCCTCACGGACGGCCAGAATCGGTGCGCTCTTCTCGATAGCGTACGTAGGCCCCCGCCTCGCTTTCGCCTTGCGCGCTGCCGCTGCTTTCACCACCGCTGCCCCATGCCGTTCCTCATACCACACGAATGTAGCCTGGAGCGACACCCGCTGAGAACCAGTGAGTAAGTTCGGGTTGGTGGCTTAGTCCCGCGCCACGCGACCTGCACCGGCGCATCGGCGCGCTGATTGAAGACATCTATGCCGACCGCCTGCCGGAGTTCTACGAGACGCTCGGTGCGTCCATGGCCTTGGCTGCTGATGAACCCGGTCTGTCTGCGACGATTGAATTCATCGCCGACAACTGGGTTGCCTCCTGCGACCAGGGAACTTTCCGCCGGTTTGTCCACAACATCTGGGTGGAGGCGGATGACCGGCACCTGTTCCCCGCCATCACCGTTCCAACGCTGGTGATGGCAGCCGAGGCAGACCGCATCGTGCCCCTGCGTTTCGTGCGCTACCTGGCAGAGCACATTCCTAGCGCGCCGTCGCACGGCCTGCCACTGGATGCTACAGTCGGCCGCGTATGCGACGTGGCGCCCAGCCCTCTGCACGTGGGTCCCTGCTCACGCGTGGCCTGAGTGGGCTCGCCAACGTGTTGCGTGCGGGCAAGGGACTCAAACAGGATCCCACGGTCATCGAGCAAGAAATCCGCTCCCTCGCTGAGGCCGGGCACAAGGAAGGCACAATCGAAGATCATGAGCGGGAGATCATCCACTCGGTCTTCCAGCTCGGTGACCATTCCGTGCGCGACATCATGGTGCCGCGCCCCGACATCGTTGCGATCGAGGTGACTCGCTCACTCGACGCGGCGGCGGAGGCCATCGTCCAAAGCGGCTTCACGCGGATTCCCGCGTACCGTGGCGACCTCGATCATATCGAGGGCATCGTGCACGCCAAGGATGTCCTCAGCCTCCTGCACCAGGGCCGGCACGACGTGACACTCGCTACACAGTTGCGGCCGGTGCGCTTCATTCCGGATTCGACGCGACTCGCCGTGCTGTTGCGCGACATGCGGGAAGAGAAGTTTCACCTGGCGATTGCCAGCGACGAGTACGGGCTGGTGTCGGGCCTTGTGACGCTGGAGGATCTTTTGGGAAAGCTCGTCGGGCAGTTCAGCGATGAACGTGTTCGCGAGGCGCCCGACGTCACCGCCATTGGCGTGGGACGCTACCTCGTCAACGCTGCACTGCCGATCGCCGAGCTGAACGAGATCCTTGGAGTGGACCTGCCGCGCGGGCAGTGGAACACGGTAGGCGGCCTCGTGTTCGGATTGGCTGGGACCATTCCCGCAGAGGGAGCAACGGTCGAGAGCGGCGACTTTCAATTCACGGTGCAATCCATTCACCGTCACAGGATCATTAGCGTCATCGTTGCGCATCAGCCGCTAGCGGAGGACGCCGGCTAGCGAGGGTGTCTCAAAACTCGCGTGCCGGGTGTTCGGGCAATCGCCCGGCTGCGTTGCAGCAAAGCCCAGGGGGGCTGCAAACGCAGATCAGACAGGGTGGGCAGCCCCTTCAGCGGGCTTGGAACGACTCAGCCGTGGAATGTGATTCCACGGCGCCGCGGGGCACGAACCGCCGCGAGGTTTCTTGCTATTGACCGCCGGTCGCAAGCCATACTAGTCAAGCAGCAAGTCACGACTTCCCAGAGAAAGGTGATGCCTATGGGCGACAAGGGCTTGCAGCGCAGGGAGAAGAAGTTGGGCGGTGCGTCGGGACGAGCCGCCGACGCGTCGGCAAAGACGGCGGCCGCGGAGAAGAAGGCGCGAGCGGCCCTTGCGGATGCCAACAGGCAGCTGAACGCGGCGATTCACGCGCTGCAGCAGGCCAAGCCCGGGAAGCCCGCGGAGCGCAAGGCGGCGCGTGCCGTGCGCGCCGCGGTGGCCGACCTGGTGAAAGCCAAGCGCAAGCTGAAGAAGGTTCAGAAGAAGCGCGCCAAGGCGATCGCAAGGCAGGTGCCGAAGGAACGGGCCAAGCCGGCGGCGCGCCTCACCGCAAAACCCAAGGCGTCACCGGCGTCGCGCCGCCGCTCCGCGGCACGGCGCGCGCCCAAGCCCAAGGCGACAGCGCGCCAAGCGGTACCGAAGTCGCCGACACCGGCCGTGCAACCGCAGACGGCTGACGATCGAAGTGCGGCGACGACGGCAAGTGAGGGCCTTGCTCGGTACCTCGGCGAACCGTCTACGACCGAGGCGTAGCGTCGGGCGCTAAAGGCAGCGGCGCAGCCGCCCGCGAATCTGGAATCGGCGCACCCGTCCACCTGCGTCGGTTCGTTTCGCAGCGGCTTGCCGCTGCGCATCGCGGCGCCGTGGGTCGCCGTCTCATCGGTTGCGCCGACCTCCTTCTGCGAGCGACTGCCGTCCGGTCAGCCCACAATAATGATGAAGAGTTTGTGAAAAATCCGTTGCAGTGCAGGCTCTTTCCATAAGCCTACCCGTGCGTATTTTCAATTCTTAGAAGCGGACGTTCTCAACTACGGGAACTTTCCGCCTCTGGGCTCGATGCTGCGTTGGCCCTGCGGACAGCGCCACAGGGCACGCTCGATGCTGCCCCAACGGGATGCCGGCGCGCAACGACCGCGAGTTCTGCGCGAATGTACCGACACATTGTTCGACCGACGGATGAGGGCCGAATGGATTGGAGACTGGTAGTATCAACCTTCAGTGCGATCATACTCGCCGAGATTGGCGACAAGACCCAGATCGCCGTTTTGACGCTTACCGCGTCGTCGAATCGCCCGCTGAGCGTGTTCGTCGGCGCCAGCGTGGCGCTCGTCAGTGGAACGTTGATGGGCGTGATCATCGGGGTGCCGATCGCCGAGGTGTTGCCGATCGCCTACTTGCGGAAGGCGGGTGCGTGCGTTTTCATTGCCATTGGCGTGGCCATCCTGGTCGATTGGCTCTAGCCCTGGCTCACGTCTCATGCGGCGGCCGCCATGATCACGCTTCCCCTCCGATCGACCCCGATGCCGGCGCAACTGATCCGTCACGCACGGGCGGCACAGCGGCTGCGTTTCGACGTGCCCGGTCTTATTGGCGATGCCGCGGTCGCGCGGCGCATCGAGATCGAGTTGCGGGCTCACCCGGACGTTGAAGAGGCACGCGCCGACGCGCGCAGCGGCCGGGTTCTCATTCGGTACACCGGCGGGTCATTTCTCAGGAAGCTGCACGGAGTTCCGGAGCTGTCGTCTGCGCCGTCGGTTCGGTCGTTGCTGCGCTGGCCCTTCTCCGGGTTGCTCGCCAGAGGGGCGGATGGCGGGAGGGTTGATCCTACGCCATGGCACGCGTTGCCGACCGCTGCCGTTTTCACGCGGTTGCAGGCTGATCTGAAAGGCCTCGACTCGCGTGCAGCCGCGCAGCGATTGCTCGCGCATGGCCCAAACGCATTGCGTGCACCGGAGAGTCGCTCGCGGCTGGAAATTCTCGTGTCGCAGGTCGCCAACCTGCCCGCATGGTTGTTGTTGGGCTCGTCGGCACTTTCCGCGCTGCTGCAAGACTTCTTCGATGCCGGCGCCATTCTCTCGGCGGTTGGGCTGAACACCGTCATTGGCTACGAGATAGAACGCACCAATGAGGATCTACTCGCTTCCTGGAGACAGCTCGAAGCCGGGACGGCCGAGGTGCTGCGTGAGGGCACTCTGCGTACCGTGCCGGCAACGGAATTGGTGGTTGGTGATCTCCTGCTGTGCCGCGCCGGCGATCGCCTGCCTGCCGATGCGCGGGTGGTCGATGCGCATCGGCTGACGTGCAACGAGGCGGTACTGACCGGAGAAAGTGAGCCGCAGACGAAGGGCGTCGAGCCGGTCGGCGAGGCGGCAGC
>DATKMS010000257.1:0-32751 GCA_035541735.1 Candidatus Margulisiibacteriota bacterium
CCATGGCACGTCCAGCTGATTTCTCGTTCCGCACGCGCGCCAAGAACCTCGACGCCTTGGTGCGCGAGCAGTTCGATCTGCTGGTCATCGGCGGCGGTATCACCGGCGCCGGCATCGCGCGCGATGCCGCTCTGCGCGGCCTGCGCGTGGCGCTGGTCGAACGCCGCGACTTCGCGGCGGGCACCAGCAGCCGCTCCTCGAAGCTGATTCACGGCGGCCTGCGGTATCTCCAACAAGGTGACGTCGGCCTGGTGATGGAAGCAGCTTACGAACGGCGCGTGCTGCGGCGGCTGGTACCACACCTGGCGCGGCCGATCCAGATGTTGGTGCCGGTGCACAGCCGCGGCGGCTACGCCAAGCTCAGCGCCGGGCTGTGGACCTATGACCGCATGGCCCGCGTCCTCAAGGACGAGCGCAACGAGATGCTCAGCCGCGACGAGACGCTCGCGCTGGAACCGTTGCTGCGTGCCGAGCACCTGTACGGCGCCGGCATGTACTACGAGTACCTCACCGACGACGCGCGGTTGGTCATTCAAACCATCACCTCGGCGGCCGCACTCGAGGCGGTCGTGGTGAACTATGCCGAGGTGATCAACCTCATCATTGAGCGCGGTCAATTGGGCGGGGCGGTGGTGCGCGATGCGACAACGGATGCAGAACTGGCGGTGCGCGCCAAGGTTGTCGTCAACGCCGCCGGTCCCTGGGTCGACGCCGTGCGGCTGCTGCAAGCCGACGGCGAGCGGCCGCGGCTGCACCTCACCAAAGGAATTCACCTCGTCCTGCCGCGTGAGCGGCTCCCAGTGGGGCGCATCGTCGTGATGAACACACCGGACCACCGCGCCGTGTTCGTCGTGCCGCGCGGCCCCGTCGTGTACCTCGGCACCACGGATACCGACTACGCGGGCCGCTTCGACGATCCGTGGATCACTCTCGACGACGTGCGCTATCTGCTGGATGCAGCAAACGCGACGTTCACCGTCGATCGCCTCGACCTCGACGACGTGGTCGGTGCCTGGGCAGGGCTGCGGCCGTTGCTGCACCAGGAGGGAAGGAAGCCGACGGAGATCTCGCGCAAGGACGAGATCATGGTCGGCCCAACGGGCCTGCTCTCCATCGCCGGTGGCAAGCTCACGACGTACCGCAAGATGGCCGAGCGGGTCGTCGACATGGTGGTGCAGCGTCTGGCGGAACGCGGCGAGCACCTCCCCGAGAAGAAAGGGGACAGCGACCGCGCACTGCTCAGCGGCGGCGAGACCGGCGACGACATCAGCGGCTTCACCACGCGGCTGACGGCGCGCTGGCCGCAGGTCCCCGCAGACGTGGTCGACCGCCTGGTGTCCGTCTACGGCAGCAATGGGGAGCGCATGGTCGAAGCGATGGCTGGCGATCCGCAGCTCGCTGAGCGCTGCGCGCCGGGCCTGGCGGTGACCCGCGGCGAGGTCGCGTACGCCATGCGCGACGAGATGGCGTTGACGCTGGAGGATTTCCTCGAGCGGCGCGCCCGTCTGTTTCTCTGGGATAGACACAATGGCCTGACGGCGGCGGCTGAGACCGCGCGTCTGATGGGCGACGCACTGGGGTGGAGCGTCCAGCGCCGTGAAGCCGAGCTCACCAGTTATCAACGCCACGTGCGCGAAGTGAAGACGTTCACGCCGGAACTCGAAGTCGTTGCCCCACAGCCCGCCGCCCATGCCTGACTTTAGCAGCTTGGCGCACTTGGCAGCCCGCAGCGACCCAACGGGGAGCGGGCTATAGAATGACGCTGGCCGCAGGCCCGGCGCGCCACCGCGAGGCGCTCGTCGAACGGCTCGGGAGCGACACCGTCCGCTGGGACGCCGACTCGCTTGCAGCACACAGCCGTGACACGTGGTGCTTATCGGTCCTGCGTGACTTGCGCGGCACACTGACGGCCCGGCCGCTGTGCGTCGTTGCGCCCAACAGCGTCGAGCAGGTCTCCACCCTGCTGCAGTACGCCGATCACGAGCGGCTCGCCGTGGTGCCGTTCGGCGCCGGTTCCGGCGTCTGCGGTGGGGTGCGACCAGCGGACGGTGCGGTGGTCATCGACCTGCGCGGCCTCAACCGTATCGTCGAGCTGAATGAGACGGCCCTCCTGGCACGCGTGCAGGCAGGAATGATGGGGCACACCTTCGAAGCGGCGCTCAATGACAAGGGATACTCGATGGGCCACTTCCCGCAGTCGATCGAGCTGTCCACCGTCGGCGGGTGGGTGGCGACGCGCGCCGCCGGACAATACTCGACGCGTTATGGGTGCATCGAGGACATGCTGCTGGCACTGGAAGTGGTGTTGCCCGACGGACGCGTGCTGCGCACCCGCGTCGGCCCGCGTGCGGCGACGGGCCCGGACCTCCGCCAACTCTTCCTCGGCTCCGAGGGAACGCTCGGCGTGGTCACCGAGCTCACCGTGCGCATCTTCCCGCGGCCGCAGAGCAGCGTCGGACAGTCCTACACCTTCGCAACGATGCACGACGGGCTGGAGGCCATTCGACGGATCATGCACGCCGGCTGGCGGCCGCCGGTGGTGCGACTCTACGACGGCATCGAAACGGCACGCCTGTTCGCCGACGCAAGCAGCGGTGACAACAGCCTCTTGCTGCTGATTTCCGAGGGCCCCCCCGCGCTGACGGCGGCCGAGAGTGCCGTCTGCGCAGAGATCTGCGCCGCCGCCGGCGGCGCCCCGGTCGGCGACAGCCCCGTACAGAGCTGGCTGGCGGAACGCAATCACGTCCCCGGCTTCGAGACGTTCCTGCAGCGCGGCTATGTGTTGGACACCATCGAAGTGGCGACGACCTGGGATCACATCGACGACCTCTACCAGGGCGTGATCGCCGCGCTGCAAACGGTGGAAGGAATTGTTGTCGCCTCCGGCCACAGCTCACACAGCTACGCGCAGGGGACCAACGTCTACTTCACCTTTGTCGCGCGTCCGTCGGATCCGGCGCGTGCCGAAGCGACCTATCTGGCGTGCTGGCAACAAGCAATGGAAGCCACTCTGCGCTGCCACGGAACGATCGCACACCACCACGGCATTGGACGCGTGCGTCTGCCGTGGATGAGCCGCGAGCTGGGTATCGGCCTCGATGTGCTGCGCACCATCAAGCGCGCCCTCGACCCCAATGGCATCATGAATCCGGGAGTGTTGATTCCGGTCGACGTCGAGCGTTGAGAGCAACGAGAAGGAGCGGCGCGGCACAGATGGCGGACTCTCGACTCTTGACGGTTGACTGTCGATCCGCAGCAGCGCATCGCTAGCCCATGCGCTACGTCCTCGCCATCGATGAAGGCACCACCGGCGTGCGCGCGCTCATCTTCGATGAGAGCAGCGCCGTCGTTGCGTCGGCGTATCGGGAGCTGACGATGAGCTACCCGCAACCGGGGTGGGTGGAGATGGACGCCGAGGTGATCTGGGAGGCGACGCGGGCGGTATGTGCAAGGGCATTGCAAGCCGCCGGCCGCGCGCCGCGCGACCTCAGCGCGATCGGCGTCTGCAACCAGCGCGCGACCACGGTGGTGTGGGAACGGGGCTCGGGGCGCCCTGTGTATCCCGCGATCGTGTGGCAGGACATTCGCGCCGCCGACCGCGTCCCGGAGTTGATGGCACAAGGGATTTTCACCAACTCCATGGCCTCCGCCGCCAAACTCGAGTGGGTGCTGCGGAGGGTATCAGAGGGCATGCACGACGATGTCCGCGGGCAACTGTGCTTCGGCACGATCGACAGCTGGCTGGTGTGGAACCTCACCGGCGGCATGGCGCACGTCACCGACTATTCCAATGCCTCGTGCACCAGCCTCTACGACGCCATGAACAACGAGTGGGATCAGAACGCGTTGAAGGTCCTGCAGGTTCCACCGGGGATGCTGCCGGCGCTGCGTTCATCCAGCGAGGTGTATGGCCAGACGACGACGGAAGCGTTCGGCGCGGAAGTCCCGGTGGCCGGCATTGCCGGCGATCAGCAGGCAGCCATGTTTGGTGAGCTGGGCACCGAACCAGGCGCAGTGAAGATCACCTTCGGCACGTCGGCGATGGCCGACGTGAATACCGGAGGGATGCCGGTGCTCTCAACCCGCGGCGCCTACCCGTTGATTCTCTGGGGGCTGAACGAGCAACGGACGTTCTGCCTCGAAGGCACGGCGATGACCGCTGGCGCGGCGGTGCAGTGGCTGCGGGACGGCCTGGGGATTCTGCAGACGGTGGAAGAGAGCGCATCACTGGCGCAGCAAGTCGCCGACTCGGGTGGCGTGTGGGCGGTGCCGGCCTTCCAGGGCCTCGGCACACCGCACATGGATCCGAGCGCGCGTGCCGTCATCGGCGGCCTGTCGCGCGCCAGCACGCGCACCCACGTCGTGCGCGCCGTGCTCGAAGGCATTGCGTACCGCAGCCGCGAGGTTCTGGAAACGCTCCTCGAGGATTCGTCGACGCCGGTGCCGGCGCGCCTGCGCGTCGACGGGGGCGCCGCGGCCAACGACTTTCTGCTGCAACATCTCGCCGACGTCCTCGGCCTCCCCGTCGAACGCCCGCACGCCATTCAAGCATCAGCGCTCGGCGCCGCGTATTTGGCAGGCCTGGCCACCGGCGTCTGGCACAGCCTCGACGAGGTCAAGCACGCCTGGCGCTCCGGCCGCATTTTCGAGCCGCGCTGGAGCCAGGATCAGCGCGACAGCACCTTCCGCAACTGGCAGAAGGCCATCGCGGCCGCGCGCGAGCGCATTTTTTGACTTCGGCTTGGATTAGTAGACGCGGGCCACGTGCCCCTGGCGTGCGCTTTGCCGTCGGCTCTCACTTCCGTTTGGTGATTCTGAAGGCGCCGAAGGAGATGCCGAGATCCCAACCGCTGCCGGTGCCGGATAAGGCGAGCGATACGTCTCCCTTGGTCAACACCTGAGCATCTGATGACCTGACCGCGCCCGCCGCGGCCTCAGCGGTGGCGTAGGATCCGAACAGCTCGTCAATACTCCCGACTTCGGAGAACTCGCCCCGGCCGTTGGTTATTGTGGACTTGCCGATGGTGAAGCCTCCGCCCTTGGTGCTGAGGGTGACGCGTGCCGACTGGCCGTTGTCGCACGTGATCGTTCCCGAGCCCTTGGCGGTCTTGTACGCGATCGACCATCCCTTCAACGTGAAGGCGAGCTTGCATTTGACCGCCTGCGCTCCTGCCGTCTGCACGCCCCCGCACGCAACGGCCAGCGTCAGCATTGCAGCGATCACGCCGGTCTTCATAGGACACCCCTCTTCGACTGAGTTAGCCCGCTGAGCCCCGCGGGGCAAGGAGTCCAACGCGATTGAGTGTGAGTCTCCGCGTCAACCCCCGTCGGCGCGTGGCTGCTCTGCCAGCCAGCGGCTGCCTTCGAAGGCAACCAGGAACAGGATGACCGTCGCCTGGATCACGGATACCAGCACCGACGAGACGCCGGCAGCGCGTTGCATGGCGTTTGATCCGGCATCGAGGGCCCCGAAGAATATCGCCGCGGCGACGACGCCCGCTGGCGACAAACGGCCGAGCAAACCGACGGCGATTGCCGTGAAGCCCCACCCGGGCGAGAAGCGCTCATACAGGCGACGTGTGACAGCGCTCACTTCGATCGCACCCGCTAGGCCCGCCAATGCACCGCTGAGCATCAAGGCCATGAGGAGGCGGCGGTCGACGTCGATGCCGGCCAAACGCGCGGCCGCCGGATTGATGCCGGCTGCCCGCATCTCGTAGCCCGGTACCGTCCGGTACAACAGGATGTGGAGCGCAACCGCGGCCACGCACGCGATGAGCAGCCCGAGATGCACGCGATACGGCGCCAGCCGGGGCATCCACAGCGCCGGCAGGATCGCATCGGTCTGCGGATAGCGCCCACCGGCTTCCATCAAGGGTCCCTGGACGAGATAGCTGACCAGGCCGAGCGCGATGAAGTTGAGCATGATGGTGCTGATGATCTCGTTGACGTTGCGGCGCAGCTTCAACTGCCCGGCAAGGCCGGCCCACGCCGCCCCAACAGCCGCTGCCAATGCCAGATCGCTAACGAGATCCAACCATGCGGGCAGGCGCCCGCGATGCGTGCCCAACCCCGCCAGCGCCAACGCGCCCATCAGCAGCTGCCCCTCGGCACCGATATTCCACACGCCCGCTCGAAAGGACACGGCGATTGCCAGACCGGTGAGCAGCAGCGGGCAGGCTTTCACGCCAACTTCGGAAAGACTATCGAGGCTACCAAACGCGCCCGCAAGGAGCGCCGCGAAGGCCGTCGCGGGGTTGCGGCCGGAAGCGGCGATGATCACGGCGCTGACGATCAACGCACTCGCCAGCGCCAGCAGCGACGGCAGCACGCGTGCGGTGACGCGGTTCACGGACATCGTTACGCTTCGCCGTCTCGCCAGCTGGCAACTCGGTAGGCACTCATGGCGTCGCGCCCGCCATCAGCAGGCCGAGGTGTTCCGGATCAATCGGCGGCGTCAACGGTGCGCTCAGGCGGCCACGCGCCAACACCCGCACGGCGTCGCTCAGCTCGAGAACCTCGTCGAGGTCGGTGGAGATCACCACGACCGCGCAGCCGCGTTGCGCCGCTGCCTGCAAGGCCTCGGTCACGGCGGCGGCGGCGGCGAGGTCGAGGCCGCGTGTGGGATTCACGGTGATCAACACCTGCGGCTGCTCGGCGAGACAGCGGGCCACCACGACGCGCTGCTGGTTGCCACCGGACAACGAACGCACCGGGGCGTCGAGGCTGGCGAATTGCAGCGCGTACTGCTCGGCCAGCTGCGCCGCAAAGCGGCGCGTGGCGTCACGCCGCAGGAGGCCGCGCCGGCTGAAGCGGTCCAGCAGCTTGCGGCTCAGCAGAAAGTTTTCGTGCACCGTCATCGGCAGCGCCAACCCTTCCCGCTGGCGGTCCGGCGGGATGTGCCCGATACCCGCGGCCAGCGCGGCCTGCGGGTTGAATTCGGCGAGCTCACGCCCGCCGATGCTGATGGCGCCGGTCGTGGGCCGCGAGAGACCAACGAGCACCTCGAACAGCTCGCGCTGGCCGTTGCCGTCGACGCCGGCGACCCCCAGGATTTCGCCCGCACGCACCTCGAAGCTCACGTTCTGCAACGACGGCACGCCACGCGCGTCGCCTGCACTGACTGCAGCGGCCTGCAGCACGACGGCGCCGGGGGCGCGGCGGACCCGGGCGGGGGGCGCGGCGACCGCACCGACCATCAGCTCAGCCATCTCGCTCTCGCTCACCGCGCTGACATCATAGGTGCCGACAACGCGGCCGCGGCGCATGATGCTGACCCGGTCTGCGACCGCCTTCACCTCGTGCAGCTTGTGCGTGATGAAGATGATGGAGCGGTTTTGTTCGCGCAGCCGGCGCAGCATCGCGAACAACGGCCGCACCTCCTGTGGCGTCAGCACCGCCGTGGGCTCGTCGAGGATCAGCACGCGGCCGCCACCCGCCAACGCCTTGAGGATCTCCAACCGCTGGCGGGCGCCCACGGGCAGTTCGCGCACCGGCGTCGCGGGCGCGCTGAGTTCCAAACCGACGCGTGCAGCCAAGACCTGGGCTGCCGCTGCGGTAGCCGCAGCACGGAAGCGGCAGCCGCCCCGTTCGGGGAGGCAGAGCGCCAGGTTCTCGGCGACGCTGAGTGCGTCGACGAGCGTGAAGTGCTGATGCACCATGCCGATGCCCGCCTGGCGCGCCGCGCGCGCCGACGCAAACGTCACCGCACGACCGTCGAGCAAGAGGCTGCCGGTACTGGGGCGCAACAGGCCCGCGATCACGTGCATCAGTGTGGATTTGCCCGCGCCGTTCTCCCCCAGCAGCGCGTGAATTTCGCCGGCACGGAAATCGAGGCTGACGCCGGCGAGCGCCTGCACGGCACCGAAGCGTTTTCCGACCTCGCGCACGGCAAGCAGCGGCGCGGCCGCGTCGGTGTCGACACCCATGCTCAGAATTCCGCTGTTGGGACCTTGACGGTGCCGGCGATGATCCCGGCACGCGCTTCGTCGACGCGCGCTTTGGCCGCCGCCGGGATGCGTGGCTCGAGGCGCGGGTTCAGCACCAGTGAGACCACCCCATCTTTCATTCCCAGGCGCTCGACCTTGCCCTCGAAGTGGCCGTCCTTGACCTCACGCGCCACCTGCAGGAAGCCACGCGGAATGTCGATCACCGCGCTGGCGATGACCACGTCGGGAGCGACGTCGTTCTGGTTCTTGTTGGCGCCGAAGGCGTACACCTGGCGTTGCTGCGCCGCCTGGAAGACCCCGAGCCCGGCAGCGTCGGCGTTGTGAAACAAGAAGTCGCAGCGCTGCTGCACCAGTGCCAGCGCGGCTTCCTTCGCAGCCCCGACGTCTTCCCAGTTGCCGACGTACGAGCTGATGACCGCGAAGTCGGACCTGACGGATTTCGCTCCGGCTTCGAAAGCGATGATCGTACTCTTCACCGACGGGATCTCAATGCCGCCGACCGCCCCGGCCTTGCCGGTCTTCGACATGCTGGCAGCCAGAACCCCTTCGAGATACGTAGCTTCTTCGAGCATGAAGCGCAGCGGTGCGACGTTCTTGCGGACGGTGTTGCCGGACGTGGTGATGAACACCGTGCCCGGAAAGTCCGGAGCCACCACGGCCGCAGCGTCTTGGAACTCGAAGCCGTGGCCGAAGACCAGTTGATACCCGCGGCGCGCAAAATCGCGGAAGCCTTCCTCGAACTCCGCGGGCGTCTTCGTCTGGATCTGACTCACCTCGGCGCCGAGTTGATCGCGAATCGCCAGCAAGCCTTCATAGGCCAGGGCGTTCCAACCGGCATCACTCACCGGGCCGGGGCTGAGCAGGGCGACCTTGAAGGGCCGTGTCGCATGCGACGCAGGTGTCGCGGTTGCAGTCTGTGCGTCTTCGTGCCGGCAGCCCGCTAGCAGGCAGGCGACGGCGAGAGCGATGAGCGGTCGTGCGGAAACACGCATAACGGCCTGGCTTATAGCGGACGGCTGTTCGCGGTCGCAAGGATTTGTCCGCGCCGGCATCGAAGGTCGCGGCCTTGGCCAGCGGCTCCCCGCAGTGCGCGCAGAACTTCTGGCCGTCACTCATGGCGTCAGAGCTGCTCGAACGCATAGAGATCGGAGGGCATCCGGTTCGAGGCTTCGCCGCGTCACTGTGAGGGCGAGTTAGCGCCGCTACTAGCGCCGGGGAATGAAGAGGCTGTCTCAAAACTCGCGGGCCGGGCGTCCGGGCGATCAAATCGCCCGGCTGAGTTGCAGCAAAGCCCACCAAGGGGGCTCCAAACGCAGATCAGCGGGGGTGAGCCCCTGCAGTGGGCTTCGAGCGACTCAGCCGTGGAATTTGATTCCACGGCGACGCGCTGGCACGAACCGCCGCGGGGGTTTGAGACAGCCTCTGAATCCCCCGGCTGAGACGGCCAAACCGGCTCGCAGCCGGCTGTGGCTGCTCTGTTCAGGCCAGGTCATCGGTGTGCTACACAAATCATCAATGTCATATTGGCGACTGTTCTACCGCCTCGTGTGGGCGACGTATGAGCGCCTGCCGTTGATCGACGACCGCGTCGAGCGTCTGGTCCGGGGCGTTCTGCACTCCAAAGCGAAGGACCTTGGCCTCTTCATCCACGCCTCCGGGATGGTAGAAGATCACCTTCACCTGATCGTCAGCATCCCGCCCACGCTGTCGATCGCGGCGGTCGTCAGCCAGTTGAAGGGATCGAGTTCGCACGCCGTCAACCATCTGTCCAACCGTGCGGGTACGCGTTTTCAATGGCAGGACGGCTATGCCGTGCTGAGCTTCGGTGAGCGCTCGCTCCCAACTGTGCTGGCGTACGTGCGCCGTCAAAGGGAGCACCACGCCCGCGGCACCACCAACGACGTGTTCGAGCGGATCGCGGCGCCCGAGCGGGACACGCGGGCGAACCGTCGCCGGGGAATGACATCCCCTGCCTCGCACAGCGCGGCCCGGTGATCCACGCCGTAGCGCATGCCAATTTATTCGGCTTCCAGCCGGCTTCGCCGTCTCAGCCGGGGGATTCATTCCCCGGCGGGTGGCGGGAGTTCGCGCGCACGCATCATGCAGGGCTGCAGGCAGCCGGTGACGCCGCACGGGCGAGGCAGTTCCAACCGATCAGCAGCGTCACACGCACGAGCACGGGCCGCGCGCCGCCGCGACTACCGTGCCCTCGCATCGGGAAATGCCTCGCGGCACGCGGACACAAATGTTCCCTTTGTGCCATCGTCGCACCTCGGGACACTGGGGGCTTACGCCCCCAGACCCCACAAATGATCAATAGGTCCAATAATGATCCAATGACCGATCACGAGCCTCACCGCACCGCACGCACCCCGAGAGCGAGCAGCTTATAGAAGTGGTTTTCGTTGCCAGCGTTGAAGCTCGCGAACTGTGCTTCCTGCTGATTCGCGGCGTGGGTGGTAGCCGACCAATACCACGTGGCAGCCGTACAGCTGCAACTCGTCACAGAGCAACCAGGCGTGCAGCCCGTGTTGAATACCGGCGACACGCACGGGCTGGTCGTGCAGCTCTGGCAGGGGACGGCCTCGCAGGTCGGGTATGTCTCCGAAAGGATCGTCTCCAACTCCGCCGTGCCACCGTCTTGCCCAATGGTCGGGATACGCCAGTCGCTATGCCCCGCGAAGTTGGACCGGTTTAACTGCACCAGCCAATCCCAGATTGTCGTTGTGGCGCCAACATCGACGTTGCAGGTGCCTGAGCTGCACTGCGCACACCCGAGTGCGCCGCCCGTCGCGGCCGCGCATGCGCCCGCCGCCGCCGACCTGCGCCCCGGAACACCACCCCTCACGAACGCGGCGGTGCCTAGAGCTGGTATAGAACTGCCCGCGACAGGATTTGACCGTGCCGGTGAACTCGTCCACGATGCGCCGGATGCACCGTGTGTGGGTCATTGTCACCCTGGGCGTGTGGCTGTCGGCGTGGGTCGCGCCGGCCGGCGCCGCGACCAAAGTCGTGACCACGATCTTTCCGCTCACCGACATGGTGCGGCAGATCGGCAAGGACGAGGTCGCGGTGGCGACGCTGTTGCCCGGCGGCGCCAATCCGCACACCTTCGAGCCCACCCCGGCGCAGATTCGCGACATCGCCGGCGCGCGCGTCTTCGTGTGTGTCGGTGCGGGGCTCGACACCTGGGCGACGAAGCTGCTGGCCGCACGCAGCGCTCCGCTCACCGTGGTCACCATCACCGACGGGTTGCAGTTGCTCGGCGCGGAACAGGGGCATGATGCGCACGGCGGCGACCCGCACGTGTGGGTCGATCCGCTGCTCATGCGTGACCACGCCGTACCGGCAATCGCGGCGGCGCTCAGCCAGGCAGCCCCCGAGCACCAGGCGGCATTCGAAGCGGCGGCCGCCACCTTCCAGTCAGCGCTCACCCAGCTTGACACCGACATTCGGACCGCCCTACGGCCAGTGCCGAACCGCAACTACATCGCGTTTCATTCCGCCTGGCGCTACTTCGGCCAGCGCTACGATCTGCACGAGATCGGCGTGGTCGAAGCCTTCCCGGGCAAGGAGCCGTCGGCACGCGAGATCGCCGCAGTGGTGCAGCGGGCGCGTGCCGCGCACCTCCACGCCCTGATCGTGGAGCCGCAGTACAATGCGCGCACCGCGCAGCAGATCGCCGCGGAGTTCGGCGGCCGCACGGTCCTCGTCGATGCGATCGGGGGACCTGACGTCGCCGGGCGAAATCACTACATAGACCTCATGCGGTACAATCTGCGGGCGTTCGTCGAGGCGCTCTCATGAGCAGCGCGCCGCCGATCGTCGCGGCCCACGACCTCGCCGTCGACCTCGACGGACATCCGGTGCTCTGGGACATCACCTTCTCCATCGCGCCGGGTACCTTCCTCGGCATCATCGGGCCGAACGGCGCAGGCAAGACGACGCTCCTGCGCGTGCTGCTCGGCTTGGTGGCACCGAGCCATGGGACGGTGCGTGTGCTCGGCCGCTCACCCGCAGAGCTCGGGCGTGGCGCGCATCAGATCGGCTACGTGCCGCAGCGGCTCGACTTCGACCCGCGCTTTCCGGTGTCGGTGCAAGACGTGGTCATGATGGGTCGCGCGTGTTGTCTGGGGTTGTTCCGTTTTCCGCGGCGCGAGGACTGGCGTAAGGTGCAGGACTGCATACGCCAGGTGGGCCTCGCCGGGTACGCGGCGCGCCGCATCGGTGATCTGTCGGGCGGCGAACAGCAGCGGGTGTTCCTGGCGCGGGCGTTGTGCTCCGAGACCCGGCTGCTGTTGCTCGACGAGGCGACGACGGGACTCGACCTGCCGGCGCAGCACGAGCTGTACGCGCTGCTGCAACGGCTGCGGCGCGAGCTGGATTTGACTGTGATCGCCGTTTCCCATGACCTGCTCGAGCTGGGGGCGCACGCCGACGAGCTCATCTGCATCAACGGAACGACGCACATTCACGGCAACCCGCAGACCGTGCTGCACAGCCACCAGCTGCGTGAAGCGTACCGCTGCGAGTTTGATTTCCTCTCCGACGAGGTGCGGGAGAGCGCCGGGCACAGCACATGACCGAGGTGCTGGGCTACGCCTTCGTGCAACGCGCCCTGATCGCCGGGATCCTGGTCGGCTTGCTGTGCGGGGTCCTCGGCTTCTTCGTGGTCCTGAAGCGCTTGTCGTTCATCGGCGTCGGTATTTCCCATTCGGCGTTCGGCGGCATTGCCATCGGCGTGCTGGCCGGGGTCGAGCCGTTGCTTGCCGCGGCGGGGTTCTCGACCGCGGTCGCCTGGGCGATCGGCTGGCTCAGCCGAAAGGGGCGCCTGCACGAAGACACGGCCATCGGCATCCTTTTTTCGTCGGCGATGGCGTTGGGCGTAGCGCTCATCAGTCTGTCGAGCACCTATCAGGTGGACCTGTTCGGCTACCTCTTCGGCAACATCCTGGCGGTCTCGGCGAGTGATCTGTGGCTGCTCGGGAGCATCGCCATGGTGGTCTTGGGAGTCGTGGGCCTGTTGTTCAAAGAGTTGCTGTTCCTTGCCTTCGACGAGGAGGTGGCACGCGCCAACGGGCTGCCGGTGACAGCACTCTACTTTGTGCTCCTCGGTTGCTTGGCGCTGGCGGTGGTTGCGGCGATCCGTGTGGTGGGCATCGTGTTGGTGGAAGCATTGCTCGTGATCCCTGCGGCCATCGGCTATCAGCTGGCGCATGGCTACCGGGCGATGCTGTGCTTGTCCGTGGCTGCCGCGGTGCTCTCGGCGGTCGTCGGTTTGTTCGTCTCCTATTTTCTCAACGTTGCGGCGGGAGCCACCATCGTGCTGGTGCTAACGGTGCTCTTCGTGGCGGCGTTGGCGATCGGGCACCTGCGGCGTGCGGCACCGGCACGGCGACTCGCCGTAGCGAAGCGGGCGGGCGCTCTCCCCTGACGCACCGCGCTGGCGGCTACGCCCCAACGTGCACTACAAGCTGCGCGATCGGACCCGGGTTGCCGCCCACGTCGCGTAGCCGTACGGTCACCATCGTGTCGCCAGGCGGAAACGTCATGACACCGGTGACGAAGCCGCAGAACTGAATCGTGGTGTTGCGGTTGACGAAGCCGGATTCGCCGCTGATGAACATGACGCAGGAGTCGTCCGGGCTGCGCCGCGGGCCTGGCTTACCGGAACCGTCGAGGAAGCGACACGCCAGGTCGTTGACGGCATTGATGAAGGTCTGGGCGCCGCTGAAGTTCGGTGGATCGACCGCCGGCACACCGCCAGCCTGCGCGCCGCTGCTGTCGCAGACAGCCGCACTGCCATTGCCCAACGGACGCGAAACCTCGATTTGCAGATCAGGGAAAGAGGTGGAACCTGGTTGATAAGCGGAGCTGCCGACCGCCAGGCCGCTGGCACCGGGCATACCCTCGACCACGATGGAGAACGCCTCGCCGATCGAACGCGGGTAAATCGGCACCCCCTGCAGCGTGCTGCCGCTCGACGCGACGAGTGTGTCATCGGACCGCGTCAGGCCGAAGAAGGTGACCACGGGTCCGGTTGGACGAGGGACTGTCGGTGTCGCGGTAGGCGTTGCCGTACGCGTCCGCGCCGCCGTCCACGTGCGCGTGATCGTCGCTGTCGGCGTGCGCGTGGGTGTTTGCGTTTGTGAGCCGGGGATCGTTGTGGGCGTGGGAGTCGCAGGCGTTACGGTACCCGTAGCGGTTGCGCTCCGGGTCCGCGTCGGAGTCGCCGTGATCGCTGCGGAAGGCGGCAACGTCACGCTGGGTGTCGGTGTCGCGGTATCGTCCGCGGTTCCAACGTGCACCATCATCTGCGCGCTCGGTCCAACGTTCCCGTCGCTGTCGCGCAGCCGCGCGGTGACGAGCGTATCCCCCGGCGGGAACTGCAGGACGCTGGTCATAAACCCGCAGAATTGGACGGTACTGGCAGAACGCACAAAACCGTGCTCGCCGGTTCCGAACTGCACGCAGGCGTCGGTCTCCTTGCGTCCTACAGGCCGATCATTGCCGTCGAGGAAGCGGCACCCCAAGTCGTTGACGGCGTTGATGCTCGCTGGCGTGGGCGCGAAAGTCGGCGGGTCGATTGCGGGCACACCCCCTGCGCTCGGACCAGACTTGTCACACACGGCAGCACTGCCGTTCCCCAGCGGCCGGGCAACCTCGACCTGCAGATCGGGGTATGCTGACGGGTCGTCCGCCGAAAAGGCGGAGGTACCGACGGGTGCAGCGCTTCCACCGGGTGCTCCCTCGACGACTATCGAGAAGCCAGTACCGGTCAGCTGAGTGAAGATGGGCATCCCGTCATTGGTCGTGCCGCTCGCTGCAATCAACGTGTCGTCGGAGCGTGTCAGCCCCAGGAACGAGACGATGGGGCCGAGTGCCTGCGTTGGCGTCGCCGTCGCGGTTGGCGACGGCGAGCGCGTGCGGGTTGACGTTGGAGAGCCCGTCCGGGTCACGGTTGGAGGAGTGGGCATTGGCGACGGCGTTGCGGATATCGCTGCGCGTGTTGAGGTACGCGTGGCTGTCAGCGTACGCGTAGCTGTCGGCGTGGGAGACGGAAGTGTCGTAGGCGTGCGCGTGCGTGTCCCGGTGCGAGTGGGGCTTGGGGTTGCGGTGGGCGTCGGCGTGGGCGGCATGGGTTGCGGCGTGAACGTCGGCGGGATCGGGCCGGGCCCGACGCGCACGATGAGCTGCTGCGCCGGGCCGAGGTTGCCGGCGCCGTCGCGTAAACGTACGGTGAATGTGGTGTCGCCCGCCGGCAACTCGAGAGTTCTGGGCAGCTGCAGACAGAACTGTACTTGCGTGCGCTCGTCCAGGAACGTGCCGGAGCCAAATGTATCCTGCGTGCACGCGAGGCGCGGTGAGGTGACGGGGGTAAAGTTACAGGCCAGATCGTTCAGGGCATTGGCGACCGCTTGTGTCGGCCCGAAGTCCGGCGGGTCCACCGCCGGCACCCCACCGTCGCAGACGTTCGGACTGCCGTCGCCAAGCGCGCGGTTGCTCTCGATCTGCAGGTCCGGCCGGCGTGTCGGGTCGGTCGGTGGACCATTGAAGGTAACGAGGCCGGGCGGCAGGCCGGAGAGGCCGGCTGCACCTTCGATGACGAGTTTGAATCCGAAGCCGGCGGTGCGGAAGTAGACCGGTGTCGTGTCGATGCGACCCAGGGGACTGGCGGGAGTCCCATCGGCACCCGCCAAGCCGACGAAGGTCACGTACGGTCCTAGTGGCGGTGGAGTTGTCAGCAGGCGTGCCAGCCCCACAACGTCGGCGCTGCTCACGTCGCCGTCGTCATTGACGTCGGCAGCGAGGTCGGCAGCCTGGCAAACGGACGGAGCATCGCCGAACAGCGTCGTCAACACCGCGGACTCATCCGCTTGATCGACGACGCCGTCGCAGTTCGCATCTCCCGAAGGGTTAGCGCCGGCAAGGCGAGCGAGGAGCAGGAGGAGACCGCCAGTGGCGGAGAGTGCGCACCGGAACCTGCGGCGCTGTGAACAGGTGCTCTGGGCCACCGTGGTGCTCGATCGCGATTCCGCACCCTAGCGGATGGGGTGCGCAGGCGCAATTGAATTCGCGGCAGACACGGGAGGATGTAGCGGCCACGGTCTGCGAGTGCCTCTCAGCAAACCGCTACGGCCAAACTGCGCGGTTCCTAGCCGGCGATTTACCCGACGGCAGGTGGCCGTTCGACGTAGGAAGGTTCGGCGACGGGCGGAGTCGGCGTGCTCCGTTCGTGCAGTACGCGCCGCAGTTGCTCGATGCCGATGTTGCGCACGACGCGTTGGCGAACCAGGGTGCGGCGCAGCAATTCGAGGGTCCAAGCGGAGCGGTCGATGCCGTAGCGATGCGGATCTCGGGCTGCGATCCGACGGATGCTCTGTTGCTGCTGCTCCGTGAGGGCAGGACGCCGGGGCAGCGTGTGCAACCCCAGTATCCCGGCGCGGCGGAAGCGCCGCAACCACCGCCGCACCGTGGCGCGGCCGACGTGCAATGCTGCCGCGATTTCGGCCTCGTTCAGCCCGCGAAAACTCGCCAGAACGATCTGCGCCCGCAGGCGGCGGTCGGCGCGGGCGCCGTTGGCCAGGCTTTCGACGGCGCGGCGTACGTCGGGGCTCAGCGAGCTGACGGGGTGTACGGCACGACGCCAATACACCGGCGGTAAGGGTAACCCACCCAGCAGCTGCCGCAGGCCCTCAACGCTGATGGACCGCAATACTCCGCGACGCATGAGGTGACTCTGCAGCCGCCGCAGCGACCAGCGGTCGTACGGTTCGCCGGCGCTCGCAGGAGAGTGCATGGCGACCCGCGCGACCTCGTCGCGAATGGCATCCGAAAACGCGATGTTCTTGGGTCTGCCGGCACTGCCGTGGAGCAAGCCGCGGAGGCCATGGCTTTCGAAGCGTCGCATACAGTTGCGCACGGTGTTCGGATGCACCCCAACTGCCGCCGCAACTGCCGGGGTCGACATGCCAGAGGCACGGCACAGCACGATGCGCGCATGCCGTGCCACGTTTGGCGGGGCCTCTCCGGCAAGCCACTCCAGCTCGGAGCGCAGCGCCGGTGTAAGCCCGAGAGCAGCCGTCCTGGGAGTTCCCTGATCGATCGCGGTGGCCACTGGTCCTTCTACCCTAGAGCTCCGACGGGCGGCATCTGCTCCACCCGCCCGGATCATACGCGGAGAGAGTCTACTGCGCAACCTTGTGTAGGCCCAAAAACCCCGAAAGACTCCAAAGGCTTCACGCGCGACGCGGCACGAGATACGATCTGGCGATGCTTGCCCGCGCACTGACGATTGCCGGCTCCGATTCGGGCGGCGGCGCCGGCATTCAAGCCGACCTCAAGACGTTCACGGTCTTTGGGGTGTTCGGGATGAGCGCCGTCACCGCGCTGACGGCGCAAAACACCTGCGGCGTGACCGGCGTCCATGCCGTGCCGGCGCGATTTGTGCGCGCGCAGATCGATGCCGTGGTCTCGGATATCGGCGTCGACGCAGCCAAGACCGGCATGCTGGTGTCCGGCGACATCATCAGCACGGTTGCCACCGCGGTGCGCGAGTACGCTATTGCACCGCTCGTTGTCGATCCGGTCATGCTGGCACAGAGCGGCGTTGCGCTGCTCGACCCAACGGCGGGCGCGACGCTGCGGCGCGAGCTCTTGCCCCTGGCGACCCTGGTGACGCCAAACGTGCCCGAAGCCGAAGCGCTGACCGGGAGGACCATCCGCTCGGTCGCGGAGATGCGGGACGCCGCCCGCACCCTCATTGATCTCGGGGCCGCGGCGTGTCTGGTGAAGGGTGGACATCTCAGCGGCGACGAAGCCACGGATGTTTTCGACGACGGCCGCACTGCCATCGAGCTGCGGGTCGCCCGCCTGCCGACGCCGCACACGCACGGCACGGGTTGCCAGCTCTCTGCGGCCATCACCGCACAACTGGCCCAAGGCGTGCCGCTGCTGGCTGCGGTGGAGCGCGCGAAGAGGTTCATCACTGTGGCGATCCGTCATGGCCTGGTGCTCGGCAAGGGAGCGGGGCCGGCCAACCCGCTGGCGTGGCTCCAAGAAAGCTCGCCCGTTCCGAAGAAATGACTCACGGAACAGCCGCGCGCACCCTGCGAAGCGGTCTCTCCTGTCCCTGCATTCGGCGTTCGCCGCAGAGACTTGTTTGACGGTGCCGATCTATGCTCTGTGTTTGCACGGAGGTGAGTCATGGCCGTCCATTTTGGCGTGAGCCTGCCGCAGATCAAACGTTCCTGGGACGAAACCCGCGCCGCAGCCCAGGAGTTCGAAGCACTGGGCTATGACTCGGTGTGGCTGAACGATCATCTGTACGGCATACCAGGGCCGCAGATCCCCATCCTCGAAGCGTGGACGACGCTATCCGCGGTCGGCGCGATCACCTCGCGGGTACAGCTGGGCACGCTGGTGTCACCCATCGGGTTCCGCAACCCCGCGTTGCTCGCGAAGATGGCGGCGACGCTCGACAACATCACTGACGGACGCCTCATCGTCGGGCTCGGCGGCGGCTGGTTCGAGATGGAGTTCAGCGGCTACGGCTTCGATTTTCCACCCCTCGCCGTCCGGCTGCGACAGCTCGATGAGGCCGCGACCCTGATGATGCGCATGTGGACCGAGGAGCAGCCCAGCTTCACGGGCCAACAGTTTCACACCGCGAGCGTGTACTGCGAGCCCAAGCCGGTGCGCAAACCGCACCCGCCCATCCTGATCGGCGGTGGCGGCGAGAAGATTCTGCTGCGCATCGCCGCAAAGCATGCGGACATCTGGAACAACCTGGCCGTGCATCAAGGGCAGCTGGCGCACAAGGTGGCGCTCCTGCGCCACCACTGTGAAGCGGTCGGCCGCGATCCGCAGGCGATTCAGATCTCGCAGCAAACGATGGTCGTCATCGGCAAGGACGCCGCCGACGCGCAGGCGAAGGTGGAGAAGGCGCAGGCCATCTACGGCGGGCATCTCGGCCAAGGCATCGCCGGCACACCGTCGCAGTGCATCGACAAGATCCAGCAACACATCGCCGCCGGCTGCACCATGTTCGTCATCGAGTTTTTCGGCCGCGACACGCGCGAGCCGGCGCGATTGTTTGCGGAGACGGTACTGCCGCGGTTCAAGCAATAGCTGCGCTCAGCCGAGTTTCGCAAAGAACGCTTTGATGCGCGCGGCGTTGGCGCCAATGTCGCCCTTGCCGTCGCGCGACTTCGAGCGCATCTGCACAACGCTGCCGCCGTCCTGCGGCCGCACCTCGATGACGAAATCGTCTTGGAATTGAAAGAGTGGTGTCGTATCCACCCCCTCGAGTGCGTGCGCAGCAGGATCGCGGCGCGTGATCTGCCACGTCGGCATCTGCTGCGCTATCGCCTCGACGCGCTTGTAGACGTCGTCGGGCGACGCGGCGACCTGGAGCGGCGCCAGATCGGGATACCCCGCCCGCTGTTGCTCGGCGAACGACGGGCCGGGATACGTCATGTCGCGCCCCTGGTTGGCGGCGATGGACCCGGCGGCCACAAATCGGGGCGGGCTCGCGGTATCCGTCGTAATGTCGTTGATGCGCGGCACGTTGCGTCCTCCGGCAGCAACGATCAGGAAGGTCACGGTAAGCACCACGCCGACGGCAAGTCCGGCGCCGACACCACCGCCGCGCGCCATCCGCACAATACCCGACACCGCGGCAATGATCCCCAGGAGCCCGCCAAGAACGAACACCGCAAATCCCGCCAGCGCCGGCAGCACGTGGAAGTGCGCCAGCAGCGGCCCCGCGACGAACGCCACGACTGCCGCGATCCCCAGTCGAGTTGCCCACATGCCGCACCTCCTTTGTCGGTCGCCGATGCGCCCTGCGTATACCTTTGGTTCAGTGACTGTCAACGGCGGACACGGCGGCGCAGATGCGCTATACTCCCCGCCATGCGCTGGTCCATTGTGTTGTTGGCGATAGGGGTTGCTGGGTGCACGTCGATGTGGGAGCAGCACCAGACGAAGCTGGCGGAGGCAGAAGCGCGCGGCGATTACACGGAGGCAGTGGACGAGCAGCGCTGGATGATCGACAACGCCTTCCTGTTCGGGCCACGCAGCGAGCACAACTTCGAGGCCGATGCCCGGCGCTACCGGCACCTCGCCAAGCTGGCGGCGAAGACCGGCAACTATCGCCTGGCCATCGATTCGTTGAAACAAGCGCTGAATGCCGATCCATCGCGGGCAGACGCCGTGCTCGCCCAACTCGACGCGCTGCCGCTCGCGCCCAAGGAACGCGCCAAATTGGATAGCGAGTTCGCCTGGAACATCGCCGCGATGCGACCCGGTGACGACGGACAAGCGCCCGCGGTGGAAGACAACCTGTGCTGGTCGTACCGCGTTCGCGAAGTGCGCGTCACACACCAGCGCACCGTCCACACCGAGGATGGCATGCAGCGGCAAGTCACCTACGAGGCGCGCACCTGGACCTTCGACAGCGACACGCAGCGTTGGCACGCCGCCGGTCTCTGGATCACCGATGCCGGCACCGAGACGGAATGGGTCGCGGGTCCCAACCAGCCGCGCTACCAGGCACTCATCGCCGCGAACACTCGCTTCTACACGGACGGCAAGGTGCCGCCCTGCCATCGCGACTCGTGGCAGGGACCATACGATGCCGGCACCGGCACCGTCTTCGTTGCGGCGGAGCTGCCGGCCACACCGCCCGCCGCAACTCACTAAAAGTTTTTCGTTGCGATACCGAGTGACCGACGATATAGTTTTTGTACAGCCTCTGATCCCAGTTGTGGGGTGCTGAAAATCTTGGGGCGGGATGTGGGCGTCAGGACCGTCTGGCGTTCACTCTGCAGGGGCTGGTGCGCATGAATCGTCAAATCAAGCATCAGGCAGCACGCACGGCGGTGGCCAATCGCCTGCGTCGCATGGGTTTGTGCGTGGAGGAAGCTCCACGCAACGGAAAGTTCGATCTGGTCGTCAACGGGGGGCTGCGCGTTGCTTTGCGCGTTGCGTTCCCCGGGCGCTACGCGCACACCGTGAAGGTCAACGGACGGCGCTACGCCTACGACTACCGCAGCTGGAACTTCAACTTCCATCGCCACGGGCGTTGGGAGCGCAAGTACTGCGACATCTTCGTGTGTGTCGCCAAGCATCGGCGCACGGCCGATGAGACGTTCATCATCCCCGCGAGCGCGATCACGGGGCCGACGTTCAGCTTACATGGTGCGGGCACGGCGTACCGCGGCCGCTACGCTGCGTACCGCAATCGCTGGAGCATCTTCGCGACGCTGCACGCTGACACCGAATCGCGCTCCCAAGTTGCGTAAGCGTGGTCGCCCACGCCCCCCGTGGCGGCCCGCTCGCAACAACTACTCGCGGAAGTTGACGAACTGCAAGGGCAGATCGAGGTCCTGCGCTTTCAACAGCTGAATCACCTGCTGCAGATCGTCGCGTTTCTTCGCGCTGATGCGTAACTGATCGCCCTGGATCTGCGTCTGCACCTTGAGCTTGGTGTCCTTGACGAGCTTGACGATTTGCCGGGCGTGGTCCGCATCGATTCCCTGCTGGACGGTGATCGTCTGCTTGGCCAGGCCACCCGCCGCGGGCTCGATCTTGCCGTAGACCAACGCCTTGAGTGAGATGCCGCGGCGCACGAACTTCGACTGCAGCACGTCGACGACGGCCTTCACCTTGAAGTCGTCGTCGGACACCACGTGCAGACTATCCTTGTCGATGTCGACGGTTGTCTTCGTGCCCTTGAAGTCGTAGCGCTGGCTGATCTCCTTGCGCGTCTGGTTGACCGCGTTGTCGATCTCTTGCCGGTCGACTTGTGACACGACGTCAAATGAAGGCATCTCCCCCTCTCATTGCCCGATCGGCGCACTGATTACGTCGACGCCCGGCGGCACTTGAAACACGAACTGCTCGTCGCCGAGGCCGACGTTGCGCTTGATGTGGTCGAACCGCAGGCGGCTGACGTTGCCGAGCGGGTCGTGGATCTCGCCGCCGCGGATCTCACCGCTGTCGCGCGCCACGCTCAGGCGGAGCTTGCCCACGCTGGCGTTGTCGCGCCGCGGCACCAACATGAGGTAGAGCACGCCGGCTTTTTCATCTTCGCCGTCGGCACTGACGTCGAAGTCCTGGGCGATCTTGCCAACGCCGGTGAGGAACGAGATCGGGGTGGTGGCGCGAAACGCGGCATCGAACGGCGCCTTGAGGACTTGCTTCTCCTTCGGCTGGTAGAGCCACAACGTCTCGCCATCGGCGACAATCACCTGCTCGTCGCCTTGGGTCAGGTCCCAGCGCATCTTGCCCGGTCGTTTGAAGGCCATGGTGCCGTGCGCCGTCGTGGTCTTGCCGAGGCTGGCGATGGTCATCTCCTGGGTGACGTCGGCGGTGAAGTCGCGCGTCGTGTCGTAACGCTCCTGCACCTTGCGCACGATGGCGTCGAGGTCCGCGGCGCGGCTGGCGCACGGCACGAGCGCGGCCAGCACGCCGCACATCCACATCGCCCAGAAGGTCGTCATTCGTCAATCCGCTGTGCCAGCACTTCGCGCGGGCGACCGTTCTCACTGGTACTCACCACGCCCTCCCGTTCCATGCGTTCGATCATGCGCGCCGCACGGTTGTAGCCCACCCGCAGCCGGCGCTGCACCCACGAGATGGACGCCTGGCGGCTCTCGGTCACCAAGCGGACCGCCTGGTCGTACATGACGTCGTCGTAGCCGTCATCCACCATCGCGCCGTCCTCGTCTTCGGAGTCGTCTTCGAGCAGATCGAGTGCGTAGTTCGGCCGCGCTTGCTGCTTGGCAAAGTCGGTGACCTTGCGGATCTCGGCTTCGGAGACAAAGGCCCCGTGCAGGCGCTGCACCTTCGCCGTGCCGGGCGGCAAGTACAGCATGTCGCCGTGCCCCAGCAGGCGCTCGGCGCCGATGCAGTCGAGGATCGTGCGCGAATCCACACGTGCCGTCACCTGAAAGGAAATGCGCGCCGGGAAGTTCGCCTTGATGAGACCGGTGATCACGTCGACGGACGGACGCTGCGTGGCGAGAATCAGGTGCATACCGCAGGCGCGTGCCTTCTGCGCCAAACGCGTGATCGGCTCTTCGACGTCGCGGCCCACCGTCATCATCAAGTCCGCCAACTCGTCGATGATCACCACAATCTTCGGCAAGCGCTGATGCGGCAATCCCTCCGCGGCCGCCTCGACGGTCTCATCGTCTTCGCTCACGACGTTGGTCAGCTCGATTACGCCGGCCCGCCGCTCGTCTTCGTCGTGCTCCATGAGGCGGTTGTAGCCGTCGACGTTGCGCACGCCTTTGTCCTTGAGCAGCCGATACCGCTGATCCATCTCTTCGACGAGGTTCTTCAGCACCACGACCGCCTTCTTCGGATCGGTGACGACCGGGACGAGCAGATGCGGCAGCTCTTCGTATAACGACAGCTCGAGCATCTTGAGGTCGATCATCACGAAGCGCACATCGCGCGGCGACGACTTGAACAGGATGCTCATGATCATGGCGTTGAGCGAGACCGACTTACCGGTGCCGGTGGCACCCGCCAGCAGCAAGTGCGGCATGCGCGCGAGGTCGGCAACCACCGGGGAGCCGGCGCTGTCCTTGCCCAGGGCGAGGGTCAGCGTCGACTGCGCCTCCGCAAACGGCTCGCTTTCCAGAATCTCGCGCAGGAAGACCTGCTCGCGCTTGGCGTTGGCGACTTCGATGCCGACGACGGCCTTGCCCGGCACGGGGGCCAGGATGCGCACGCCGACGGCGCGCAGCGCCATGGCCAGATCGTCCTGCAGCGTGACGATGCGGTTGACCTTCACGCCCGGCGCCGGCTCGATCTCGAACGTAGTGATCACCGGTCCGGGACGCACGGCCACGACTTTGCCTTCGATGCCGAAGTTTCCCAGCTTCGCTTCGAGGATCTCGGAGCTTTTGCGCAGGGCCTCCTCGTCGACGCGCACGACGCTGTGGCGCGGCGTGTCGAGCAGATCGAGCGACGGCGTCTGGTAGCCCGAGCCGTCGGCGAAGGGCAGTGTCGGCTGCGCCGCCAGGCGCCGCGGCTTCTTGTCGTCGGCAACGGCAGACTCCTCGCCGAGCACGATGAGCGGCCCGGCGAGCGGCTCCGATTCGCTCGGTAGCAGCTCGCGCTTGCGATTTTGGAGCGCCCGGGTGCTGCGCTGGTGGCGCCATCGCTGCCAGCCCTGTCGCGCGCCGCCGGTCAGCCTGCTCAGGCCGGTGCGCAGCGAGGAGCCGGTGGTGAACATCAACGCGAGCGCCAGCAGCACGCCGGTCACGACGGCCGCCCCGATCGTGCCGCAGGCGTCCCGCAGCAACGTGCTGACGAAGCCGCCGAACCAGCCGCCCGCGTGCACGACGTCACCGTGTTGTCTCACGAGCCCGACCAACACCGCGAGACTGAGCAGCAGCGCAAACGACGCCATGCCGCGGGTCGCGGAGAGGGCATCGAGCCGTGACCGAAAGAGCTGCACGCCCAGCACCACCAGCAGGAGCGGCACCAGGAACACCGCCAGGCCGAAGGTCTGCATCAGCAGGCTCGACAACCCGTGCCCCACGGGGCCCCCGAGGTTCGTACCCCCTTCGCCGGGCTGGAATGAGACGAAACTGACGAGCGCAAAGAACGCCGCCGCCAGGGTGACCAAGCCCGCTACCTCGTTCAGCAGCTGCGAGGCTTCGTGGTCCTGCGGGTCCTTCGTTTCCGGTTTCACTGCCACTCGACTGCGCGCCACGTCACATCTCCATTACAAACGGCACAATCACCGGCCGGCGCTCCAACGTCTTCGCGAAGAAGCGCTTCAACGCCTTGCGCACCTCTTCCTTGACCTCCATCGAATCGGCGCGCGACTCTGACGTGATCTGCCGCAAGGTCTCAACCACAACGCCCCTGGCGCGCTCGAGGTACTCTTGCCCGTTCGCTTCGATGATGAAGCCGCGCGACACCAGATCCGGGCCGGCGATGATCTCGCCGCTCTGCTGGTCGATGGCCAAGATGGCGAGCACCAGGCCGTCGGACGACAGGTGGCGCCGGTCGCGCAGCACGACGTCTTCGACGTCGCCGATACCTTTGCCGTCGACGAAGACGCGACCGGCGTGCACGGGCGCGGCAACGCGCGCACCGCCGGCGTCGATCTCCAGCACGTGACCGTCTTCCAGGAGGAACGTCGACTCGGGGGCCATCCCCACCGAGTGCGCCAGGGCGCGGTGGCGCACCAGGTGCCGATACTCACCGTGCACCGGTACGAAGTAGCGCGGGCGGACCAGCCGCAGCAGCAGCTTCAGCTCTTCCTGGCTGGCGTGGCCGGACACGTGCACGTGCGCATTCGCAGCGTGGTGGACGCAGGCACCGCGCCGGTAGATGTGGTTGATCATGTTGCTGATCGACTTCTCGTTGCCGGGGATGATGCGCGACGAAAGGACCACGGCGTCGTCCGGTGCCATCTGCACCTGGCCGTGATCCCCGACGGCGATACGGATGAGCGCCGACAACGGCTCGCCCTGGCTGCCGGTGATGAGCAGGGTCACCTGCCGCGGATCGAGGTGGCGCAGCTCGCTGACGTCGGCGAACAGTGCGGCCGGGCTCTCGATGTAGCCGAGCTGCGTGGCGATCTTGATGCTGGTTTGCATGCTGCGACCGACGGTGATCACGCGGCGGCCGTAGCGCTGCGACAGCTCGAGCACCTGCGCCAAGCGGTGCACGTGTGACGAAAACGTCGAGAAGAAGATCTTGCCCGCCGTCGCGCGGAAGATGCCGTCGAGATCGCCGTGCACGGTGCGCTCCGATGGCGTATAGCCGGCGCGTTCGGCGTTGGTCGAGTCGGACAGCAGCAGCAAGACGCCGGCGGCGGCATAATCCGCGAGCCGTTGCAGATCGGATGCGGCGCCGCCGATGGGCGTCTGGTCGAGCTTGAAGTCACCGCTGTGGATGACCGTGCCGGCCGGTGTGCGGATCGCCAGGGCGACGGCATCGACGATCGAGTGCGTCATGTGCACTGCTTCGAGGGAGAACGGTCCCATCTCCCACGGCTGGCCTGGCCGGAAGACTTCAAGGCGGGTCTCGTCGAGCAGGTTGTGTTCGCGCAGCTTCTCGGTGAGCAGGCCGGCAGCCATTGGCGTGGCGTACACCGGCGCCGGGACGTCGCGCAGAACGTAGGGCAACGCACCGATGTGGTCCTCGTGGCCGTGGGTCATGACGAACCCGCGAAAGCGGTCACCGAGGCGCTGCACATAGCTCAGATCGGGAATGACCAGATCGATCCCGAGCATGTGCAGCTCGGGGAACATGAGGCCGCAATCGATGGCGATCGCCGCATCGCCGTATTCGAGCACCAGGCAATTGAGGCCGATCTCACCGAGCCCACCGAGCGGGATGACGCGGAGCAAGCCACTACCGTTGGCGCCGGACAATCGTCAACCTCACAAGGGTTACTGAGAGAACGTCCCGACCAGGGACCCAGCGACAATCTCAGCCATGAACCGCAGCCTCCACAGCACCGCACAGCACGGGGGGGATCATAGCCGCCGGCAGTCTGCCTAGTCAACGCGACGAGCTCTGTCCCTCAATCCGCATTCCGCAATCCGAAATCCCCAATCGACACCGCCCTTGCGGGCGGCATTAGGCTCGGCTATAGCCTGCTTGCAGTTATACCGGCAGGTTCGGCAAACGTCTTGTTAGGCCACGAGTTTTCGTGGGCATTTTGTTAAGCAACGCAGCACGCGTCCCTGGACATGCAGCGCCCCCGGTTGACGAGTTTAGAGCAAAGGAGGGAACGCGCATGGCGCAAGGGACCGTTAAGTGGTTCAACCCCGAAAAGGGGTACGGGTTCATCCGGCAAGAGAACGGCGAAGATGTCTTCGTCCACTACTCTTCGATCGCCGGTGACGGCTTCAAGAGTCTCGAAGAAGGCCAGCGGGTGGAGTTCGATGTCACCCCGGGTCGCAAGGGACCGCAAGCCAGTAACGTCAGCAAGATCTAAGTGATCTGCATCTGACGGTAAGAGCGCCCCGTCGGCAAACGCCGGCGGGGCGTTCCCGTTTTCGCGGCGGTTGACTGTCGTAGGTGCTGCCGCCAGGATGAGACTCCGTGTCCACCTTCGCCCTCATATCCGATCCGCACGTCAGCGTACCCAACCCCGAGACGGGCTGGTACGCGCCACCCATTCCGTTGGAGCCGACGATGTACGATCGCAGCGTCGAGCTGCTCGACGCTGCGATCGACGAGATCAACGCGCTGCCGGAGCTGGACTTCGTCCTCGTCGCCGGCGACCTGACGCGCGATTCCGAGCCGTACAATCACGACAAGGCGCGCGAATTGTTCACGCGCTTCCGCAAGCCCGTCTTCTGTGTCTCCGGTAACCACGACCAACCACGTCCCGCAGCGCTACGGCCGCGCGCCTATCTGGACCCGCACGTCACGCCGGTGCGGACGACGGAGATCCCACGACTCTACGGTGACTTCGGGTTCGAGAACTCACAGCGCACCGCATTCAGCTGTGATCCGACTGACGACGTGCACCTCGTCGGCATCTGCTCGGCGAAACCGGATGAGGATCGCGGCTACATCGCTCCCGAGGTGCTGGCCTGGCTCGATGACGACCTGGCGAAGCACCGCAACGGGCGCGAGACCATCGTCATGCTGCATCACAGCATCATCGAGCATGTTCCCGGCGAGACCGTGAACCCGACCTTCTCGTGGTTCCACGTGGAAAACGCGCACGAGTTGAAGGCCATCCTGCGCAAGCACGGCGTGCGCATCACGCTCACGGGCCACCTGCACATCCAGGACGTGAAGGAGGAGGACGGGCTGCACAACATCGTCACCGCATCGCTGGCGGGTTATCCGCACGCCTACCGGATCCTCACCCTGCGCGATGGCGTGTTGGACGTGCGCAGCCGCCGGCTGAGCTCGATCGCGTCGCAGCCCGATCTGCAAGCCTTCTCCCGCCGTTTCACAGCCGATGCGTTCGTCAACGTGATCAGCGACGCGCTCGTCGCTGCGCCGTTCAACTATCCGCGGCCGAAGGCGGAGGTCGCGGCGTGCAAGCTGCGCGACTGGTGGCCGTCGGTCGCCGACGGCGACGAGCAGTTTTCGTACACGGCCGAGGAGCTCGGCGACGCGGCGTTGGCCGCCTACGTCAACGCCTTCAGCGACCGGCCGCCTGCCGACAACGAGCTGGAGATCCTGCTGCGCGACGCGTGATCCGTGGCGCCGGCTCGGGCTCGTGTCACGACCTACAGCCGCGCCCTGCGCTGTGCTACCTTCCGAGCGTGCGCACCGCTGACGTCGTGATCATCGGCGCTGGGTTTGCCGGCGCCTCGACAGCGTATCATCTCGTCGCGCGCGGGGTTCGCAACGTCCTGCTCCTCGAACGCGAAGCCATCGCCGGGAGGCATGCGTCCGGGCGCAACGCCGCGCTTGCATACCAGGTGCTGTCCGATCCGGCTGAGGCGCGCCTCGCCGTCGAAGGAGCGACCTTCATCGCGGCGCCGCCCGATGGTTTCAGCAGCACAGCGCTCTTGCGTCGGTGCGGATCGCTGCTCGTTGCCGGGGAGCGCGGGCTGCCGCAGTTGCATGACGCGTGTCATGTCGCCCGCCGGCTCGGGCTCAATGGCGAGGTGATCGACGCCGCTGCAGCCGTGCGGCGGGTGCCGGCGCTGGTCGGCGCACCATTCGCCGGCGCCTTCTGGAATCTCGACGATGGGGTGGTGGATATTCACGCGCTGCTGCATGGCTATCTCGCGGCCGCGCGGCGCGGCGGGGCACGCATCGAATATCACCGGGCGATCACGGGCATGCGTGTGCACAGCGGCCGCGTGGAAGCCGTCGAAACGGATGGCGCAACGGTGACCACAGGCGCCGTAGTGAATGCCGCGGGTGCCTGGGCCGGTACGATCGGCGAGCTTGCGGGCGTCGGCACTCGCACCTTGGCGCCGCGCCGCCGCCACTTGTTTCAAACCCGGGTCGACGTAGCCATCGATCGTGAGTGGCCCTTCGTCTGGCACAACGACTCCGACGTGTACTTCCGCCCGGAGGGTGATGGCTTGCTGATGAGCCCGTGTGACGCAACGCCCCACCCACCGCAGGAGCCGGTGGTGGACGCGGCGGCGGCGCGCCTCCTCGCCGAGAAAATCGCGCGCGCGTTCCCCAGCCTGGCGTCCGCACGTATCGCATCGAGCTGGGCGTGCCTGCGCACGTTCGCACGCGACGAACGCTTCGTCATCGGCCGCGATCCCGACGTGCAGGGACTCACCTGGGTCGCCGCCCTCGGTGGCCACGGGATGACGACGAGTCCCGCTGTCGGCCGTCTGGGGGCCGCGGCCGTGCTCGGCGAGGCCAGCGAGGAGCTGCAGCATTTCTCACCGGCGAGACTGGCAAGAACGTGAGAGCGTGAGAGGGTGTGAGCGTTTGAACGTGCCCGCTTCTCACGCTCCAGCGCTCCCACGCCACGCACTTCCTCCTTGAGTCCCTGCAGCGGCTCGGCTAGCCTCGCCGTGATGTCCGACCGCTCTGCAACCAAGCGCCGTCCCACACGCGCAGTGCGCATCGGGACGCTGCAGATCGGCGCCGGCGCGCCGGTTGCGGTGCAGAGCATGTGCGCGACCAAGACGCGGGACATCGACGCGACCGTGGCGCAGACCATCCAGCTGCAGCGCGCCGGGGCCGCTGTCGTGCGCATCGCCGTCGACAACGACAAGGAGGTCGCAGCGCTCAAGGAGATTCGCCGGCAGACCGACGCGGTGCTGGCGGTTGATCTGCAGGAGAACTACCGATTGGCCGCCAAGGTCGGGCCGCACGTCGACAAGATCCGCTACAACCCCGGCCACCTGCATCACGTCGAGCGCGACAAATCGATTCGCGACAAGGTGGGCTGGCTGGTTGCCGTGGCGCGCGACACGGATTGCGCCATCCGCATCGGCGTCAACTGCGGCTCGGTGGCGCCGGAGTTTCTGCAACGCCACCCGCACGACCAGCTGGCGGCGCTTGTGGAGTCGGCACTCTATCACTGCTCGCTGATGGAGGAGGTGGGGTTCGAACGCTTCGTCGTGTCGCTGAAGGATTCCGATCCGCGCAAGGTCGTCGAGGCCAACCGCCGCTTCGCGCAGGCGCGCGCTGACGTGCCGCTGCACCTCGGCGTCACCGAGGCCGGGATGCCGCCCGAGGGCATCATCAAGACACGCCTGGCGTTTGAAAAGCTGCTGGCCGAGGGCATCGGCGACACCATCCGGGTTTCGCTGACCTTACCCAACGACCGCAAGCACGAGGAGGTTGAGGTCGGCCACCGCATCATCGGCGACGTCGCGCACGGCCGCTTCATTTCGGTCCCCGATTTTGGCCGCGGCCTGAACATCATTTCGTGCCCGAGCTGCTCGCGGGTCGAGAACGAGAGCTTCGTCGAGCTGGCGGCGCAGGTGCGCGAGCTGACCCGCTACGCGCAGCAGCATCGCATCACCATCGCCGTAATGGGGTGCCGGGTGAACGGTCCCGGCGAGACTGATGACGCCGATCTGGGCTTGTGGTGCGGGCCGTCGACGGTGAACTTGAAGCGCAAGGACGTCAAGATCGGCGCCTTCAGCTACGACGCCGTGTTGCCACACCTCCGTGCCGAGCTGGACCGCATCATTGCCGAGCGCGCTCAGACGGGCGCCGCGTCGTCAATGGACGCAGCTTGACCGGCGCCGGCTCGCAAGAAGTGCCCCCTCATGGCTAGTGGCCCTTCCGCACTCCCCAAGATGATGCTGGGTTTTGTCGTGCGCCGCTGCGCCGTCGCCGTCGGTCACGATCCCTCGGCGGAGGAGTTCGCCGCGTGGGCCAACGCGCAGCAGGATGGCGGCCAGCGCTTCTGCCTCTTCGGGCGGCCCATCACGGTGCACGAGGCGCGCCTCATCTTGCGGCATCCCGGCCGCGCGGTGACGGCGCGCACCGCCGCGCCGCACGAGCAGATCAAGGAAGACGGTGAGCCATCGGTGCGCGCGTCCTTTGGCAAGGTGACCCCGTTCGCCGCCGCCGCTGCGCGCCTGAAGGCTCGGAGGAAATCGAAGTTCTGAGTGCTGGGTGCTGAGTGCTCGGCGGGTGGACCTGGCCTCAGCACTCCGCACTCCGCACTCCGCACTGCGATGCGCCCACGCGATCTCGCTGCACTTGAATTCGACCACATCCGCAACCGGCTCGCCGATTTCGCCTGCTCACCGGCGGGGAAAGAAGCATGTCGTACCCTGGCGCCCAGCCCTGACCGCGCCGTCGTCGGGCGCGCTCTGGATGCCGTCTGGCAATGCTTTCGTCTGATCGAGGAACAGGGCGACCTACCGTTGCGCGAGTTCGCCGATCTGCGTGGCCCTCTCCGCCGTGCCGCTCATGAAGGTGCGGTGCTTGACGGGCCCTCGCTGGTAGGCGTGCGCACGGTTCTGGCCGTCGCGCACGCGACGCGCGCGTCTCTCACCAAGCATCGCGCCGCGTATCCGCTGCTTGCGGAGCTCGCGGACGGCCTCGTGCCTCTCCCAGCGCTGCAGGCCAGTCTGACGCGCGCGCTCGACGATGACGGCGGTGTCACCGACGACGCCAGTGACGAGTTGGCCGAGGTGCGGCGTACGCTCCGCCAGTTGCGCGACAAGCTGACGCGCCGGTTGGACGAGCTACTGGCGCGTCCCGGGCTCGCCGAGCTGATCTCCGATCGGTACGTCACGGTGCGCAACAACCGTTTCGTCGTGCCGATCAAAACGGCCATGGCTGGGCAATTCGACGGCGTCGTGCAAGACCGCTCGGTCTCCGGGGAAACGACCTTTGTCGAACCGCTGTTCGCTGTCGAACTGAACAACCGCCTGCTGCTCGCCGCGAAGGAAGAGGAAAGGCTGGTGCGCCGCATTCTGGCCGACCTGACGGCCCTGGTGCGCGCGGTCCATGCGCAGCTGAGCCAGAGTTTTACAACGCTAGTCCAGATCGACGCGCTGGTGGCACGCGCCCGCTTCGCGCAACGTTATCGCTGCACGCAACCGCAGTTGGACGACACCGAGCTGGTGCTGCGCCAGGCACGGCATCCGCTGCTGCTGTTCGGCGAGCGACCGGTGGTGCCGATCGACATCCTGCTGCCGCGTGACAAGCAGGTGCTGGTCATCACCGGACCAAACACCGGGGGCAAGACGGTGGCGTTGAAGACGCTGGGCTTGCTGGCGCTGATGGCGCAGAGCGGTGTGCTGATCCCCGCCGCCGAGGGCAGCCGGCTGCCGTGCTTCCAGGCCATCTACACCGACGTCGGCGACGAGCAGAGCATCGAGCGCAACCTGTCGACGTTCTCGGCGCACGTCGCCAATCTCACCGAGATCATCGAGGGGCGCGCCGCTCCCGCGCTGGTGTTGCTGGACGAACCTGGCGTCGGCACCGATCCGGACGACGGGGCGGCACTGGGAATCGGCATGATCCGCATGCTCGCAGCCAGCGGCGCGCGTGTCGCACTCAGCACGCACTACGCACCCATCAAGGTGTTCGCGTTGAGCCACGAGACCTGTGTGACCGCGGCGGTCGAGTTCGACCTCGATGCAATGGCGCCGCGCTTTCGCCTCGTCTACCACTCGATCGGCGAAAGCCAGGCGCTGCCGATTGCGCGTCGCCTGGGGCTGCCGGACGCGGTGTTGCGGATCGCGGCAGCGGCGCGCTCGGAGCAGGCGAAGGCGCTGGCGGCGGCGGTGGAGCGGCTGGAGCACACCCGCCGAGGCTACGAGGAACGGCTCGCCGAGGTTGAGCAGCGCGCCCGCGCGACCGCCGAAGCGCAGCGTGAGACGCAGCGGCTGCTCGAAGACCTGCAGGC
>DATKMS010000258.1:0-3121 GCA_035541735.1 Candidatus Margulisiibacteriota bacterium
CGGATGATGTTGTTGAACGGGTCCTGCTCGGTGAGGCTGGCGCCCGAGGTCTGACAGTGCGTGCGCAGCATCAGCGACGTCGGCTGCTTGGGGTTGAAGTGTTTCTTCATCAGCGTCGCCCACAGCAGGCGTGCGGCGCGCAGCTTGGCCACCTCCATGTAGAAGTGCATGCCGATGGCGAAGAAGAACGACAGTCGACCGGCGAACGCATCGATGTCGAGGCCCTTGGAGAGCGCGGCACGAACATATTCGAGTCCGTCGGCAATGGTGAACGCGAGTTCGAGGTCGCACGTCGCCCCGGCTTCCTGCATGTGGTAGCCGGAGATCGAGATCGAGTTGAACTTCGGCATTTCCTTGCTGGTGTACTCGATGATGTCGGCGACGATGCGCATCGAGGGCTTTGGCGGGTAGATGTAGGTGTTGCGCACCATGAATTCTTTGAGGATGTCGTTCTGGATGGTGCCGGTCAGCTTGGCGCGCGGCACACCCTGCTCCTCCCCGGCGACGATGAAGTTCGCGAGCACCGGGAGCACAGCGCCATTCATGGTCATCGACACCGACATCTTGTCGAGCGGCACGCCGTCGAAGAGGATCTTCATGTCTTCGACCGAGTCGATGGCGACACCGGCCTTGCCCACGTCACCGACCACGCGTGGGTGATCGCTGTCGTAGCCGCGGTGCGTGGCGAGATCGAATGCGACGGAGAGGCCCATCTGCCCGGCCGCGAGGTTGGCACGATAGAAGGCGTTGGACTCCTCGGCAGTGGAGAAGCCGGCATACTGGCGGATGGTCCACGGCTGCCCAGCGTACATGGTGGCGCGCGGGCCACGCAGGAAGGGGAAGGTCCCTGGGATCGTATCGGTAAAGTCGAGGTCCGCGACGTCCGCCAGCGTATACAGCGGCTTGACGTCGATGCCTTCGGGGGTGTGCCAGATGAGCCCCTCGGGATCAGCACCCTTACGCTCCTTGGTGGCGAGCTTCTGCCACAGGTCGCGGTCGGCTCGGTTGTTCGTGTCGCCCATCGGTTGTACTCCTTCGTCGCGTGTGCCGGAACCCGCCAGGTCCCGCCTGTCAGATTAGCCAATCAGCACGCCTGTGGAAATGGGAACTGGCGGGTACAGCAGCCGCACCCGGTGGCCCCGGCGCGTGCCAGGCGCGTTCGTCGCTGTCGCCGCTCAGGCTTGGCGTGCGAGCACTTGCCCGTCGCCGTACAGCTTTTTCACCCGCACCGTCCCGGGCGGTGCGGCGTTGAGGCACAGCTCGCACAACGTGCATTCGTCGAGGTGCTTGTCGATGATCTCGATGCTGCCGCTACTGCCGGCGGCAAAGATGTTGACTGGACAGACCTCCACGAGCTTCTTCACAATCTCCGCGCTTTTGGCAACGGCGGGGACCACTTCGACTTCGATGAATAGTGCCATGGTTGCTCCTCGGCTGTTCGGTTGACGCTTGTGCGGTTATCAGGGCAGCAATGCTAAGGGGATTCTATTGGTTTTGGGGTTCTGTGAGCAAGCGGAATGGATGGGCGAGAGTGGCGCGGCTGCGCCGGTGACGGGATGCCGGCTGGTCTAGCCGCCGTATTCGGTGACCTGTTGCAGCAACTTGGCGACCAGGGCAGTCCACCCTGTCTGATGACTCGCTCCGATGCCGGCGCCGTTGTCGCCGTGGAAGTACTCATAGAAGAGCAGCAGGTCCCGCCAGTGCGGATCGCTCTGGAACTTCTCGGTGCCGCCGTAGACGGCCCGGCGGCCGTCGGCGCCACGCAAAAAGACGCGAGTCAGGCGGCGCGAGATTTCGAGCGCGACTTCCCACAGGTTCAGCATCCGCCCCGAGTTGGTAGGACACTCGACCTTATAGGAGCCGCCAAGATACCAGTGAAACTTCTGCAGCGCTTCGATGAGCAGGAAGTTCATCGGAAACCATACCGGACCGCGCCAGTTCGAGTTGCCGCCGAACAGGGCCGTGCGCGACTCCGCCGGTTCGTAGTCGACCTGATAGGCGACCCCGCCGAGGTCGAGTGTGTACGGATGAGCGCGGTGAAAGCGCGACAGAGCGCGGATGCCGTAGGGGGAGAGGAACTCGTTCTCATCGAGCATGTAGCGCAGGACAGAGCGCAAGCGGTCGCGATTGACCAGCGACAGAAAGCGGCGCACGAGGCCGCCGCTCGACGTCCAGGTCTCGATGTGGTCGCCAAACTCGGGGCGGTTTTCGATGAACCACTGCATGCGGCGCTTGAATCCCGGCAGCTTGTCGACGATGTCGGACTCCAGCGTCTCCACGGCAAACAGCGGCACCAGGCCCACCATGGAACGCACGCGCAGCGGGAAGTGGCGGCCGTCCGGCAAATGCAGGACGTCGTAGTAGAAGCCGTCGCGCGCATCCCACAGCTCGATGCCTTTGTTGCCCATGTTGTTCATGGCGCGGCAGATGTACACGAAGTGCTCGAAGAACTTGCTGGCGACATCCTCGTAGGCCGAGTCCGCCTCGGCGAGTTCGAGCGCAATGGCCAGCATGTTGAGGCAGTACATGCCCATCCAGCTCGTGCCGTCGGACTGCTCGATCTGTCCGCCCGTGGGCAGCGGCGCGCTGCGGTCGAAGACGCCGATGTTGTCGAGGCCAAGGAAACCACCTTGGAAGACGTTGCGGTCCGCGGCATCCTTGCGATTCACCCACCACGTGAAGTCGAGGAGCAGCTTGTGGAACACGCGCACGAGGAAGCCGCGGTCGCCGACGCCGCAGCGGCGCCGCTCGATCTTGTAGACCCGCCATGCCGCCCACGCATGCACCGGCGGGTTGCAGTCACTGAATGCCCACTCGTACGCCGGGAGCTGGCCGTTGGGGTGCATGTACCACTCGCGGGTTAAGAGCACGAGCTGGTTCTTGGCGAACTCGGGATCGATCAGCGCCAGGGGCACGCAGTGGAAGGCGAGGTCCCAGGCGGCATACCAAGGGTACTCCCACTTGTCGGGCATGGAGAGAACGTCGGAGTTGTAGAGGTGGCCCCATTCGTGGTTGCGGCCCTGCTTGCGCTCGAGAGGGGGCGGGGGACAGCAGGGATCGCCCTTGAGCCATTCGGCGACTATGTAGTGGTAGAACTGCTTGGACCAGAGCAGGCCGGCGA